>NZ_JBFHIA010000274.1:0-3662 GCF_041596715.1 Phaeovulum sp.
CTTTCGGGCGGCATGAAGCAGCGGGTGCTGATCGCGATGGCGCTTTTGCTGCGCCCGAGCCTGCTGATTGCCGATGAACCGACCACCGGGCTTGATGTGCTGACCGAGCGCGAAATACTGGCCGCACTTACCGCCATGCTCGACGCAACTGGCGCGAGCCTTTTGTTCATCAGCCACGATCTGCGTGCGGTGCGCGCGGTCGCGCCGCGCACGCTGGTCATGCAGGCCGGGCGGATCATCGAGGATACAGCGATGTCTGACCTTGCCGGGTCCGCACATGCCGCTGCCCGCGCCATAGCAGGCGCCACAGCGCAATTGGAGGGCAGATGCTAAGCTTTACGGGGCTTCACAAACAGTTTCGGGGCGTTGCGGTGCTATCTGGCGTCGATCTGACGATCGGGCAGGGCGAAGTGGTGGGGCTGATCGGCCGTTCGGGTGTTGGCAAGTCAACCTTAGCGCGGCTTCTGGTCGGGCTGGAGGTGCCAGAGGCGGGAACGATCCGGCTGGCAGGGCACGAGATCGTGCCGGGCAAGGGCAGCGCGCGCCGCCGTATCCAATATCTTTGGCAAGACCCGATGCAGGCGCTCAGCCCCTATCTTTCTGCCTTGGGGGCGGTGCTGGAAACGTTGCACGGCTACGGCATCGGTCAGCCCCATGCACGCCCGGCGCGGGCGCGGGCGCTGCTCGGATCGCTGGGCATCGATACTGCGATGGCCGCGCGCAAGCCACATGCCCTGTCGGGCGGCCAGTGCCAGCGCGTGGCGCTGGCGCGCGCGCTGGCCGCAGAGCCTGACCTGCTGATCCTTGACGAGCCGTTTTCGGCGCTGGACGTAACCGCCCAGCTGGCCGCGACCGCGCTTTTGGAGCGCGTGCACGCCGAGCGTGGCCTTTCGATGCTGATTGTCAGCCACGACCTCGCACCGCTGCGGCGGCTGGCGCATCGCATTGCTGTGCTCGACGGTGGTCGAATTGTCGAAGACCTGCCGGTTTCTGTTTTCATGGCCGAGGCGCGGCACCCGCTTTCGCGCGCCTATGTCGCAACGATGGAGGGATAGATGTCACTTAGTTCCAAGCCGAAGTCGCCGCCAGCCCCCGGTCGCACCCCGCGCGCCGCAAAGGCGGTGCGGCACCGTGATGGCTATCTTGGCGGCGTTACGCTGGCGCTGCTTGCGCTGGTTGCGTTGGCCTCTGTGGGGTTTCTGCACAGCGCGTCTAGCGAGGTGCAGGCGGGCCGCGCAGCGATACAGCAGCCCTCCACCGACCAGCCCGCGCAATGCGCAGCACCGTCCGAACCGGTCTTGCTGTCGCCAAAGGCTTGAGTGGCCCGCCACGCCGCAATCGACATCCACCCCGACCAGATGAGAGCCGCGATGCCCCGCCCTGATACCGCCCCCGAGTTTGAACTGCATGTCTGCCTGACCTGTTCCGACCCCGATGTAGAGCGGCGACGCCGACACGAGGGGGGCGGCGCGGCACTGCTGGGCGCGATCAAGGCCGAACTTGCAACGCGCCCCTTTGGCGCGCAGGCGGTGGTGCTGGCCTACGAATGCCTTGGTGCCTGCACCCCGCGTGGTCGCGTTTCGATCAGCGCCGAGGACCGTTGGGGGGTGGTGTTCGGCGGGCTTGACGAACGCTGCGACATGCAAGCGCTTGGCGACTATATCGCCGCGTGGCTTGCGCTTCCTTGGGGCGAGATTCCCAAGCCGTTGCGCCCGGTTTCGTTGCGCAAGAAAGTGATCGGCAAGCTGCCACCGCGCCGTCACGACGGAAACTATGCCGCAGGCGAGATGGGGGGGGTGCGCACCGGGCAGGCGATCGTGCAGGTAGCCGTGCCCTTGTGCAGGGCAATCGAGGTTTCGCCAGATCAGCCCCCCGTGGCACAAGCGCAGGCGCAAGAGGAAAGGCAAGTGCGCCTTCCGGCCCGTCCCTAGAGCCCGTAGAACAGGATGATCGCCATGATTTGCGGTGACAGGATACGCAGGCACATCACAAGCGGGTAGACCGTTGCATAAGCCAGCGCCGGAGCGCCCGAACCGGGGTGCACGTTGTTGGCAAAGGCAAGCGCCGGTGGATCGGTCATCGAACCCGCCAACAGGCCGCAAATCGTCAGATAGTTCATCCCCAGCGCTCTGCGCGCGAAGATGCCGACGATAAGCAGTGGGAAGAGGGTGATAAGCGCGCCATAACCCATCCAGACCAACCCGCCGCCCTTCGTTAGCGTTTCGACAAAACCCGCGCCCGAGTCGAGCCCGACCACCGCCAGAAAAAGCACGATGCCAATTTCGCGCAGCGCCAGATTGGCGCTGGGCGGCATAAACCAGTAAAGCCGCCCGAAACTGCCCAGCCGCGCCAAAAGGATCGCGGCAATCAGCGGCCCGCCCGCCAACCCCAGCCGCAACGGCGCGGGCAAGCTGGGAAAGGGTATGGGCAGCGAGCCCAATAGAACGCCAAGCCCGATGCCGATGAAGATCGGCATCATCTGCACCTGACTGAGCTTGGCCGATGCATTGCCAACCCGCGCGGCCAACCGCTCGATCGCTTCAGCGGGGCCCACGATATTGAGAATGTCACCGAATTGCAGCACCGCACCCGGCTGCGCCACAAGCTCTACCCCCGCGCGGTGCAGGCGCGAGATCACCACCTCGCCATGCGCTTGCATCACAAGATCGGCAATGTGCTTGCCCAGCACGGCCTCGTTGGTGACCACAACACGTTCGGAACGAAAGCCGGTGCCCTTGGTCGAAAGCGATTCCGCCACCTCTTTG
Organism: Phaeovulum sp.; assembly: GCF_041596715.1. Taxonomy (GTDB): domain Bacteria; phylum Pseudomonadota; class Alphaproteobacteria; order Rhodobacterales; family Rhodobacteraceae; genus UBA6213. Next base: position 2,766 of record NZ_JBFHIA010000274.1, read on the forward strand.
CCGACGATCAGCGCGGCGCGGTGAAGGGCGGAGGCATTCGAGGCGACCAGATGCAGCAGGTCGCCCGTCGCAAGCCGCACCTCGGGGCCGGGCACCTTGAGCGCGCCGCCCGATTTCAGCCGCGAACAGATCACCTTGTCACCGATCAACTCGGCCAGTTCGGCGCAGCTGATACCGTCAATATTGGCGTTGCGAACCTCGACATTGGCTGCAAACAGCCCACCGTGCCCTGCGCCGTTTGCAGCCTCGCTCGCGGCCGCTTCTGTCGGAATGAGGATGCCGAAAACCACCCGGATCAACCACATCGCAAGCAGGATGCCCAGAATGCCGAAAGGATATGCCATCGCATAGCCAAGGCCCATGATGTTTGTGGTGGCGGCGGGTTGGCCAAGTTCGGTCAGAATCTGTTGCCCGGCGGCAAGCGAGGGCGTGTTTGTCACCGCGCCGGAATAGACCCCAAGCAGAACCTCGGGCGCTACGCCGAAAACGTAATAGAGCGCCAGCGTGGTCAGTGCCCCCAGCAGCACAATTGCCCCGGCAAGCGCGTTGAGCCTTAGTCCGGTGCGCCGCAACGAGGCAAAGAAACCCGGGCCAACCTGATTGCCGATCGAATAGACAAACAGGATCAGGCCGAACTCCTTGATGAATTGCAAGGCGTTCTTGTCAATTTCCCAGCCACCTTGGTGCACGAAATGGCCCACCAAAATGCCGCCGAAAAGCACCCCGCCGATCCCCAGCCCGACGCCACGGATTCGCGCGGCACCGATCAGCAGCCCAATGATGGCAACCAAGGAAAGCAGCAGGATGGAAAAACCGATATCGCTCATGGCTCGTCTCGATCAGCTCTCCCTCGAGCCATGTGATAGGCCTCTGTGTATCAGAAGCAAACGATCCTGC
>NZ_JBFHIA010000275.1:0-3659 GCF_041596715.1 Phaeovulum sp.
GCGATTGCGGCCATGTTGAGAATGTCGTTCACGGTCGAGGAGGAAGAGCAGATCTGGATGGGTTTCTCTACCCCTGTCAGAATTGGCCCGATCACCGTTGCGCCCGCCATTTCTTGCATCAACTTGATCGAGATCGAGGCAGAGTGGCGCGCCGGAACCACCAGCACGTTGGCTGGCCCGGTCAGGCGGCAGAAGGGATAATTGGCCATCTGCTCGGTATTGAGCGCGACATCCACGGTCATTTCGCCCTCGTATTCGAAGTCGACGCGGCGGCCATCAAGCACCTTGGCGGCCTCATACATCTTCGTTGCCCGCTCGCTGACCGGGTAACCAAAGGTCGAAAACGATAGAAATGCCACACGCGGCACCAGCCCAAGCCCGCGCGCGACCTGCGCGCCGCGCTCGGCGATATCGGCAAGGTCGTGTTCATCAGGCCATTCGTGCACCAGCGTATCGCCGATCAGCACGATCCGGCCCTTGTGCAGCACCGCGGTTATGCCAACTGCGCCGTCCGAGGCTTTTGCATCGAAAACGTGGTTGATCATCGCCATGATATGCGCGCCCTTTCGGGTAGCACCAGTGACCATGCCGTCGCCGTGCCCATGCGCCAGCATAAGCGCCGCGAATACATGGCGATCGCGGTTGGCAAGACGGTGCGCATCTTCACGATCGACACCCCGGCGTTGCAGGCGACGATAGATGAAATCGCGATAGGCCTCGATGTGGCGGGTGTTGGCCGAGTTCACCACGGTCAACTCGCGCGCCGCATCGCCCAGCCCCACTGCTTCGAGCTTGGCCTTCACATCCAGCTCGCGCCCCACGACCAACGCCTTGCCTTGGCCAGAGCGTTGCCACGCCACCGCCGCGCGCAATACGCGCGGATCGTCGCCTTCGGCAAAGATCATTCGGGCCTGCGCCGCTCTGGCGCGGCTGTGAATACCTTGCAGTATCGCGGCTGTCGGATCCATCCGTGCCTTGAGGCTTAGCTCATAGGTCGCCATGTCGATAATCGGGCGGCGCGCCACCCCAGTTTCCATGCCCGCTTTCGCCACCGCCTGCGGGATCGTATAGATCAGCCGCGGATCGAATGGCGTGGGGATGATGTAATCGCGCCCAAAGTTCAGCTTGCGCCCATAGGCCATTGCCACTTCGTCGGGCACATCTTCGCGCGCCAGCGCAGCAAGTGCGTGTGCGCAGGCCAGTTTCATCTCGTCGTTGATCGCGCGGGCATGGATGTCGAGCGCGCCGCGGAAAAGGTAGGGAAAGCCCAAAACGTTGTTGACCTGATTGGGGTAGTCGGATCGCCCGGTCGCCACGATCGCATCGCTGCGCACGGCGTGCACCTCTTCCGGGGTGATCTCTGGGTCAGGGTTCGCCATGGCGAAAATGACCGGGTTCGGGGCCATGCTGGCCACCATTTCGGGCGTCACCGCACCCTTTGCTGAAACGCCAAGAAAAACGTCAGCGTCCTTCATGGCGTCAACAAGTGTGCGCGCGTCGGTGCGCGCGGCATGGGCCGATTTCCACTGGTTCATACCTTCGGTGCGGCCCTGATAGATCACGCCTTTGGTGTCGCACATGATGCAGTTGTCGTGCTGCGCGCCCATGGTCTTGAGCAGCTCTAGGCAGGCAATCCCAGCCGCACCGGCACCGTTCAGCACGATGCTGCAATCTTCGATCCGCTTGCCCGTTATTTCGAGCGCGTTGATCATCCCGGCCGCGCAGATAACCGCAGTGCCGTGCTGGTCATCGTGAAACACAGGGATGTCGCAGATTTCTTTCAGACGCTGCTCGATGATGAAACATTCCGGCGCCTTGATGTCTTCAAGGTTGATGCCGCCGAAGGTCGGGGCCATCAGCTTTACGGCCTGAATGATCTCTTCGGGGTCTTCGGTATCAAGCTCGATGTCGATCGCGTTTACGTCGGCAAAGCGCTTGAACAAAACCGCCTTGCCTTCCATCACCGGCTTTGCGGCCAGTGCGCCAAGGTTGCCCATGCCCAGAATGGCGGTCCCGTTTGTTACTACGGCCACCATGTTGCCCTTGACGGTATAGTCATAGGCGGTTTCGGGCGCATCGGCGATTGCCTGAACTGGCACAGCGACGCCGGGACTATAGGCAAGGCTGAGGTCGCGTTGCGTTGTCATCGGCTTGGTGGCCGCGATCTCGTATTTTCCGGGGCGCGGCTCGTGGTGATAGGCGAGCGCTTCTTCCGGTGTGATACGGTGCTTGCTTGTCATGGCGCGATTCCTCATGCGTTCAGCGTTGCATACGCCCGCTTCGGCCTTGCCTCAACCTTGCAGCGCAAGGCCAAGCGTCGCACTGGGCCCGGCAAGGGCCAAAACCCGCAACTTAATAGGCGCACGCAGCCCGAATCGCGGCAAATGCGTAGTTTCGCGGCAAAAAGCCGCCCCCGCGCCACAAGTGGGCAAGCAAGCAAGGCAATGCCCCGAACCAATGCCGTAACATCACCCACAAGGTTCGCAAGCGCCCTCGGCGCGCGCTTTGAAGGATTTCCGCGCGCTTTTGGTCGGATCGGTTTGCTTTCGCGTTGTGCGCCACTAGAAAGAGCAGGTGCGGGGAAAACAAGGCCGAAGATGAGCAGCGATGCAGTCACGCCAATGATGGCGCAATACCTTGAAATCAAGGCGGCAAACCCCGGTGCCTTGCTGTTTTATCGCATGGGCGATTTTTTCGAGATGTTCTTCGAGGACGCGGTCGCGGCCTCTGCGGCGCTGGACATAGCGCTCACAAAACGCGGGCAGCATCTTGGCCAAGATATTCAGATGTGCGGCGTTCCTGCACATGCCGCCGAAGGCTATCTTCTGACGCTGATCCGCAAAGGGTTTCGCGTGGCGATTGCCGAGCAAATGGAAAACCCGGCTGAAGCGCGCAAGCGCGGCGCAAAATCGGTTGTGGCGCGGCAAGTGGTGCGGCTGGTCACACCCGGCACGCTGACCGAGGAAAGCCTGCTAGAAGCGCGGCGGCACAATTTTCTCGCCGCATGGGCCGAGGTGCGTGATGAGGCGGCGCTGGCTTGGGTCGATATTTCGACAGGCGAGTTTCGGGTGATGCCCTGCCCGCTGGTGCGGCTTGCCCCAGAGCTGGCGCGATTGGCACCCCGTGAAGTTCTGGTCAGCGAAACGCATCAGGCTGATTTGGAAGGCTTGGTTACCGAGTCACGTGCCGCGCTTACGCCGCTGGCGCGTGCGAGTTTTGACAGCCAGAATGCAGAGAAACGGCTTTGCGCGCTGTTCGCGGTGCGCACGCTTGACGCGTTTGGCAGTTTTAGGCGCGCCGAAATGGCCGCGATGGGGGCCATTGCCGACTATCTGGAGCTGACGCAGCGCGGCAAATTGCCGCTGCTGCACGCGCCACAGCGCGAAGACGCGACGAGCGCCATGCAGATCGACGCAGCGACCCGGCGCAACCTTGAGCTGACGCAGGCACTTTCAGGTGGGCGAGAAGGCTCGCTTCTGGCGGTGATTGACCGCAGCGTCACGGCAGCAGGCGGGCGATTGATGGAGCGACGCATTGCCGCCCCGTCGCGCAATCTTGCCGAGATAGCCCGCCGACACGAAGCAGTGCGTTTTTTGCTGGAAGAGAGCCGCTTTCGGGATGATCTTCGTGCGGCCCTGCGACTTTGCCCAGATCTAGAC
>NZ_JBFHIA010000276.1:0-3576 GCF_041596715.1 Phaeovulum sp.
GACGCATAATCGAGGTCATTGCGCGGGTAGACGAAGGGCTGGCCAACCGAATATTTGAACGCCATCGCCGCAATCGTCGGCAATTTCGCGATCATGCGCATTGCCGCCACTTCGCGTTGCCACGGGTCATTGATATCGAGACTGTCGTGGTAGAAGGCCGACATCGCGCCGACCACGCCCACCATCGTCGCCATCGGGTGGCTGTCACGGCGGAAACCGCGGAAGAAGTAGTGCATCTGCTCATGCACCATTGTGTGGCGCGTGATGCGACCTTCGAAATCGGTTATCTGCTTGGGCGAGGGCAGTTCGCCATTCAACAGCAGATAGCAGACTTCGAGAAAATGCGAGTTTTCCGCCAGTTGTTCGATCGGGTAGCCGCGATACAGCAACTCTCCCTTGTCGCCGTCGATATAGGTGATCGCGCTTTCGCAAGCGGCGGTCGAGGTGAAGCCCGGGTCATAGGTAAAGACATCGGCTTCGCCATAAAGCTTGCGGATGTCGAGCACGTCGGGGCCGACGGACGGACTAAGAATTGGCAGGGTATATGTTTTTCCGTCGAGGTTCAGAGTTGCGGTCTTGGTCTCGGCCATGTTTTTCCCTCTCGCATTGCCCGATCACGTCGGGCGTTATCCCTCTCGATGGTGGCCCGTTCAGGCCACCTGGTCGCCAATGCGCGCCAGCGTTTCATCGCGGCCAAGCACCAGCATCATGTCGAAAACGCTAGGCGTTACAATGCGCCCTGCGAGTGCCGCCCGCAATGGCCCGGCGAGTTTGCCAAGACCAAGACCATGTGCCTCTGCAACCGTGGCTGCAGAGGCCTCGAGCGCCTCTCGTGTCCAGCTAGCATTTTGCAAATGCGGCGTCAAATCTCGCAACAGTTCGCGGGCAGCCGAATCGAGTGCCGCCGCCGCTTTCGGTTCAAGCTCCAGCGGCCGGGTGGTCAGCGCAAAATGTGCTTTTTCAAGAAGTTCCGGAAAGGTCTTTGCGCGTTCCTTGGTAAAGGGCAGTGCTTGGCGCAACCCTTCGCGCTGCGTTGCGCTGAGCGCAGGCTTACCGGCTGCGGCCAGATATGCCGCAATTTCTGGCAAAAGATCTGCGTCATCGGCCCGCGCGATATGATAGCCCGAAACGCTTTCGAGTTTCTTGAAATCAAGCCGCGCCGGGGCGCGCCCGATTCCCGGTAGATCGAACCAGTCTCGCGCCTGCGCGTCGTCGAAAAGTTCGTCGTCGCCGTGGCTCCAGCCGAGGCGGGTGAGGTAGTTGCGCATGCCCGCCGCCGGGTAGCCCATCGCCTGATATTCTTCGAGCCCGACCGCGCCGTGGCGCTTGCTCAGCTTTTTGCCGTCGGGGCCGTGGATCAGCGGGATATGCGCGAAAACCGGCACCGGCCAACCCATTGCGCGGTAGATTTGCACTTGCCGCGCGGCATTGGTCAGATGGTCATCGCCGCGGATGATATGGGTTACTGCCATGTCATGATCGTCCACCACAACGGCGTGCATATAGGTGGGTGTGCCATCAGAGCGTAAACAAACCATGTCGTCGATCTGGTCGTTGCCAAAGGTGACCGTGCCCTGAACCGCATCTTCGATCACCGTAGCGCCCTCGCGCGGGGCCTTCAGGCGGATCACGAAAGGCGCATCGGGGTGGCTGGCGGGGTCGGCGTCGCGCCAAGGGCTTTGAAACAGGGTCGAGCGGCCATCGGCGCGGGCCGCCTCGCGGAAGGCTTCGATCTCTTGCTGGGTTGAAAAGCATTTGTAGGCGGCCCCGCGCGCCAGCATCTCGCGCGCCACTTCGGCATGCCGCTCGCGCCGCGCGAACTGGCTGATCGCCTCACCGTCCCAATCGAGCCCCAACCATTCGAGCCCACGCAGAATGGCCGCCGTGGCCTCGGGGGTGGAACGCTCGCGGTCGGTATCTTCGATACGCAGCAAAAACTTGCCACCACGCCCGCGGGCATAGAGCCAGTTGAACAGCGCCGTGCGCGCGCCGCCGATGTGCAGATAGCCCGTGGGCGAGGGCGCGAACCGAGTGACCACCGGGGCGGGAGTGGAGGAGGACATCTGCATTAACCTTTCGGTAACCATGAGCCGGTTAGGCTTTCGCGCCGATCCTTAGGCAAGGATGCGCGGAGAAACAAGATTGGCCAGTCTTGCCGAGCCATATGAGGGCGCAGCGCACACCGCCCCCGATCGGCGCGCGGCGGCGGCGTGGGGTGGGCTGCGCCATCCGCTCGCAGCACTTGCCGCGGCGCGTGCAGACCTCTTTTTGTGGCTGCCGATCTGGCTGGGGGCGGGCATCGGGCTATGGTTCGCGCTTGACTGGGAGCCGGGGCGGGCAAGCTATACGCTGGCTTTCATCTGCGCGGTGCTGGGTGGCGCGGGGTGGATGCGCGCGCCCGATGCCGCGCGCATGCCCTTTGCCGCGCTGGCGGTGACGGCGGCGGGTTTTTTGCTGGCCGGGTACCGCGCGCATGATCTGGCGGCACCGGTGATCGGCTTTCGCTATTACGGCCCGGTCGAAGGCCGGATCATCGCGATCGACAGGTCTGGGGCTGATTACATCCGCCTCACGCTTGACCGCGTGGTGTTGGAAGACACGCCCCCCTCTCGCACTCCGGCCACGTTGCGGGTGGCCCTGCACGGCGATCAATCGCAGCTTTTGGCCGAGCCGGGGCAGCGTGTGATGATGACCGCGAACCTGATGCCACCGGCTGGCCCCGCCTCACCACACAGCTATGATTTCCGGCGTAACTCTTGGTTTTCAGGGTTGGGCGCGGTGGGCTATGTCCGCGCGCCTGTGCTGCTTGCCGCGTCACCTGAGGCTGGCGATTGGGCACTGGCCGGGCATCGGCTGCGGATGCGCCTTTCGGCTGCAATGCAAGCGCGTATGCCGGGGCAGGCGGGCGCGGTTGCCGCGGCGTTGATGACGGGTGACCGCTCTGCCATAGCCGAGGCGACCAACGCCTCGATGCGTGCCTCGAACCTTTATCACATCGTTTCGATCTCGGGCCTGCACATGGGCATGTTGGCAGGGTTTGTCTTTGCCGCGCTGCGCTATGGGCTTGCGCTGGCGGGCAGTCTGGCGCTGTGGTTGCCGGTCAAGAAGATCGCGGCGGCGGTGGCGTTGCTGGCGGCAAGCATCTACCTTTGGGTCGCCGGGCCCAATGTGGCGACAGAACGCGCCTATGTGATGGCCGCGACGATGTTAGTGGCCGTGCTGGTTGACCGCCGCGCCATCAGCCTGCGCACCGTGGCGGTGGCCGCACTGGTGCTGCTGGTGAAAGAGCCTGAGAGTCTGGTGGAGCCGGGTTTTCAGATGTCGTTCGGCGCGACGGTGGCATTGATTCTGGTGTATCGGCCTTGGGCGGCGGTGCAGCACCTCGTGCCTGCGATGCTGAAACCGGCGGCGATGTTGACCCTATCCTCGCTGGCTGCGGGGTTTGCCTCGGCACCGATTGCCGCTGTGCATTTCAATCGGATGCAGGAATACGGGCTGCTAGCCAACCTTCTCGTGGTGCCGGTGATGGGCACGGCGGTGATGCCCGCAGGCGTCATTGCAGCGATCGCGGCACCC
>NZ_JBFHIA010000277.1:0-3574 GCF_041596715.1 Phaeovulum sp.
AAGCACCGCCGCCATGACCAGATGGACCAGCAGAACGCCGCCCCAACCACCTGCCTGCCCGGTCAGCAGAATCATCGTGGCCAGTGCCCCAGGGCCTGCGATCAGCGGCGTGGCGAGCGGAAATACCGATGGGTCGTCGGCGTGTGCGGGGTGCTGGCCCTCGCGCCGCTGTGTGCGCCGCTCGAACAGCATGTCGAGTGCGGTGAGAAAGAGGAGCACGCCACCTGCGATGCGAAACGCGGGCAGGGTGATGCCGATGCCGCCCAGAAGCCGGTCGCCCAATAGCCCGAAGAGCGTCAGCAAGACCGCCGCAATCGACACGGCACGCAATGCTATGTGTCGGCGCGCGCGCGCCTCCATGCCGCCGGTCAGCGCCACGAACACGGGGGCAAGCCCGATCGGGTCTACGACCACGAACAGGGTGACAAAGGCAGTCAGGGCAAATACAGTATCCATCGGGCTCCTTCTTGCCATAGCTGGCGCAGCGCGGCCACTTGCGCAAGCGCGGCGCAGAAAAAAACTACGTCGCGCCCCCAAAGGGGCTTTGATTGGCGCGCACAAGGCCATACATGGAGGCATATGCCGCGCCTCGCGGTCGCGGCGGCATGGAGGATGAACGCATGTTCAACAATATCGGCCCCTTGGGGCTTTTGCTTATTGCGGTGGTCGTGCTGGTGCTGTTCGGGCGCGGCAAGATCTCTTCGCTGATGGGCGAGGTCGGCAAGGGCATTACCTCGTTCAAGCGTGGTATCAAGGAAGGCAGCGAAGAGATCGAGAAAGCGGCATCGGAAGATGCGCTCGACGTGACTCCCGAGGCCGGAAAGTCGAAAGACAAGGTCTGATCGCAGGCAAGTCGGCGTAGCGGCGCGGGGGTTGGGGCAGGATGTTTGACATCGGCGGCAGCGAATTGCTGGTGATTGGCGTTGTGGCGTTGATCGTGGTCGGCCCCAAGGACTTGCCCGGCATGTTCCATACACTCGGCCGTTTTACTGCCAAGGCACGCAGCATGGCGCGCGAGTTTTCGCGGGCGATGGAAGATGCGGCAAAGACCACGGGTCTGAAAGAAACCAGCGACGACCTGAAGGGCTTGACCTCGAAGAAGGCGCTTGGGCTTGACGCGCTGGAAGATGCGGCCAAGGCGTTCGAGAAATGGGACCCGAAGCTGAAGGGGGGCTACCAGCCCGGCCCGTTGCCAGAGCCCAAGATCGCAGCGCCAGCGGCGGCCACACCTGCCGCAGTGGCCGCGCCAGCGCCTGCCAGCGCCGGGGCACCCAATGCCACATCAAGCGCGGCTACGGCGGCCAAACCCGCTGCCGCCGCACCAAAGGCGGCAAAGCCTGCCAGCGGCGGTGCACGCAAGCCCGCAAGCGACAACGCCAAGGCCGCGCCTGCCGCAGCGCCGCGCCCACGGGCACCGCGCAAAGCCGCCGCCAAAGGTAACCAAGGGGACAAGGCATGAGCGAGGCCGCCGCGCAAGAAGAAGTCGATGCCTCTGCCGCGCCCCTGATCGAACATCTGGCCGAGCTGCGCAAACGTCTGATCTGGTCGGTTGCCGCCTTTACCGTGGCGATGCTGCTGTGCTTTACCGTTTGGAACCCGATCTTCAACTTTCTGACCCGCCCGATCTGCGCGGCGCTGTTTGACCGCGGCCAAGACTGCGGTCTGGTGTTGATCAAATTGCAGGAAGGCTTCTTCGTTGCCGTCTCGATCTCGTTTCTCGGCGGGTTTGCGCTGGCCTTTCCGATCATCGGCTATCAACTTTGGCGGTTTGTAGCCCCGGGGCTTTACCGCAAAGAAAAGAACGCGCTGCTGCCATTTCTTGTGGCATCGCCCGCGATGTTCTTGCTGGGCGCGGCATTTGCCTATTATGCGATCCTGCCGATGGCCTTCAGCTTCTTTCTCGGCTTCCAGCAAGGGCCGCTTCTGGCCACAACGCCCGATGGTGTTGCAGCCGATTCTGTGCCTTTGGCCGAGGCGGGGATTTTGTTCCAAGGTTCGGTGCAGGAGTATCTTGGCCTGACCATCAAGTTCATTCTCGCCTTCGGCCTTTGTTTCCAGCTACCGGTTCTGTTGACGTTGATGGGCAAGGCGGGGCTGGTTTCGGCAGAATCGCTGCGGCGAATCCGTCGTTACGCAATTGTCAGCATCCTGCTTTTGGCCGCGCTCGCCACGCCGCCTGACGTGATCTCGCAGATCGTGCTTTTCACGGTGATCTACGGGCTTTACGAAGTTTCGATCTTCCTCGTCGCGCGGATCGAGAAAAAGCGCGAGGCGCAACTGCGTGCCGAGGGGCTTTGGGTGGAAGACGAGCCTGACGAGCCCGAAGAGGCGACGCCCGACGGGGCGAAAAAATGACCGAGCCGCTTGAGCGTATTGCCGCGGCGCTAGAGCGTCTTGCACCTCCGCCTGTGGCAGCACCCGATTTCACGGCCGCTTCGGCCTTTGTCTGGCACACCGGTCCTGACCGGCTGGAACCGATTGCAGTGGTGGCGCAGGTCGATCTGCGGCTTTTGGTGGGCATTGACCGCGCGCGCGATACGCTTTTGGCCAATACCGAGCAATTTGCGGCGGGCCACGCGGCCAACAATGCGCTTCTTTGGGGCGCGCGCGGCATGGGCAAATCGTCGCTGGTCAAGGCGGTGCATGCGGCGGTGCTGGCGCGTGGGCACGCGCTAACGCTGGTTGAACTGGCGCGCGACGATCTTGCCTCGGTGCCGCGGCTTCTGGCGCTGTTGCGCGCTGCTGCTCCGCGCCGCTTCGTGCTGTTTTGCGACGATCTGTCGTTTTCGGCTGACGATCAGCACTACAAGTCGCTCAAGGCCGTGCTGGACGGTGGTATCGAGGGGCGTCCGGCCAATGTGTTGCTTTACGCCACATCGAACCGCCGCCACCTGATGCCGCGCGACATGATCGAAAACGAACGCTCCACCGCGATAAACCCATCCGAGGCGGTCGAGGAAAAGGTTTCGCTTTCAGACCGTTTCGGGCTTTGGCTCGGTTTTCATCCCTGTGGTCAGGATGAATATTTGGCCATGATTGCAGGTTATTGCGCCGCGTGGGGCGTTCAGATCGACCCGGACACGCTGCGTGCCGAGGCGATTGAATGGCAGGCCACGCGCGGTGCGCGCTCGGGCCGCGTTGCGTGGCAGTATTTCACCGATCTGGCGGGGCGGCGCGGGCTGGCGCTTTGAGTTGCCGCACCGCGCTTTGCCGGGTTTACCCGGCGCGGCATAGCCCACGGTTTCTTCGGCGTCGGAAAGCCGGTGCCATACGCGCTGGGGGCACAGTTCGAGTCAGTGCCCGCGCGCTATCAGGGCGTGCGAACCGGCGGTATTACATGGGCGCTTTGGCCGCCAAAACTATCTGGAAAAGCACCCGCTAAGCGTTGGGCCAAACAGTCATGCCGGGAACCGCGTCTCTCGCGCGCATTTCTGCGCCCATGGCGGCCCCATGCAAAGGGCCGCCACATGCAGGGCTATCAGCTAGCCTTGGCGGCGCGCTTGCGTTCGTGCGGGTCGAGAAAGCGCTTGCGCATGCGGATCGCCTTGGGCGTGACTTCGACCAGTTCATCGTC
>NZ_JBFHIA010000278.1:0-3570 GCF_041596715.1 Phaeovulum sp.
ACACCGGCGCGGTTCTGCGTGCAGCGGCCGCCGCCGTGCAGGCGCTGCGCAGACTTCGCGCGGCCTGCCCAAAATCACAGGCCGATGCGCTGCTGCACCGTCTGGCGCGCAAAGAGGCCGAACTTGCGCGCGTCATCTACCTCGCCTCGGGGCTGCGCGCCGAAGGGCGGTTGGCGCAAGACTTCGCGCACCCCGGCGAGACGGTTGGGGCAAGCTTGGCGCTTTACGTGCCGAACGGCCCGGTCAAGGCCGCGTTGCGCTGGCTTGCGCCGCAAGGCTGGCGCATCAGCGACACCGCCATCACCCTGCCCGCCGACGCGGCCGAGGCCGACCCCTACCCCACCGTGCACCACCCCTATCAACCGAACGGCCCGGTTGCGCTTTCGCTGACCATGCATCTGGCGGGGCAAGAGATTTCGCTTGCCCTTCCGGCCGAGCGCGCGCTTTCGGTGCTGCCGCGCCATGAGGCGCGGATCGAGCCGCAAGCGCATGTGCTAAACCGCCTTGCCCCGCGCTCGCTGCCGCTGCGCCTGACCGATGGCGCACAGCTTTCGCTACCCACCGGCTGGCGGCTTGAGGCGGGCGAAGGCCGCGCCGCCCTGCACGCCCCGGCTGATGTGGCCGAGGGTCTTATAACCGCCGAGGTCAGCGTTGAGGGCCACCCCGCCCGCACCGTTACCCGTATCGAAAAGCCGCACACCGGCCCCTTGGTCTATGCTGCCCCCGCCACGCTGCGCCTCTGCGTGACCGATGTCGCGGTGCCTGCGGCGCGTGTGGGCTATATCGGCGGTGGCCACGACCGGGTCGATTACTGGCTGCGCGCCATCGGGGCCGTGGTGGAAACGCTGGACGATGCAGATCTTGGCGCTGAACGGCTGGCAAAGCTCGACACGCTGGTAGTTGGCATCTTCGCCGTCAAAGCGCGCCCGGCGCTGGCCGCGGCGATGCCGCAGATTCACGCATGGGTGCGCGCCGGGGGCAACCTTGTCACGCTTTACCACCGCCCTTGGGATAACTGGAACCCCGACGCCACCCCGCCCGCGCGTCTGGAAATCGGCCAGCCCTCGTTGCGTTTCCGCGTCACCGACGAGACCGCCGCGGTGCGCCATCTGATCCCCGACCATCCGCTGCTGACCGGCCCCAACCCGATCGGGCCTGCGGACTGGCAGGGCTGGGTCAAGGAACGTGGGCTTTATTTCGCCAAAAGCTGGGATCCGGCCTATGAAGCGCTTCTGGAAATGGCCGACCCTGAAGAGGCACCGCACCGTGGGGCGCTTTTGTCTGCCCGCATCGGTGCCGGCCGGCACAGCCATTGCGCGCTGATCCTGCATTTGCAGATGGAGGGGCTGGTGCCCGGTGGCTTCCGCCTGATGGCAAACCTCATCGCCCCTGCATCATGAGCGCATCCCCTGCCGAACCTGACGGTGCCGCCCAGCGGAACAATTTTCGCGGCGGCGCCTGGCTATTGGCAGACATGGCGCTGAACATCTGGGCGCTGGCGATCGTCAAGTCGATGGGGGTCGATCTGCCCTCGGTGCAACTGGTCTTTGTGCGCGCACTGACGGGTCTTGTGCTGCTGGCACCGATCCTGTGGCAAAGCCGGGTGCCGCTCAAGGCGCATCAGCCGGGGCTGCACAGCTTGCGCATCGTGCTCAGCACGCTGACGCTGACCACCAGCTTTTACGCGGTCTCGCACCTGCCGATGGCGCTGTTTACCGCGATCAACTTTACCCGGCCGCTGCTGCTGATGGGCATGGCCGCGGTGCTGCTGCACGAGGCGATCCGCCCGCGTCAGTGGGTTGCTGGGGCCGTGGGTCTGCTGGGGGTGCTGATCGCGGTGCAGCCCGGCCAGCTTGCCGCCAACGCAGGGCTTCTGGCGCTGATCGCCACGGTCATCACCGGCACCGCCGCGGTGATCGTAACCCGGCAGATGCGCGCCGAAGCGCCGCTGGTGATGATGCTCAGCTATACCGGCGGGCTGGCACTGCTCAGCGCGGGGCCCGCGATCTGGTATTGGCAACCGGTGGGCGACAAGCTGCTGCCACTGCTTTTGATCGGCGTCTTCGCGCAATCGGCGCAGTTCTGCTTTTTGCGCGCGCAATTCTGGGGCGATACCGGGGTTCTGGCGCCGCTTGGCTATAGCTCGCTCGTGCTTTCCGCGGGGGTGGGGTATTTCGTTTTTGGCGAAACCCCGACCGTGGCGCTGGCGATGGGCGCAGCACTCATCATCGCCGCCGCACTTTTTGCCAGCCGGGGCGCAAGACCTGCGAAACTTTGACACCTTTGCCCCCTTCCCCCTGCGCCTAGCTCATGCCAGAACGGCGGCATGACACAGGATTTTCTCATCATAGGCGGCGGCATCGCCGGGGTATCGGCGGCGGCGCGACTGTCGCATCTGGGCAGCGTCACGCTGATCGAGGCAGAGACGCATCTGGCCCACCACGCATCCGGCCGCTCGGCCGCATTGTTCGAGCCGCGCTATGGCGCGGCCCCCGTGGTGGCGCTGTCTTACGCATCTGAAGAACATCACCGCCACGCGAATGGCGGCGTGCTTAGCCCGCGCGGCATGATGGTGGTGGCCAAGGCAAGCGACGAAGCAGCCTTTCGCCATGACGTGGCGTCGATGCATCTGAACCCGATCAGCCCCGCCGAGGCTGTGGCACAAGTTCCGGTGCTAAACCCCGATGTGCTTGCCTTTGCAGCGCATGCCGACCACGCTTGGGATATCGATACCGATCTATTGTTGCAGAACTTCGCCCGCGAGGCCCGCAGCAACGGCGCGCAAATCCTGACCGGCACCCGTGCCGAGGCGATCACGCGCACCGCCCAAGGCTGGGTGGCGGCCACACCCAAGGGCCCAATCGAGGCGCGGATGCTGGTCAACGCCGCCGGTGCGTGGGTGGACGAGGTCGCGGCGATGGCGGGGGTGGCAACACTCGGCTTCACGCCTTTCCGCCGCTCGATGGCGCGTATCCCCGCGCCGGGCGGCCACGACGTTTCTGGCTGGCCGATGATCTTCAGTGCGGGCGAAAGCTGGTATGCCAAACCCGACGCAGGCGCGCTGATCGTCAGCCCCGCCGACGAACACCCGATGACGCCGCATGACGCATGGGCCGATGACATGGTGCTTGCCGAGGGGCTCGCGCGCTACGAAGAGATGGTGCGCGAACCCGTAACCCGGCTGCTGGCAAGTTGGGCGGGCCTGCGCACCTTCGCCCCCGACCGGGTGCTGGTGATCGGCCCCGATCCACGCGATCCGGCATTTTTCTGGCTAGCGGGCCAAGGCGGCTATGGCTTTCAGACCTCGCCCGCCGCCAGTGCCCTTGCCGCCGATCTGATCGCGGGCCGCCAGCCACAAATTGACGCAGCGACGGTTGCAGCCCTTGCGCCGGGGCGTCTTGCATAAATATTCAAACACCTGCATATCTGTCGCGATTCACGCGACACCTGACAGGAGATCTAAATGCAATATCAAGGCGAACTCGACGCGCTTCGCGCGGAATTGCGCGTGCTCTACAAGCTGATCCCCGAACCGACCAAGGGCTTTGCCGCGCTGTCGAAGGGCGTCAA
>NZ_JBFHIA010000279.1:0-3568 GCF_041596715.1 Phaeovulum sp.
ACCCTTCATTCGGTTGAACCGGGGCGCGTGGTCTTTCGTGGCTCGGCGCTTTTTGAACACACGAACCCGATGAGCGGCGTGCACGGCGGCTGGTATGGAACGCTGCTTGATAGCTGCATGGCTTGCGCGGTGATGACCAAGGTGCCCAAGGGGCAATATTACACGACGCTCGAATACCGCATCAACATCGCCCGCGCCTTGCCGCTTGGCGTTGAAATCGAGGCGGTGGGCGAGGCGCAGCACGTTGGCCGTTCAACCGGAATCGCGCGCGGCGAGATTCGGGGCATCACCGATGGCAAGCTATACGCGACCGGTTCCACCACCTGTCTTATCATGGGCAGCCCCACCGACTGATGCTGGCCTGCGCCGCCAGATGTCGGGGCGGATCAGCGCGCGCCAGCCCATGCGTGCGCCCACGGCGCTTTCATGGATGCTTTCGGATGGGTCGCGCCCGACAACGCGCGGTGCGCGCAGCCAAAACAATTTGCTCCACCCCCGCCACGACCCGACAGAAGGTGCCTGCGGATCACAAGGAAAACGGTCGCGCCAACCCTCGGGCAAGGCAAGGCCCAGATGCTCCATCCGCTCAAGCATCCAGACCAGCGGGATGTTCGCCAAAGGGCGCGCAGCTTCATCATGCCCAAGCTGGCCACCGATATCGCCGTGGCAGCCGCGAAACCACACCTGTTCAACCCCAAGCGCGCCGGTATCCTGCGTGTCCCACACCTGCGGTTCAAAGACCGAGCGTGTTTCATTAAGCGCAAGCGCCTGATAGCCATGGCGCACGATGCGGCCCAAGGAGGCGTTGTGAAAGCGCGTGCGCGGCTCTGAAAACACCCAAGCGAGCGGAAAGCGAAACCCCAGCGCCATCACCGTATCGAAAACGCCGACCATTTCGATCTCGACCGTGGGGTGGCAGAAGCGCCGCCGAAACGCCTCGGTGCCTGGGCGAACTTCGTTCGCTTCATAGTAGCGCCACGCAAGGTGCACGTTGCGTTCGGTTGCTGCATCAGCGCGCAACAGCCCCACCCGGTCGATGATGCCCGCAAGCGAGCGCACCGCGAAAGCGCCGCGCGAATAGCCCAGCAAAAAGATGCGGTCGCCGGGGCGGTAGCGCGTTGCAAGCCAGCCATAGGTGCGGTGGATCTGCTGTTCGATGCCCCAGCCCAGAATGGAATGGGAAAACTGCCCCCATTCATTCCATTGAAGCCCTTGGCCATAGCGGATGGAACCGCGCGGCGACGCCTCGCGCAGAAGCTCGTAAATACGCCCGATCGAGGTTTGATCGACACCGCGAAGCTTGCCCTGCGTGCCATCAAGCAGCACCACATGATCGACCGGGGCGCGGTGTGGAAGGTGCAAATCGCCGGTGGGGGGTGTTGGCTTGCGCCCGCCCAACAACGCCACAATCCGTCTGATGAAACGCCCCGGCACGCCAACCCCAACAAAAACCCCGCCCAACTATAGGGCGGGGTTCAATTCAAACCAGTGCCAAAACGCCTCAGAGAGCAAGCGACATGCTGGTAGAAACGGTCATTTCGCCAAAGCCATTGAAGCGCGTGTTGGTTGCCATCGAATAGGCACCCATACCGTGAAACACGAGGTAATCGCCTTCTTCGATGTCGCCGGGCAATTCCAACTCGCCCGGCAGCCGATCAACCGAATCACAGGTCGGGCCAAAGACCACGCGCGGCATCGGTGCACCGGTCCGGCGCACACCTTCTGACGAGATCGCCTCGACACGGGTGATGTTGCCCACCATCGGCAACTCGGTCAGCCCGCCATAAACGCCATCGTTGATGAACACGTGCTGGCCATCGCGAATCGCCTTGATGCGGGTGGCCAAGGTAAAGGCCTCGGCCACAAGACCGCGCCCCGGTTCGCACACCAGCGCCGGACGATCTGCACCGAAAGCCTCGGTCGCCACGCGGTCGATCAGCCCGAAGATCGCCTCGAGTTGCGGCACCACATCGGTCACGCGGTGGCTGGGGAACCCCCCGCCCACATTCAGCCGCACCGCCTTGACGCCTGCCAGGCGGCAGATTTCAGCGCCCGCACGGATGTAGCTATCCCACGCCATCGGGTCGGTGCACTGGGTGCCGGGATGGAAGGTCAACGAGGGGGTGAAGCCCGCGCTTGCCGCCGTTGCCAGCAATTCCGCCGCCAGTTCCACCGTCGCGCCGAACTTGGCACCGAAGTTGTAGGCAGCGCCCGACACCGGCAGCTTGTAGCGCACCGAAATCTCGCACCCCTCAGCGGGAACGAGGTCGATCAGCTTGGCAAGTTCTGACCGGCTATCGACCGACCAGCTTTTCACGCCAGCCTGCACCGCATGCAGCACCTCGGAGCGCGAGCGCACCGGGTTGTTGTAATGCAGGGCCGCCGTGGGCGCGAGGCGACGCACCATATCGATTTCCGCCGGAGACGCGACATCGAAGCCTTTGATGCCAGCGGCAAGCAGGTTCTGAATCACCATCTCGTCGGGGTTGGATTTCACCGCATAGGTAACAAGCCCCGGGAATCCTTTCAGAAACCGGCGTGCGGTTGCTTGCAGCACCTGCGGTGCAAAGAACATCGCCGGATTATCAGGTTGCTGGATGCGGAGAAGTTCGGCGGGTTCGTTCCAGATTGTCTTTGACAGTCCCATCGGCGTTTCCTTTGCCAACAGAAGGCAGCCACCTCTTGCCCCGGCTTCACGGGTCGGGAGACGCTTACGCGTTTCATCCAACCAGGCCAGGTGCGTATGAGCCGCCCTTTTCCTGAAACTATGTGCCGCTATCTGGGGCACATTTTTACCGATCAAAAGACTAGAATTGTAGCATATGGTCGTTATATTGACGAAACGGACAAACAAATTGCGAGTGATGCAGATGGACGACCTCGATCGCGCGCTTCTGGGTCTTCTGGGGGCGGACGCGCGTGTTTCGGTGGCGACTTTGGCGCGTCGGCTGAAAGTTGCGCGATCAACCATTCAGGCGCGACTCGAGCGGTTGGAGACTTCTGGAATCATTGCCGGCTACACGTTGAAGCTGGGCGAGGCCGCGCGACAGGGGCGGATTCGGGCGACCGTGCTTTTGACAATCGAGCCGCGGGCGCAGGCAGCGATTCTTACTCGGCTGAAGGCACTGCCCGAGGTCGAGCGCCTTCATACCACTTCGGGGCGGGTCGATCTGTTGTTGCAGCTTGCCGCAGGCTCTACCGCACAGCTTGACGCGGTGCTCGACCAGATCGGAGAGTTGACCGGGGTCAAATCTTCCGAAAGCCTGATCCATCTTTCGACCAAACTTGAACGCGCCGTCTGACCGCCGCTAGCGATAACGGGTTCGTGAGCCGCGCCCTGCGCGAAACCGTTGCCAGAGCGGCGCGGCGCGCGCAGCCTGAACAGACGGAGTCTGTGTCAGGGAGGAAACAGATGACCTACATCGATGGATTCGTGGTTCCGGTGCCCGCCGACAAGCGCGATGCGTATCTTGCCTCCGCCCGTATGGGGTGGAAAATCTTCAAGAAATACGGCGCGCGACAGATGGTGGAAACGCTGTCAGACGACATCCCCGAAGGTGAACTGACC
>NZ_JBFHIA010000280.1:0-3548 GCF_041596715.1 Phaeovulum sp.
CGGCAGGCCAAACAGCCGCGCATCTGCCTGCCCGAGAATGTTCCAAGGTTCGTGATAGGCCGCCCGGCCCACCATCACCCCATCAAGCCCTTCGGCCAAAAGCGCCTCGGCCGCAGCAAGGCTTGCCACGCCACCGTTGATAGAAATGTGCAATGCCGGATAGGCGCGCTTCATTTCCTGCACCAGCGCATAGTCGAGCGGCGGCACATCACGGTTTTCCTTGGGCGAAAGGCCCTGCAACCACGCCTTGCGCGCGTGGATGGTAAAGCGGCGCACCCCGGCCGCCGCGACGGTTTCCAGAAACGCGGGCAGCACCTCGGCCGGGTTCTGGTCATCTACCCCGATCCGACATTTTATCGTGACCTCGTGCCCGGCCCCTTCGGCCATCGCCGCCACGCAATCGGCCACCAGATCCGGTGTTTTCATCAAAACCGCACCAAACGCGCCTGATTGCACCCGGTCAGAGGGGCAGCCGCAGTTGAGGTTGATCTCGGCATAGCCCCATTCCGCGGCAATCCGCGCCGCCTCGCGCAGCTCTGCCGGGTTCGAGCCGCCCAATTGCAGCGCAACGGGTTGTTCGACCGGGTCGAAATCCAAAAGCCACGCGCGGTTGCCGTGCAGCACAGCGGGGGCTGTGACCATTTCGGTGTAAAGCAGCGCGCCACGGCTGATTTCGCGGTGAAAGCGGCGGCAGAACCGATCCGTCCAATCCATCATGGGTGCCACCGACAGCCGCGCGGCAGCGCGGGCTGTGGCAGGCTGGAAAGGAAATTGATCGGTCAAGGCAAGCTCCATCAGTTGGCGGCAAGGCGCGCCCCCGGCAGCCCCCTAGCACGGTTGTGGGCGCGGCGAAACTGCGCCAAAGCCGCTTGCGCGCAGCGCCGCGCACTGGCCGCGATGCAGCAGCAGCGCTATAGGGGGGTGACTCGCAACATCGGAGGCCCTTGATGACAATCCGCCTGACCACCCTTGCCCACGGCGGCGGCTGCGGCTGCAAGGTTTCGCCCGCGCTTTTGGACGAAATCCTTTCGGGCCTTCCGGCGCATTTCCGCGACCCGGCCATGCTCGTCGGCATCGAGACGAAAGACGACGCCATCGTTTACCGCATTGACGACGAACACGCCTTGGTCGCCACCACCGATTTCTTCATGCCCGTGGTCGATGACGCCTATGATTTCGGCGCAATCGCCGCCTGCAATGCGCTTTCCGATATCTACGCGGTCGGGGGCAAACCGCTATTTGCGCTGGCGCTGGCGGGTATGCCGATCAACGTGCTTGGCGTTGAAACGATCCGCTCGATCATGGCTGGCGGGGCCGACATGGCGGCGCAGGCGGGTATTCTGATCGGCGGTGGCCATTCGATCGACGCGCCAGAACCGATCTACGGGCTGGCGGTGGTTGGCATGGTTCACCCAGACCGCGTCAAGCGCAACTGCACCGCGCGGGCGGGCGATGTGCTGGTGCTGGGCAAGGCGCTTGGCGTCGGTGTGCTTAGCCACGCGCTGAAGGCCGAGGGGCTTTCGGGTGCCGACTATAAAGAGCTGCGCGCCACCACCACCAAGCTCAATTCCATCGGTGCCGACCTTGGCGCGATGGAGGCGGTGCATGCGCTGACGGATGTTACCGGCTTTGGCCTGCTGGGCCATTTGCGCGAGGTCTGCGAAGGCTCGCGCCTTGGCGCGCGGCTGCGGCTAGAGGATGTGCCGCTACTGGGTGCCGCCGTGACCTATGCAAAGGCAGGGCACAACACCGGTGCAGGCACCCGTAACCGCGGCGCGCACGAAGCGCATGTGACCTTGCCAGAGGGTCTGCCCGATTGGCACCGCAACCTGCTGTTTGACCCGCAAACTTCGGGCGGGCTGCTGGTTTCGGTCGCGCCCGAAGCGGCGGTCGAGGTGCTGGCGATGTTCCATGCGCAGGGCTACGACCGCGCGGCGATCATCGGGCAGATGGTCGAGGGTGAGGCGCAGGTGACGGTCGAAGGCTGAAGCCGGGCTAAGGCCCAAGTAACGACAGGGGCTGAAACACCGGCCCATCGGGCGTCTGGGCAAGATGCGCGCGGATGTGAAAGACCTCGGCCAAAAGCGCAGGCGTCAACACTTCCAGCGGCGCGCCATCGGCCACCAGACGCCCTTGGGAAAGCACCCAGAGCCGTGTGCAATGCCGCGCGGCCAGCCCCAGATCGTGCAGCGAGGCGACCACAGCGCTGCCCGCCGCCGCAAGCCCTGCAAAAACCTGCATCGTGGCAATCTGTGCGGCAGGGTCCAGCCCGGCGGTTGGCTCGTCTGCCAAAAGCAGGGGGGCTTCTTGCGCCAACGCCCGCGCGATCAGCACGCGGGCCTGCTCGCCCCCCGAAAGGGCTGTGGCGGCGCGGTGGCGCAGTGCAATCAGGCCCATCCGATCCAGCGCCTGTTCCACCGCCTCGGCACCGCCCTCGGGCCCATGCGGCAGGCGACCCAGCCGCACCACCGCCTCGACCGACATGCCCCAAGCGATTTCGCGCGCTTGCGGTAGCCACGCGGCGGCCAAGGCCCGTTGATGGGGTGCCATTTCTGCCAGCGAAGAGCGGCCAGAATGTGCCAGCAAGCCGAATATCGCGCGCAGGGCCGTGGTTTTACCCGCGCCATTCGGGCCGATAAGGCCGATCACCTCGCCCGGTCGCACCGTGGCGCTGAGGCCCGCCAGCACCACCGTGCCGCCCCGCTGAACCCCAAGATCCTGCACCTGTAACAACGTCATGCGGCACCTTCCTTCGCCTGCTGTCGGATCATCCGCAAAAGGAACGGTGCGCCGACAAGCGCCGTCAACACGCCAAGCTTCAGGTCGCGCTCGGGCACGATCAGCCGCGTTGCGATATCGGCAGCCAGCAGCATCGCCGCACCGCCTAGCGCCGATGCGGGCAGCAGCCGCGAGGGGCGCGCGCCCACTGCACGTCGCAAAAGATGCGGCACAACCAGCCCCACAAACCCCACCGCGCCGGTCACTGCGGTTGCGGCCCCCACCATCATCGCGCTGCCCGCCACCACGCCCAGTCGCAGCCGAGGCAAAGACACACCAAGGCTTGCCGCCGCGTCCTCACCCAGCGTCAGCGCATCAAGCCCCCGCCCCTGCGCCCATAGCAACGCCCCGCCCGCAAGCACAAAGGGTGCTGCCAGCGCGACATGCAGCATTGAACGATCGGCCAGCGAACCCATCAGCCAGAACACGATCTCGGCGGCGGCATAGGGGCTGGGTGCCAGATTGAGCACCAGAGCAGTCAGCGCCCCGGCCAGCGCCGAAAGCGCCACCCCGGCAAGGATCAGCGTCAGCGCCCGCGCCTCGCGCCCGGCCAGCACCATCACCAGCGCCACCGCCAGCCCGGCCCCCGTCAGCGCCGCCAAAGGCAGCGCCAGCGCAAAGGCCGCATAAGCGCCGGTGTGAATGGCGATCACCGCCCCCAGCGCCGCGGCCCCCGAGGTGCCGATCAGCCCCGGTTCTGCCAGCGGGTTGCGCAGAAAACCCTGCATCGCCGCCCCGGCCATCCCCAGCGCGGCACCGACCAGTATGCC
>NZ_JBFHIA010000281.1:0-3518 GCF_041596715.1 Phaeovulum sp.
AACTGGATAAAGGCCGCCTGCGCGTGGCCGTCCGGCAGGCCGATGGCCATTGGCACGTCAACCAATGGGCGAAAAAGGCGGTGCTGCTGGGCTTTCGGCTGAACGATATGGCGGTGCAGACCGGCGGCCCGCAGGGTGGCGGCTGGTGGGACAAGGTCGATAGCAAGTTCAAGGATTGGACCGAGGCCGACTGGCGCAAGGCAGGCTTTCGCGCGGTGCCCAACTGCGCCGTGCGCTATTCGGCCTACATTGCCCCCGGCGCGGTTCTGATGCCCTCTTACGTCAACGTCGGTGCCTATGTTGGCGAAGGAACGATGGTCGATACATGGGCCACCGTCGGCTCTTGCGTGCAGATCGGGCGCAATGTGCACCTGTCTGGCGGGGTCGGTATCGGCGGGGTGCTGGAACCGATGCAGGCCGGCCCCACGATCATCGAGGACAACTGCTTTATCGGCGCGCGTTCTGAGGTCGTCGAAGGCTGCATCATCCGCGAAGGTTCGGTGTTGGGCATGGGCGTGTTCATCGGCCAGTCCACCAAAATCTACGACCGCGAAACCGGCACCATCAGCTATGGCGAAGTGCCTGCGGGTTCGGTCGTCGTTGCAGGTTCCTTGCCCTCCAAAGGCGTCAACCTTTACTGCGCGGTGATCGTGAAGCGCGTAGACGCCAAGACCCGCTCGAAAACCTCGATCAACGAGCTTTTGCGTGACTGAGGCACCCGAAGCCCCGCGCGAAAAGCGCCCGCAACAGGTCTTTACCCTGCTGGTCGAACTTGGCCGCAAGGCGGGCGACGGGCTGCCCAAAGGCGCGACCGGTGCGGGGCTTTTGCTATACGCCACCGGCGTCGATGAGGCCGAGGCGGTGCGCGAGGCGGTCGCGGTGCTGAAACTGGCCGATCTCGCGCCGCTAGATGTGACGGGGTATGGCACGCTGGCCGAACGCGAAGCGGCGGGTGAAGAGATCGACGCCGAAGAACGCGCGCTGATGGCGCGCGCGCTGGCCGAAAACGCGGTGATCGTGGCGCAGATGGAACCCTTTTTCGGTGATGAGCGGCCCGGCAAGGACTAGCCAGCCCCGCGCGTCGGGCGCGGCACCGCACCAGCCGCACGCAAGAAAGCGCCGGTGCAGGCGCGCTGCTGCCGCAGAGCATTGGTCATTGCGCGAACCCGCGTTAGACTGCCCCAAAACAACAGGCAGCCCATGCACCCTCTCGCGTCCATCCTAGCCGTTACCACGCTTGCGCTTGCCGCCTGTGCCGGGCAGGCCGAAACCACCGCCGGAGGTGCCATGCCCAGTTCTGCCCAGTCCGCCGCCTCGGAGGCGGGGTTTCAACGCTGGCTGGCGGCGTTTCGGCCGCGCGCACTGGCAGCCGGCGTCTCGGCCAAAACCTTTGCCGAGGCGACAGCGGGCCTGCACTTCGACGCAGACGTGATCCGGCGCGACCGCAATCAGAGCGAGTTTGCCCAACCGATCTGGGACTACCTCGACACCGCCGCCTCGGCCACTCGCGTCAAGACCGGGCAAAGCGAGCTGGCCGAGCGTAAGAAGCTGTTCGCAGCACTCGAAGCGCGCTACGGCGTCGAGGCAGAGGTGCTTGCCGCTGTCTGGGGCATGGAAACCAATTTCGGCCGCCAACGCGGCGGCAACGCCATCATCCCCTCGCTTGCAACGCTGGCCTATGATGGGCGGCGCGGCGAGTTCTTTGAAAAGCAATTGATCGCCGCCTTGCAGATCATCGAGGCGCGCGAGGTGGATGCCGCGCATCTGGTAGGTTCTTGGGCGGGGGCGATGGGGCATACGCAGTTCATCCCCACCTCTTATCTTGCATATGCCGAAGATTTCACCGGCGACGGCAAGCGCGATATCTGGAGCGACAACCCCGCCGACGCGCTGGCCTCGACCGCGGCCTACCTTGCCCGCTCGGGTTGGGTGAAGGGGCAACCTTGGGGCGTCGAGGTGATCTTGCCCGAGGGCTTCGACTATGCCGCTACCGGCAAGATGCGCAAACGCGCACATGCCGACTGGGTAGCGATGGGGGTGCGGCTTCCCAGTGGCGCGCTGCCGCCCGACCACGGGCTGGCCTCGGTGCTGCTGCCTGCGGGCGCGCGTGGCCCTGCATTTCTGATTTACGGCAACTTTTTTGCCATCGCAGCCTACAACACCGCCGATTCCTATGTGATTGGCACGGGGCATCTGGCCGACCGTCTGGCTGGCGGGGCGGGGTTTCATGCCGATTGGCCACGTGGCACGCGGCTGCTTGGCCTTGCCGAGCGGGTCGAGCTGCAACGGCGGCTGACTGCCGCAGGGTTCGACACCAAGGGCGCAGATGGCAAGATCGGGCCCAACACCACTGCCGCCATTGCCGCCTTTCAGCGCGCGCGGGGTCTGTTGGCAGATGGCTATGCCACCGAAGATCTGTTGGCCGCCTTGCGCAAGTAAGCACGCCTCCGGCGGGGATATTTGGTCTGAAGCAGATGCAGCGGGTCAGGCCAGATGCGGGCGGAACGCCGAAATGACCGCATCGTAAACCTGCCGTTTGAACGGCACGATATGCGTGATCAGATCGTCTGCGGCGATCCAGCGCCAACGTTCGAACTCGGGGTGCGGGGTGTCGATGCGCACTTGCTCGTCACGCCCCAGAAAGTTCATCAGATACCAAAGCTGGCGCTGGCCGCGATATTTGCCGCCCCAGATCTTGCCCAAGAGTTCGGGCGGCAGATCGTAGGTTACCCAATCGGGCGTTTCGGCCACCACCTCGACCAGATCGGGGGTGACGCCGGTTTCTTCCCACAACTCGCGCAGCGCCGCCTCGCGCGGGGCTTCGCCCTTGTCGATGCCGCCCTGTGGCATTTGCCAAGCAGGACCGGGGCTGTCGATGCGCTGCCCGGCAAAGACCAGCCCAGCGGGGTTGACCAGCACGACCCCGACGCAGGGGCGATAGGGCAGGTGCGCGGCGTTATCGGTTTTCATCTGGCTTTCCGGCAAAGACGGGGCGCCCGGCGGGCGCCCCGATGGGGTCACTCGGTGGGCCCGAGTTTCGCGAGCCCGGTCAGAATGTCGATCGCATAGGCAAGCTGGTAATCCTCTAGCCGCAGCTTGGCGGCCTGTTCGGCACGCTCCTGCTCGGCGATGAACTGGGCGCGTTCGTCCTCGGTCATCGAATCGTTTGAAAGCGAGCCACGCAGGTTCGCCTCGCTACGGCTTGCCGTGGCGGCCGAAGCGGATTCGTCTTCCGGCTGCGGGACGGCTTGTGGTTGCGCCACGACGATATCCGGCGCGATGCCCAGCGACTGGATCGACCGGCCCGAGGGCGTGTAATAGCGCGAAGTGGTCAGCCGCATCGCGCCATCACCGCGAATGGGCATGACGGTCTGCACCGAACCCTTGCCGAACGACTTGGTGCCCACCACGATCGCACGGTGATGATCTTGCAGCGCGCCGGTGACGATTTCCGAAGCCGAGGCAGAGCCGCCATTGATCAGCACCACGATCGGCTTGCCCAGCGCCAGATCGCCCGG
>NZ_JBFHIA010000282.1:0-3497 GCF_041596715.1 Phaeovulum sp.
AGGCAGCGGCGGGCGTGGCCCAGATGGCCAAGCTCTGCGCTGCGCTTTGCGTTCGGCAGTTCGATCGAAAGCGGCACCTGCGGCAGCAACGCGGCGAATGCCGCCAGGTCTATCGCGCCCTCGCCGGGGTAAAGTCGTGCCTCGCGGGCGATGTGCATCATCTCTTCGCGGCTGCCGGGTATGTCGGCGGGCGCGTCGCAGATGTGCAGAAAGTTGATCCAGTCGCGCCGCACCATGCGCAGATCAGACGGCCGCGCGCGGGTAAAGTGCCAATAGAGCGTATCGATCAGCAGCCCGGCGTTCGGCCGCCCCGCCGCGTCAAGCACCTCGACCGCGTCGGCGAGGTTTGCAAGGCGCGAAAAAGCGGGGAACTCAAGGTTGACCGTCAGCCCGAGTGGTGCGGCGAGTTCGCAGATTTCGCTGAACCGTTCCACGATGAAATCGCGGTCGTTGCGCACATTGGTCCATGCCGAGGCGATGACATGGCGTGCGCCCAGCTCTGCCCCGGCCTCAAAGGCGGGCACAAAGCTTTTCGGTTCGACCTCGCGCGATATGCGTGCCAATTCGATGTCGAAAAGCCGCAGGCCGGTTTCGGCAAGCGCCGCGCGGGTGCGCCGCAGCATCATGGGCGAAAGCAGATCTACCGTGGGCTCGCCGGGCACGCCAAGGTTGATGAGACGAAAGCTGACATAGTCATAGCCCGCCTCGGCGGCGATATGGGCCTGCTCGACCGGGGTGAGGCCCGGCACGGTAAGATAGGCAAGCGATACGGGCCGGTTCATGCGGTCACTCCTGTGTCGATATGGGCCATGCGGCCGGGCAGGGCGCGGCCAAGCCGCGCTTCCAACTCGCGCGTCAGCGCGCCAAGCGCGCGCTGGTCGATGCCGGTGGCCAAGCCCATTTCGGCCAGCGCATAGGCGGCATCTTCGGTGGCGATATTGCCGGTGGCCTTGGGAATGAACGGGCAGCCCCCAAGCCCGCCGAGGGCGGAATCAAAAATGCGCACACCCGCCTGCAAGCCTGCGACCATATTGGCCAGCCCCAACCCGCGAGTGTCGTGCAGATGCAGGCTAAGCGCGGTGGCATCGGGCAGCACATCGCGCAGGCGCGTGCAGAGGCCATATACCTGCACCGGGTTCGCAAGCCCCGCCGTATCGGCGATGTTGACCTCTTGCACACCGATTTCGCCATAGCTTTTGGCGATGTCTTCGACCCGCGCGGGGTCAATGCGCCCTTCAAAGCCGCAACCAAGCGCCGACTGGATACCTGCGCGCACCGCAATACCCTCGGCCAATGCCCGCTCGATGATTGGCGCAATCGCGGCGCGTGCCTCGGCGACCGACTTGTTCAGATTCTTGCGGCTATGGGTCTCTGACGCGGAAACCGAAATCGACAGATGTTTCACCCCCACCGCCAGCGCCCGATCCAGCCCCGCCATGTTCAGGATCAGAGCGGTGTAGGTGACGCCGGGCTTGGGCGAGAGTTGCGCGAACAGCGCATCGGTGTTGGCCATCTGCGGCACCCATTTGGGGTGCACGAAAGAGCCCAACTGAATCCGCTTCACCCCCGCCGCTTCCAGCCCGGCAAGGAAATGCAGCTTTTCATCCACCGAAAACGCGCGCGCCTCGTTCTGCAAGCCATCGCGCAGAAACTCATCCTCGATCAGGACGTTACCGCCGAAGTCATACATGCCGTGCTCCCTGTCCAGCCTCGGGGAGAGGCGCAGACCTTCGGCAAAATGCTAGGCTTGCGACAGCGTAACATCAAATATCGATATGGACATTGCAGAATACCAAATGTTAATTTTTGCGCCGGAGGTTCGCCATGCTGACACTCAGACAGATCGAGGTGATCCGCGCGATCATGCTGGCGGGTACGGTCAAGGGCGCGGCAGACCTGTTGGGCGTTTCCGCCCCCGGTATCAGCCGGGTGATGAAGCACACCGAGGGCCAGCTTGGCCTGCGGCTATTCTCGCGCAATCACGGCCGCTTTGTGCCCACCACCGAGGCGCATGGGATCTTTGCGCAAATCAACGAGGTATTCACCAAGGTCGAAAACCTACAATTTTCGATCGATGCGTTGAAAAAGGGGGTGGGGGGCGTGTTCTCCTTTGCCTCTGCGCCTTCGATTTCACAGCACATCCTGCCGCGCGCGGTCAAAAGGCTGCGGCAAAAGTTTCCCGCGCTGCGCATGAACATCAACATCCTCAAGATTGAGGAGACCATCGACTATCTGCTTTTGAAGAAGGGCGAAGTGGTGGCGATGAGCTTCAAGATCGACCATCCCGGTCTCGTTTCGTATCCGCTGGCGGCGGGGCGGCTGGTGGCATTGGTGCCAGAGGGCCACGCGCTTGCCGACAAGCGGGTGGTTTCGCTTGCGGAACTGGCCGCAGAGCCACTGATCGGCATCGACCCCGCAGACCCCTATGGCCAGATCCTCGCGGCCCCGTTTGGCGAGCATGGGCTGGCTTATGATCTGGCGATACAGGCGCGGTTTGGCCAGACGGTGGCCTCGCTGGTGGCGGCCAACCTTGGGGTGGCGGTGCTGGACGAGTTTTCGATGGCCGCCGCTGCAACCCCCGGCGTGGCGGTGCGCGCTATAGCCGAGCCAACCTCGTTCAAGACTTATGGCGTTTTCAATGCCGAGGTTTCGCGCTCGATCTTCGCAGATGAGTTGATCGAGTTCATCCGGCAGGAAATGCGCGCGGCAGTCGCGGCGCGGGGCAGGGGGTAGGGCCAACTGGCCTTGCGCCTTGCCCGATCAAGTGCTGCGCCACCTCACAGCGCGCCGCGGCGAATCGCGCAGTAGCCGCACATCACGGCGTGACCGATTTCAGCTGCACATCCACTCTGGCGATGTGGCTATCGAGCCAGTGATCTATCTTGTCTACAAGGACAAAAGCCATTCGCCTGTCGAAACCGTCGCGGTGAAACCGCGCTACTTCCTTGTCGATAAGCTTTGCGAAGGCGCAGTGTTCCTGCTTGTTCTGATTGGCGATCGGGCAGTGGCGCGCAAGCATACATTCTTCTTCGAATGAAAAATGGATCTTGGCATAGCTGCTCAGGAACTCGACGAACAGATCGTAGCCGCCTTCACCGTGGCCTGCCTCCAACGCTTCGCGGTAATGCTCGGAGGCGAGGAACAGCGTCTTGTGCTGCTCATCCACCTGTTCATTGCCTGTGGCATAGGCTTCGGTCCATTTCATTTCCGTGACCTTTCAATACCGGTCGCACACATGTCCCGCAGTCAGATCCGTTTCGAAGGCAGGGAAATTTCTGATTAATCTAATCATAATTGCCGGGAGTTGCGGAAGCAAGACCTTCGGGGCGGGCGCACGGAAGCCAGACCTTCCCACCGCCGACTCATTTCAGCGCAATAAAGCCGACACGAAGGGCCCGCAAGGCCGCTTGGCCGCGGCGTTTAGCCGGGTGCCGCATCGCGCCTGCGCGTCCGGGCCTTGCGCCAAGATGGCCGTCCCTGTGCGCCATAGTCGCCCC
>NZ_JBFHIA010000283.1:0-3483 GCF_041596715.1 Phaeovulum sp.
CCACTCATCGCGGCGTCTTCATTGCCAATAGACCCCAAGCAGAGGCCACCTGCGTCACAACACGCGGCCGAGCGCCGCGATCAGCCGCGCCACATCTTCGGCGCTGGTGTAATGCACCGCCGAAAGCCGCAGCACGCCCTGCCCCACGTCCAGCCCCATCGCTTCAAGCGGGCGGCGCGCATAAAAATCACCCGCCCAGCAGTTGATACCTTCGCGCCCCAGCGCCTCTGACACAGGCTCTGCATCGCGCCCCAGCGCCACCGCCACGGTGGGCGCGCGGCGCGCCGCATCGCGCGGGCCGATCAGTCGCAGATCATTGCGATCCACCAGAAAATCGAGCAACGGCGCGATCACCGCCACTTCCTGCGCGCGCATCAGGTCATGCACGGCGGCGGCCCGCTTGGCCGCATCCGGCTCTGGCGCGAAGTGATGCGCGTACAAATCGTCGAAATAATCTGCGATCCCGGCAGAGGCGGCAATCTGCGCGTGGTCGGGCCCTGCGGGGGTGAAGCGCTTGTAAAGCGTGTCGCCGTTGAACCAGTGCGCCTGATTGGGCAACCGCTCGCCCAAGGCGCGGCGGATCACCATGATGCCCTGATGCGGGCCAAAGACCTTGTAGGCCGAAAACAGGTAGATGTCGGCCCCCAGCGCGCCCACATTCGGCAACCCGTGCGGCGCATAGCTTACACCATCGACGCAAGTCACCGCACCCGAAGCATGCGCCATCGCCACGATCTCGGCCACCGGGTTGATTTCGCCCACCACGTTCGAGCAATGCGGAAACGCCACCAGCGCCACCCGCCCGTCAGCTAAAAGCGGCGCAAGCCGCGCCGGATCGAGGTGGCCGGTGCGTGGGTCAACCTGCCATTCGCGGATTTCGACCCCATCCTCGGCCAACCGCCGCCACGCGCCCGAGTTCGCCTCGTGGTCCTGATTGGTCACCACGACCGCCTCGCCCGGCTTCAGCGCACGGCGAAACGCCTGCGCCAGCACATAGGTATTGGCGCTTGTCGAGGGCCCAAAGCTCAACTCGTCGCGCGCCACCCCCATCATCGCGGCCAACCGGGTGCGCGCTTCGTCCATTTCTTCTCCACCCGCTTGCGCGGCGGCGTAAGGCGCATAGGGCTGCACCTTGCGGCTGCGGTAGAAGCGTGTCAGCCGCTCGATCACCGGCGCACAAGCGTAAGAGCCGCCCGCATTCTCGAAAAACGCCTGCTCGCTCAGGCCGGGTTGCGAAAAGGCGGGGAATTGCGCACGCACATGGCGCATATCAAGGGTAGGCAGGGTCACCGGGGGCTCCTCATTCGGGCTGGCAGCGCCAATGCGACGCGCACGCCATCTGGCCCCGAGCGCAGGGCAGGGTCAAGGGCCTGCGACCAGGCTTATGCGCCCCTAATTTTGCTTGTTAGCAAGCCACCTTGGCGCTAGCGTCAAGGCGCTTTATCCCAAACCCGGAAAGGACGCCGATGAAAACCACCACGTTCCTGCTGACCTCAGCCGCCATGCTTGCCCTTGCCCTGCCTGCCGGGGCTGCGGACCCGCAGCTTCTGGTTTTTGACTGGGCCGGGTTTGAAGAGCCGGGCCTGTTTGCCACATATGTCGAAAAACACGGCGATGCGCCGAGCTACAGCTTCTATGGCGACGACGACGAGGCATTCCAGAAGATCGCCTCGGGGTTCCGCGCCGATGTGGCCCACCCCTGTTCGCAGATGGTGTCGAAATACCGCGACGCCGGCCTGATTGAGCCTTGGGACGTGAGCCGCATTCCCGAGTTTGCCAATATCGACCCGAAGTTCCTTGCCTCGCCGATCTTCAAGGATGACACGGGCGTGTGGTATATTCCCAGCGACTGGGGCGCAACCGCGGTGGCCTATAACCCCGATTTGGTACCCGCCGAAGACGTGGCCAGCTTGCAGGTCTTCGTGAACCCGAAATATCAGGGCCGCACCTCGCTGCCCGATAGCGCAGACGACGTGTGGGCGCTGGCCTATCTTGCCACCGGCGTGACCGACTGGACCGTGATTTCCGAAGAGCAGTTCAAGGCCGCCGCCGACTGGCTGCGCGAGGCGCACAAGAACGTGGCCTCCTATTGGGCCGACCCCGCCGAGATGAGCCAGATCATGGCCTCGGGCGAGGTTCTGGTTGCCTGGTCCTGGAACGATGGCGTCGCCTACTTGCAAGACGATGGCTACCCGGTCGCCTTCCAGCGTGAAGCGGTCGAGGGTTCGTCAAGCTGGTTCTGCGGCTTCGTTAACCTCAAGGACGGGCCGGGCAGTGAAGACAAGGTCTATGACTTCGTCAACTCGTGGCTGCGCCCCGATGCCGGCCCCGAGCTTTTGGACGCGATCGGTTATGGCCACACCAACACCCACGCGATGGCGCTGGTCTCGCAGGAAGACCGCGAAATCGCCGGTCTGACCGATGTGATGGCCCCGGTTCTGGCGCAAACCCCGAACGACCCGGCGATGCGCGAGCGTCAACTGGCCGAGTTCGAAACGATCAAGGCGGGCTTCTAAGCCCACTCTGACACAACGAAAGACGCCCGGCAGTTTTGCTGCCGGGCGTTTTTTTTGACACGATGCGCAGCGTGCTTTGGCTGCGTGTAAGCGAAAGGCGCGCCTTGCCGCTGAACGCTAGCGCAGGTTGCCATCAAAGGTCATCGAGGCACCGTAAGCCCCCCAGTCGTAGCTGGTGACCGCGTTGCGCTCGCTCCCCTTATAGGCCTCCAGCCCCGGCAGGCCGAACAGGCGCACCGCACCCCCCACATCCCCGATCACGCCCGCGTGGCGCGCTGCTTCGCAAATATCGCTGTCGGTTACATAGGGGTTCGAGCCCCAGACAGGCCCAACCGCCACAGAACCCGCAGCGCCACAAACGCAATCATGCGTGCTCGCCCCTACCGGAAACTTGCCGCAAACCGGACCGTTTTCCATAGGCGCGGGCATCGGCGCAACTGGCGTGGCCTGCACAAACTCGATCGAGCTGGAATAGGACCCCCATTCCGACGAGTTAACACCGTTTTGCGTGGTTGAGTTGTATTTCTCTTGCCCCGGCCGCGCTACCACGTGGATATCGCCCCCCGTCGGCCCGACCGCACCTGCATGAAGTGCAGCCGTGCAGATGCTGCTGTCCGAGGTATAGATGCCGCTGCCCCAGATCGACCCATCAAAATCGTTCGGCGTGCAGTTGCAGACATAATCCGTCTGGTCAGTGGGCATGTTGTAAGCGCACCCCGGCAAGCGCTGCGTGATCGCCTGCCCAGGCAGGTAAAACTCGAAACTTTCCGAATACGATCCCCACTCGCTCGAGGTGATGCCGTTCTGCGTACTTGAAGGATAGCTGCCCTGCCCCGGCTGCATCACCACCCGAATGTCGCCGCCCCCCTTGCCAAGAAAACCTGCATGTTTGGCCGCGGTGCAAATGTCGCTGTCAGAGGTATAGATACCGGTGCCCCAGATTGACTCGTCGCCCCGCCCTGCGGGG
>NZ_JBFHIA010000284.1:0-3480 GCF_041596715.1 Phaeovulum sp.
CCGCGGCTGGCTGCCGGATGCGCAAGTGCTGCTGGCAGGCGAATTCTTGTCGCTCGGGGCGGATAGTGCGACGCGGCTTTATCAGGTCACCGCCGATGCCAGCGCCAATGCAGAGGGGCGCGCAACGCTGAACCTTGTGCCGCGGCTGCGCGCGAGCCCTGCCGACGGCGCATCGCTCGAGGTCACTGCGCCAGCGGTGCTGCTGCGCCTCGCCACCCCGGTGCCTGCCCGGATCGGCCGCGCCGACAGCTACCGCTTTTCGTTCACTGCTCGCGAGGCGCTATGAACCGCGATCTCACCCCAGCCTTTGCCGCCGCCCTTGCCGAGGCAGAGCTTCGGCCTGCGCTGTTATTCGAAGGCCAGTTCGCCACCGGCTGGCTGCGGCTTTGGTCGGGCCTCGGCGAGATCGCCTGGAATGGCCACACTTGGGCCGGGGCCGGATCGCTGCTTGGCATCGGCGGCATCGACGAGCGCGGCGAAGTGGTGGCCTCGGGCACCACGATCTCGCTCTCGGGCGTGCCGCTCGACATGGTGCAACTGGCGATCGGCGAAGCCCGCCAAGGTCTGCCCGGCCGCATCTGGCTCGCGCTGCTTACCGAAGACGGCGCCATCATCGCCGATCCGGTGCAGGCCTTTGCAGGTCGCCTCGATGTTCCGCAGATCACCGACGATGCAGAGACCTGCACCGTGACCCTCAGTTACGAGAGCCGGTTGATTGATCTCACTACCCCGCGAAGCTGGCGCTACACGCATGAAAGCCAGCAGGCGCTCTATCCGGGCGACCGGGGCTTCGAATACGTCACTGCGATTCAGGACAAGGAGGTGACCTGGGGGCGGGGGTGAAGGGGGCAAACGGCACCCAGCTGACCTTGATCCAGCCCGCAGTGAAGGCCGACGTAGAGCCGCCTCTGGCTACGATTTCCAAGTCAACGAGCACCGATAATTTGGGGGGTACTAAATACGGTTGGCGTTTTTGGTGTCCCGTCGTTCTCGGTGGCGTGTTCGATATAGGTCTTCACATGCGGTGGTATGATTGTGCCCCTTTGCGCTGAACCAAGAAAAATCTGTTTCGAGTTTTCGGGTGTTTGTTCAAACCAATTAGGGTCATCAAAAGTCCCGCTGTAGACACCAACGACATTCGAAAAGCGTTCAAAGGTCAAAAACAACTTCGTGCCGCAAATGTCGCAGAAATGAATGAAAACCTCTTTTCCGCTACCTTCGGAAGTATGAACATATGTTTTTGGTGACCCGTTGACGACTTGAAAATCCCGCGCGTCGAAAATTGGTTCGACCATATAGGCGCCACCGGTAGCGCGCTGGCAGAACTTACAATGGCATATGGTGACTCTGGTCGGTAGTTTTCTAACCTCATATCTGAGGTTTCCGCAAAGACAGCCACCTTGAGCATTCACCATAATCGTGCCTCCCGAGCATGCGAACCATCCCGCGCACTTTGTTAGCACGTATCTTCCCGCCAATACCAATGGCCGCTATCCGCACTTCCTAATCTTGACGCCGAAGGCTCACCACCTGGCGGAAGTCCGCTCTCTCGGCCGCCCAAACAGAATACCCGCCCTATGCCCCGCCACCCCGACTGGCCCCACCGTCTCGCCGCGGCGATCGATGCCGCCCGCGCGACCCCTTTCGCCTGGAGCCGCAACGACTGCCCGACCTTTGCCTTCGACACGCGCCGCGCACTGACCGGCGAGGACGCGGCAGCACTCTGGCGCGGCCAGTACAGCTCCTACCGCGGCGGCTTGCGCCTGATGCGCCGCCTCGGCTGGTCCTCGCTCGCGGCGATGGGCGATGCCCTGCTCGGGCCACCGCTCGCCACACCCTTGCTCGCACAACGCGGCGATATTGTCCTTTCTGCCGACGGCCGCGGCTTCGGCATCTGCCTCGGCGCGTCTGCCGTCGGCATGGCCCCCGCGGGGCTGATCACGCTGCCGCTTGCCACCTGCACCCGGGCCTGGAGGGTCTTAGCTATGCCGTTTCTTGCGCCGATCATCACCGCCGTGGCGGGCTGGGTAGGCACGACCCTAGCGGCAGGCGGCATTGGCGCGATGCTGCTCCGGCTCGGGGGCTCGCTTTTGCTCAGCTACGCATCGCAGGCGCTGATGCCAAAGCCGAAGGCGCCCGCGCGCACGGTGACGGTGCGCGCCCCGGTGATGCCGCGCGACATGGTCTATGGGCGTGCACGCAAGGGTGGAGTGATCGTGTTTCTGCATTCATCTGGTGCCAAAAACCAGTACCTGCATCTGGTGGTGGTCCTCGCGGCACATCGGGTGCGGGCAATCGGGGCGATCTGGTTCGAGGGCGAGACGGCGGTCGATGCAGCGGGCGTCGCGCAAGGGCGCTGGGCCGGGAAGGTCACGCTCGAGAAACGGCTCGGCACTGAGGATCAGACGGCGTTCGTATCCCTCATGGCAAACTTGCCGGAGATGTGGACGGCCGAGCATCGCCTAGCAGGTTGCGCCGCGATCTACCTGCGGCTCAGCTACAACCAGGACGCCTTCCCGGGCGGCATTCCGAACATCGCGGTCGATATCGAAGGCAAGGACGACATTCTCGATCCGCGCACCAACACGCGCAGCTACAGCGAGAACGCGGCGCTTTGCCTTGCCGACTACATGGCGCATCCGCGCTTTGGCATCGGCGCGGCAATCGGCGCGGGCGATGGCACCGACGCCGAGGTACTGATCGAGGCCGCCAACATCTGCGACGAGGCAGTGCCGCTGGCTGCCGGCGGCGAGGAGCCGCGCTATGCTTGCAACGGCGTGGTATCGCTTGCCCAGGACCCCAAGACGGTGATCGAGGCGATGCTGAGCGCCATGGCCGGACGCGTCGCACATGCGGGAGGTGCCTGGCGGCTGATGGCCGGCGCCTATCGGCTGCCCGAGATCACGCTCACCGCCGATGACGTGCGCGAAGGCAGCATGGTGCTCGCCACACGCGTCAGCCGCGCCGAGAGTTTCAACGCGGTGCGCGGCCAGTTCGTGAGCCCCGAGAACGACTGGCAGGCGGATGACTTCCCGGCGGTAACCAGCGACGTCTACCGCGCCGAGGATGGCGGCGAAGAAGTCTGGCGGGATCTGTCGCTGCCCTTCACGATCTCGTCTTCCACGGCACAGCGCCTCGCCAAGATCGAGCTTGAACGCGCAAGGCGCCAGATGAGCCTGCGCATTGCGGGCAAGCTTTCCGCCTGGGCTGCGGCAGTAGGCGAGACCGTGATGCTGGACTATGCTCGCTGGGGCTTTGCCGCAAAACCGTTCGAGGTGCAAAGCGTCAACCTTGATCTGACCGTTTCCGGTGACCGTGCGGCCCTGCTGCCCGAGCTGATGCTGCGCGAGACCTCGCCGCTGGTTTATGACTGGGACGCCAGCGAAGAGGCAATCTATGCCGCAGCCCCGCGCACCACGCTGCCCTCAGCGTTTGATATCGCACCGCCCGGCACGCCCACGGTGAGCGAGGCGCTTTACC
>NZ_JBFHIA010000285.1:0-3434 GCF_041596715.1 Phaeovulum sp.
CGCGCATATCGGGCAGGCCGAGGCCGAGGAGCGGCTGCTGAAGGAACTACCGCGCCCCGAAGGTGGCCATTTCATTGCCCCCACCGTGATCCGTGTGCGGGGCATCGCGGATCTGGGGCGCGAAATCTTTGGCCCGGTGCTACATCTGGCAACCTTCAATGCCGAAGACCTGCCGCGTGTGCTGGCCGACATTACCGCCACCGGCTACGGGCTGACCTTTGGTCTGCACAGCCGCATCGATAACCGCGTGCAAGAGGTGACAGAGGCGCTGGCGGTGGGCAATATCTACGTGAACCGCAACCAGATCGGTGCCGTGGTTGGCTGCCAGCCCTTCGGCGGCGAGGGGCTATCGGGCACTGGGCCGAAGGCGGGCGGGCCGCAGTATCTACCGCGCTTCACCGCACCGCCCCGGCCTGCGCCGCTTGCGCCGCCCGAACCCGCGCCCCCCGCCACTGCGACCGCGCTCGCATCGGCGCTGGCCGCCTGCCCGCCAGCCCCGGCGCTGCCAGAGCGTGACCTACCCGGCCCCACGGGCGAATCGAACCGCCTGCTGTTGCAGGCCCGCGCGCCGCTTTTGTGCCTTGGCCCGGGGACCGCTGCGGCTGCGGCGCAAGCCGAGGCGGTGCGCAAACTCGGCGGCCGCGCGGTTGAGGTGCCGGCGGCGCTGGCGCCCGAGGCGCTTGCCACGCTAGACGGTTTTTCCGGCGTGCTTTGGTGGGGCGGGGCTGCCGAGGCACGCGCCTATGCGCAGGTGCTTGCCGCACGCGAAGGCCCGATCTTGCCGCTGATCGGCGCGCTGCCCGATCTTGCCCATGTCGCGCACGAGCGGGTGATCTGCATCGACACCACCGCATCGGGCGGCAACGCAGCATTGCTGGCAGGCGCAGGCACCGCCTGAGCCGCCAGAACCACTTGACGCCCGCGCGGCCTTGCGAAAGGCTCGCGCCATGTTTCCATTGCGCGACCACAACCCTTCGCTACGCCCGGCCTTTGTGACCTGGGCGCTGATCGCCACCAATCTGGCGCTGTTTTTTGCCACCATGCCTTGGGGCGGCAACATGGAAGAGCTGTGGTTTTCGCTGGCACTTTACCCTGGCATGGTCACGCATGGGCAAATGCTCATCGGCCTTGTCAGCCATATGTTTTTACATGCGGGTGTGGCGCATATCGTTGGCAACATGCTGTTTCTATGGATCTTTGGTGACAACCTTGAAGAGGCGTTGGGGCATTTCGGCTTTGCGCTGCTTTACTTTGGCGCAGGGCTTGCAGCGGCTGCGGCGCAGATCGTGGCGGAACCCGCAAGCATGGTGCCGATGGTTGGCGCTTCGGGGGCGATTGCAGGGGTGATGGGGGGATACCTTCTGCTGTTTCCCCGTGCGCGGGTTGATGTGTTGTTCATCTTCATCGTGTTCTTCAAGGTGATCCCGGTGCCCGCATGGTTGGTGCTGGGGGTCTGGTTCGCGCTGCAACTTTTCAACGGAACATCTGCCGATCTTGTTGGCGACGGCGTGGCCTACTGGGCGCATATCGGCGGGTTTGTGACTGGTTTGGCGCTTACCCTGCCAGTCTGGGCGCGGCGCGGCGCTACCCGTTTTTGGGCGCGCAGCGGCGGCCACCCCGACCACCCCGCCAGCACCTATCCAAGCCGGATTCCGACTGTGCCGCGGCGGCGTAAATGAGCTTGCCCGAAATCCTTACCCCGCATCGCCTTACCTGCCACTGCGGCGCGGTCGAGATGTTGGTGACGCTTTCCGATGGCCTCGCCACCGCGCGGCGCTGCGATTGCAGCTTTTGTCGCCGCCGTGGGGCTGTGGCCGTTTCTGCGCCCCTTTCGGGCGTTACCATCCTGCGGGGCGCTGACAACCTTGCGCTTTATCAGTTCGGAACGCGCAGCGCGAAACACTGGTTTTGCAAGACCTGCGGCATCTACACCCACCATCAACGCCGTTCAAACCCGCAGGAATACGGCGTCAATGCCGCCTGCCTAGATGGGGTGAACCCACGCGATCTTGACCCGGTCGTTTGGGCCGACGGGGTAAACCACCCGTCCGACAGGCGGTGAGCGATTTCGTGTTGCTAAAGCCCTGTAAGGGGCGCGCGCTTCAGGTGCCTTCGCGCAGGGTCGTGCAGAACTGGGGGTATAGCCCGGCGTTGCCCGCGATTACCGAACCGCTTTCGAAGATTTCGCGGCCTTCGCGCACGGCGCCGACAAAGCCGCCCGCCTCTTTCACCAGAATAAGCCCTGCGGCGATGTCCCAAGCGTTGATGCCGCGTTCCCAGTAGCCGTCATAACGACCCGCCGC
The DNA here is from genome assembly GCF_041596715.1 of Phaeovulum sp. Taxonomy (GTDB): domain Bacteria; phylum Pseudomonadota; class Alphaproteobacteria; order Rhodobacterales; family Rhodobacteraceae; genus UBA6213. The sequence goes on from NZ_JBFHIA010000285.1 coordinate 2,304, forward strand.
GACATAGGCGAGGTCAAGCGCCGCCGAGCCCCAGCGCCGCACACCCGCACAAACCGGCATCAGGCGCGCAAGGTCTTGCAGCGTGGCCGGCAGGGTCGGGCGGCCACCAAAGGGCACACCGGTTGCAAAGATCGCCTCGATCATCGTGCGGCGCCCGGAAACGCGCATCCGCTGATCGTTCATAAAGGCGCCCAAGCCTTTTTCGGCGTAGAACATCTCGTCCTTGGCCGCATCGAACACCACGCCCGCCACGATCTCGCCCTTTTGCTCAAGCGCGATTGACACTGCCCAGTGCGGCAGACCGTGCAAAAAGTTGGTGGTGCCATCGAGCGGATCGACGATCCAGCGCCGGGTCGGGTCTTCGCCCGCCTCTTCACCGGTTTCCTCGCCAAGCCAGCCATAGGACGGGCGCGCGCCGCGCAGCTCTTCCTTGATGATCCGCTCTGCCTCGCGGTCGGCCTTGGAGACAAAGTCGCCCGGCCCCTTGGACGAGACCTGAAGATTTTCGACTTCGCGGAAATCCTTGACCAGCGCGCGGCCCGCCTTGCGGGCGGCCTTGATCATTAGATTGAGGTTAGCGCTGCCATGCATGGGGGGCTCCTGTTCGTCAGGCGCTGGCTATACGCGGGCGGGCGGCAGATGCCAAGGGGTTTGGGCGCTGCCGTCGATTGGGGCGTCTTTGGCTAAGGCAGATTTCCCTGCGCAAGGTCATGGACCAGTCGCGCGATCTTTGCCGCGCGCGCTTTTGGCGTTTTGGCTGTCTGAATGCGGAAGATCGCAGCATACCGGCTGGCACTGTCAAGCTGGGCAAACGCCGACGCAGCTGCGGGTTCGCCGGCCAGAGCGGCGGCAAGATCGGGCTGCACCTCTGCTTGGCGCAGCGGGCCGTAGGCGGCATCCCAGCGCCCATTCGCGCGGGCATGGTCGATCGCGGCTTGTCCCTGCGGCATCATGCGGCCCTCGGCGATCAATTCTGCCACGCGCGCGCGATTATACTGCGACCAGATAGAGCCTGCGCGCCGCGGCGTCAGGCGGACCAGAAAATACTGTTCATCAAAACTCCGCACCTGCCCGTCGATCCAGCCCCAGCAAAGCGCCACATCAACCGCCTCTTGCCGGCTTGGGGCCACG
>NZ_JBFHIA010000286.1:0-3398 GCF_041596715.1 Phaeovulum sp.
ACAAACGCAGGGCGTGCAGTTCTCGGCGGCGGAAAAAGCGCAGATCGCGGCGGCGCTCGACGCGCTTGGCGTCGATTATATCGAGGGCGGCTGGCCGGGGGCGAACCCGACCGACTCGGATTTCTTTGAAAGCCGCCCGCAAACCCGCGCCACCTTCACCGCATTCGGCATGACAAAACGGGTTGGCCGCTCGGCCGAAAATGACGATGTGTTGGCCGCGGTGATGAATGCGCGCACGCCTGCGGTCTGCCTTGTCGGCAAGACCCACCCTTATCATGTGACCACCGCGCTGGGCGTCAGCCTGCCCGAAAACCGCGCGGCCATTGCCGATAGCATTGCACATGTGGTGGCAGGGGGGCGCGAGGCGCTGTTTGACGCCGAGCATTTCTTCGATGGCTACCGCGCCGATCCGGCCTATGCGCTGGATTGCCTTCGCGCAGCGCTTGATGCGGGCGCGCGCTGGGTGGTGCTTTGCGATACCAACGGCGGCACGCTGCCTGCCGAAGTCGGGCGCGTAACGCGCGAGGTGATTGCAGCCGGTATTCCCGGCGCGCAGCTTGGTATTCATTGCCATGACGATACCGGCAATGCGGTGGCCAATACGCTGGCCGCAATCGACGCGGGCGCGCGGCAGGTGCAGGGCACGCTCAACGGGCTGGGTGAACGCTGCGGCAATGCCAACCTCACCAGCCTGCTGCCGACGCTTCTGCTCAAGGAACCCTACGCAAGCCATTATGAAACCGGGGTTTCGCACGAAGCACTGGCGGGCATCCTGCGGTTAAGCCGGGCGCTGGACGATATTCTCAACCGTGTGCCGCTGCGCAGTGCGCCCTATGTCGGGGCCAGCGCATTTGCGCACAAGGCCGGGCTGCACGCCTCGGCCATCCAGAAAGACCCCGCCACCTATGAGCATATCGACCCCGCGCTGGTCGGCAACGCGCGGGTCATTCCGATGAGCAATCAGGCCGGGCAGTCGAACCTGCGCGCGCGGCTTGCCGCCGCCGGGATCGAGGCTGATGCGCGCGACCCGCGGCTGGCGCGGATTCTTGAAGTGGTGAAAGAGCGCGAAGATCAGGGCTATGCCTATGACGGCGCGCAGGCGAGCTTCGAGCTGGTGGCGCGGCGCGAAATGGGGCTTTTGCCCGATTTTTTCGAGGTCAAGCGCTACCGCGTCACGGTCGAGCGGCGCAAGAACAAGTATGACCGCATGGTCAGCCTTTCCGAAGCCGTCGTGGTGGTGAAGATTGGCGGCAAAAAGACGCTGTCAGTGTCTGAAAGCATGGATGCTGCAGGGTCCGACCGTGGCCCGGTCAACGCGCTGGCCAAGGCGCTTGGCAAAGACCTTGGCCCCTATCAGGCCTGCATCGACGACATGAAGCTGGTCGATTTCAAGGTGCGCATCACCCAAGGCGGCACCGAGGCCGTGACCCGCGTGATCATCGACAGCGAAGACGGGCAGGGGCGGCGCTGGTCTACCGTCGGGGTCAGCCCCAACATCGTGGACGCCAGTTTCGAGGCGCTTCTGGATGCGATGGTCTGGAAACTGGTGCGCGACCGCGTGGTGCCCGCATGAGGCGCGCGGGCCTCAGACCTTACGATCCGAGGCGCGGCAATTGACGACGCCTGCGTTTTTCACCCTTTATTCAAACCTCTTGCGCGAGGGGCCGGGGCTTCCTGCTGATGTGCATTGGGCGATTGGCGTGGCAGGCACGCCGGCCGATGCCGATATCTGCGATGCAGGCTGTGGCTCGGGTGCTGATGCTGAAACGCTGGCCGAGGCGCTGCCGCTTGCGCGTATTCAGGCCATCGACATCACCCCAAGCCTTGCTGGCGAGGCGCAGGCGCGGCTGGCGCGCTTTGGCGCGCGCGCTACGGCCCGCGTGGGCGATATGCTGGTGCCCGGTGGGCCATTTGATCTGATCTGGTGCGCGGGGGCTGCCTATTTTCCGGGCCTCGGCGTGGCGCTGGATGCATGGCGCAAGGTGTTGAAACCAAAGGGAAAGGTCGCAGTTTCGGAGCCGGTTCTCCTGGAGCGTCCCGCCAACCCCTGCGCCCGCGCCTTTTGGCAAGGCGAACCGGTCGAGCTATCCGATCCTGCCGGGCTTGCCGCGCGGTTTTCTGCCGCGGGGTTTCGCATCATGGGCCAACGCTTGCTGGTGGGCGATCCGTGGCAGGTCTATTATGCATCGCTTGCGGCACGCATTGCGCTGCTGCGCAAAGGCCAACCCTCTGCCGCATTGGCCGAGGTGCTCGATGCCTCTGAACGTGAAATCGCGGCGTGGCGACGTTGCCCTGAAAGCATCGCCTACGCCCTAATCGTGGCGGAACCGAAATGAACACGACCAGGCCCGCAACATCTGCCGAAGAGGTGCGCCTTGGCGACCCTGATCGCTTTGTGGCAACCTTGGCCGCGCCTGCGGCAGCGCGCGTGACGCTCTGGCCGCTTTATGCGTTGAACTTGCAGCTTGCCCGCGCCCCTTGGGCCTCTGCCGAGCCTTTGGTGGCCGAGATGCGGCTGCAATGGTGGTGCGATTCACTCGACGATCTGGGTGCTGGCAAATCCCCGGCCCATCCGCTTTTGCGCGAGCTTGCGCCGCTGGTTGCCCGAACCCCGGCGCTGATCGCGCCTCTTGCCGCAATGGCCGAGGCGCGGCGGCGCGAATGTTGGCGCGAGGGTTTTGCGGATGCGGCTGAATTGCGCAGCCATATCGAGGCGACAGCGGGCAACCTGATGTGGGCATCTGCGCTTGCGCTTGGCGCGCCAGTCGCGGCAGAGCCGGTGGTGCGCGGGTTTGGCTTTGCTTCGGGGCTGGCAAACTGGCTGCGCGCCGTCCCTGCGTTGAACGCGCGTGGCTTGCCGCCGCTGCCCGACCCGGACGAGGCGGCAATATCGGCGCTGGCGGCCACGGGGTTGGCCGAAATCGCCGCAGCGCGCCGCGCCCGCAAGGTGCTACCGCGCCGGGCGGCGCCTGCGCTTTTCAGCGGCTGGCTGGCACCTTGGGTGCTTGCGCGCGCGCAAGCCGAGCCAGCCTGCGTTGCCGCCGGGCAGCTGGAACCCTCGGAGTTTCGCCGGCGCGCGACGCTGTTGCGCCCCGTTTTCAGCGGCCGCTGGTAGCGCGCGTAGCTTAAACGAATCTTCAGCACTCTGGGCAATGCTCACGCCCGGCGATGTGTTTCGCCGATGGCGTGATGTCGTGTCTGCGCACGGCGATATCGGAGGTTGCAGATGCTGTCGTTCAACACCCTCAGACTCGGTATCAAACTGCCGCTGATGCTCGCGGCCCTAGGATTGGCCGGGCTTGGCGCGATGGGGGCGCTGGCTTACCGCGATGCGCATGAGGTGATCGAAGCAAACAGCATGGCGTTGCTGCAAAACACACTCGCCAATCGGAAGAACG
>NZ_JBFHIA010000287.1:0-3397 GCF_041596715.1 Phaeovulum sp.
CTATTCATCGTCGTCAACCTTGCCGCGCAGCGCCTTGACCTCGCCGCGCTCGGCCTTATGCGCGAGGCGCCGCCGCTTGCTGCCAGCGGTGGGTTTGGTCGGCACACGTCGTTTTGGCGCAACCAAGGCTGCGCGGATCATTTCGGCCAGCCGTTCGCGCGCCGCTTCGCGGTTACGCGCCTGACTGCGCGTTTCTTCGGCGCGGATCACGATGGCACCGTCAAGCGTCCAACGCCGCCCGGCAAGCCGCTTTAGCCGCGCCTTTACGGCTGGCAGCAGGTGTGGGCTGCGTTCAGCCTCGAACCGCAATTCGACTGCGGTCGAGACCTTGTTGACGTTTTGCCCACCCGGCCCTTGCGAGCGGGTAAAACTTTCAACCAACTCCCAGTCGGCAATCGTGATCGCGTCGTTGATGCGCAACATACCTGCTCTGCCTGCGCACGGGGGCCGCGGCCGCTCGCGCATTCTTCTTGTTCGTGTTTCCAGCCTGTTGCGCAAAGATAGCGCATCAGGTGCTGTGCACAAAGCAGAAGTATTCAGCCCGCCAGCGCCGTGGCGGCTGCGGTGGCCGCGTGGCGGGCCGTAGCCAGGCAGGCGGTAATCAGATAGCCGCCGGTCGGTGCCTCCCAGTCGAGCATCTCGCCCACCGCATAGGTTCGGGGCAGCGCACGAAGCTCTAGCGTATCGGTCAGGCTGGCGGCGGTTATGCCGCCCGCCGAGGAAATCGCCTCGGCAATCGGACGCGGCCCTTCATGGCGCACCGGAAGCGCCTTCAGCAGCCGCGCAAGGCGGTCGGGTGCGCTGGGCAGTGGACGCCCCCATTCCTGTAACAGCGCCAGTTTGAGCGGGTCGAGGTGCAGCGCCTTGCGCAGCCAGTTGGCCACGGTATCGGTGCCGCGTGGGCGCGCAAGGCGGCCTGCAACTTCGGCAAGGCTGCGACCCGGCGCGAGGTCGAGCGTTAGGGGCGCACCGTCGCGCACGAGGTTAGAGATTGTATAGACCCCGCCGCCCTCGATGCCGCGCGCGGTAATCACGAATTCACCGCGGCTTATGCGCCCGCCTGCGGCAAGCGCCGCCCCTTTGACAGGCGTGCCGAAAAACGCGGCCATATGTGGCGACCATGCGACGGTAAAGCCCATGTTGGCCGGGCGGAACGGCGCGATCTCAACACCTTTGGCCGCCAACCACGGCACCCAAGCGGCGTCAGAGCCAAGACGGGGCCAGCTGGCACCGCCAAGCGCCAGCACGGTGGCAGCGGGCTGGGCAAGCTGCTCGCCCTCAGGCGTTTCAAATCGCAGCGCATCGCCTTGCCAGCCGGTCCAGCGCCAGCGGGTGTGCAAGCGCACGCCCATAGCATCAAGACGGCGCAGCCAAGCGCGCAATAGTGGCGACGCCTTCATTTCAACCGGAAACACCCGAAGGGTTGAGCCGGTGAAAAGCTCGACGCCTAGACCGCGCACCCATTCCATCACTTCCGTGGGGCCAAAGCTGGCAAGAATCGGGGCAAGCCATTCTGCGTCGAAATTGGCAGCGAACTGGGCGGCGGATTCATCGCGCGTCAGGTTCAGCCCGCTTTTCCCCGCCATCAGCAGTTTGCGCGCAGGGCTGGGTTTGGCTTCGCAAATCGTCACACGGTGGCCCGCGCCCGCCAGCACCTCGGCTGCCATCAGCCCCGCGGGGCCTGCGCCGATGACCATTATTTCGCTCATGTCGTGTTTGCCCTGTCTCGACCCCGCGGCCAAGGTGACGGATGTCGATTCACGCCACCTGCGCAACATGCCGCGCCGTCGCTTTGCTGCATGAGTCGCGCCGTCATGGCAAGGGGAAGTGCAGCCGGAAGCCTAGCCTTGGGCCAAATGCGCGATGCGCAGCAGGGTGCGTTCAAGCATGGCCGATGCGGGCGCGCGAGTGGAAGAGCGCAGCGCAAGGTCGGTTTCGAACAGATGCCGCAGCGCCTCTTCCAGCTTTGGCACGCTCCAGCATTGCGCTTGTTTCAGCATCCGGTCGCGCCGTGGCCCCATGACCGGAGGGCGCGCCTGCGATAACCCGGCCGCAGTGCCGCCGGGGTTGGACTTGGCGGCAAGCAAAGCGCGAAAATGGCGTTCGGCCGCGATGGCCAGCGTAACGGGCAGAACGCCCTGCCCCGAAATACGCGCCATCATGGGGCCAAAAGCTGCCTCTTGGCCCAGTGCCACGATGTTCAGCAGATCGTCTACCTCAGCCTCGATCGTGACGGGGCTACAGGCGGCCACGTCGTTCACGGAAAGCGGCGTGGTATCGCCATGCTTGTAAAGCGAGATCCGCTCGACCGTCTGGCGGAAATCACCGGGGTCTAGCGCATCGGCCAGCGCCATCAGGTCGATCATCGCCTCGCGCCCGATACCGCGCAGCCCCGCCTTTGTCAGTGTCTGCGCCACCTCGTCGCTGCTGGGCGGGTTGTCGTAAATGGCGATGCAGGGTGCGGTCGGATGCACCTCGAACAGCTTGCGCAGGCTAGAGTTTTTGCCAAGCATGCCAGCGGTCACCACAAGCATGGCATCGCCCGCGCGCCAATCGGCAAGTGCTGCCTGCACCGTGGCGGTAGCACTGTCGGTTGCGCTTTCCACCAGCACCGCGCGCGCGCCGGGAAAGAAACCTTGCGCGCGAAGGGCATCTGACAGCACCGCAGGGTCTTTGCGCAGGTCGGATGCGTCAAGGCGCGCCAGACGCATTTCGTTTTCCCCCTCGGCACCGATCACCTGAAGGATCAGGTCCTGCCGCTTTAGCGCCACCCGCATCGGGTCTGCGCCGTAAAGCAGAAGGGCCGGCAGATCGGCAGGGGGCCGCGCCAGCAGGCGTGCCGCGGCAGCGGGGTTGGGTTTCATTTCGGCAGGCTGGCGGCACCGGCCAGCAGGCGGGTTACGATCTCGTCGGCAAGAATGCGCGCCAGCCGCAGATGCGCATCATCTTCGGCGCTGGTGCTGGCAACCACGGTGCCGCTGGCTTTCCACGAGGTAAAGTTCTTGACCACTCCGGCCAGCAGTTCCGCGCCCGAGCCGATATCGATCAACTGATAGCTCGCTTCGCCTTGCAGCAGATACCGAGTCGTGATGCTGTCAGTGGTAACGGCCTGTGCGCTGCTTGTGGTGGTGATTGTATAGGCAAGCCGATAGCGCGCCACTTCGGTCGGGCCCAGACGCTCTGCCAGCCGCCGGGTCAGCGCGAAATCGTCGCGCGTTGCGGGGGCGTCGGGGGCGATGGTGCCACGCAGTGCTGTGGCACCGCCATCGGGCCCGTAAGCGGGCGTGAAGCCGCAGCCTGCCAACGCGGCAAGCGAGACCAAGAAACTTCGGCGGTCAGTGAACCACATTGACGATGCGCCCCGGCACCACGATCAGTTTTTTCGGCGGCTGGCCAG
>NZ_JBFHIA010000288.1:0-3386 GCF_041596715.1 Phaeovulum sp.
GGTCTCTCCTTCAAGAGGCACGAGGTGATCGCCATAGAATGAAGCCAACCCAATAATTGCCGGTTCGGCCGCATCCCCTTGCGGGCGACCACCTTGCCGGGTTGGGCAGGTTGGTGAGGGTCAAGCCCTCTCTTGATGCAGGGCAGATATTGCCAGAGGTGTTTGGACTTGTCGAGAGGGCGCGAGAGGGGCGAGACTTCGGCGTATTGGGGTGCGCGTGCTCATGGCGGCAGGCGCGCCCTGCCTTTGTCACATTGCGATCCGTTCGGTCCGCAAGAACGGGCACTTGCTTGGAAGAAACCGGATATGCCCCAACGGATCAACCATCAGGGTTTGGGTGCATTGCTCGCGTTTTTGCCAACGACGCCCCTCAAGCCCTCCAAGGTTGTTCTGTAGTGGTCTTCCAACAAGCGACATGCGCGATCCGCGTCGCGGTCCACAACGGCACCTAGCAATGCCTCATGTTCTGCCGCAGCCCCTTGGCGCCGCAACGCGCTTGGATGCAGATTCATGGACAGATTGCGATAGCGCACCGCCTCATCCATCATCGTCGAGCAGAAATCCAGCAACCAGTTTGACCCGCAGCGATCCAGAAGAAGCAGATGGAACTCCTTGTGCCGTAGTTCCCATTCTTCGGACAGGTCGCGCCCTGCCTCCGTGGGCAGGCGGCGGTGCGTGCGTGCCAGTCGATGATAGGCAAGCACCAATTTCTCTTCCCAAGCCTCGTCGTAGTGCAGAATTGACTCTCGCAAGGCCAGCGTTTCCAGCCAGATCCGGGTCTTGACCAGATCCTCCAGTGCGGTCATCGAAATCTCGGCCACGAAAAAGCCGCGCTGACTTTTCCGTTCGACCAACCCTTCAGAGGACAGCCGGTTGAGCGCCTCGCGGATGGGGGCGCTGCCTATGCCATAGCGGTCAGAGATCGCCTCGATCTGTAGCTTTTCGCCGGGAAACAACTCGCCATTCAGGATGTCACGCCGAATACGCTCGTGTGCCTGTTCGGACAGGTTCTTGGTGTCACCCGGTGACTTTTCGGTAGTATTCACGCCTAGCCCACCCCGCCCGGCCGATCTGACTTATTCCAAAATACCAAGCGTCTTTGCACCCAAGCGACGGTAAAGAAAAGGGCCAACCCCAGAAGACTGAGGTAAAGGATCAGCGCAAAGACGCGAGGGGTATCCAGCGTGCTGGCCGATTGGCGGATAAGCGCGCCGAAGCCTTGGCCACCACCAAGGAACTCGCCCGTGATGGCCCCGGCCATGACGCCCACGGCGGCGATTTTCAACCCGGTGAATATCTGCGGCAGCCCGGTCGGCAGTTTCAGCCGGAAAAGGGTCTGCAAACGGCTGGCCCCCACGGATTTGAACAGCATACGTTCGTTTTCCGAGGCGGAATACAACCCGGCGGCGGTGGAGACGACGATTGGAAAGGTGGCGATGAAGGCCGCAAGTGCGACCTTGGATGCGATGTCAAAGCCAAGCCACGCGATGAACAGCGGCGCAAAGGCCACTTTCGGCATGGTGTCGATGGCGACGAGATAAGGCATCACCGCGCGTTCGCCGAACTTGGTCTCGCCCACCAGAACGCCTAGCGAGAAGCCGATGGCGATGGCGATGAGAAAGGCCCAGAACACGGTGCGCGTGGTTGTCCAGAGCGCCTTCAGCATGTAGCCGCCGGTCACAAGGTTCTCGCCCACAAAGATCAGATCAGCGAGCGTTTCGGCCGGGCTAGGCAGGATGATGGGCGAGACCCAGCCCATGCGGGCGGTTGCCAGATCCCAGATCGCGATGACCACGACGGCCAACCCCAGCATCGCCACCCATCGCGGGATGCGGTCGATCAGTGCGACATGTTCAACCCAGACTGTATCGCCTTTTGGATCAGGAATTGCGGTCACAGGAAGGCCTCCTTTCCCAGAAGATCACGGATATGGGCAACAATTTCACCGAAACGGGGTGTGTTGATCATCTCAAGCGTTCGAGGGCGCGGCAGGTCGATCACGATTTCCTCGACGATTCGACCGGGGCGCGGTTTCATCACCAGAATACGGTCTGACAGGAACACCGCTTCGGCCAGCGAATGGGTGACAAGGAATGCGGTGGCCTGCTGTTCCGTGCAGATGCGCTGCAATTCCATGTTCATGAAATCACGGGTCAGTTCGTCCAGCGCCGAAAAGGGCTCGTCCAAAAGCAGGACGGCGGGGTTGGAAATGAGCATCCGGCAGATCGAGGCGCGCTGCGCCATGCCCCCCGAAAGCTCGCCCGGATAGACATGTGCAAAGTCCCCAAGGCCAACCAGTTGCAGCAACTCCATCGCGTGGGGAATGGCCGCCTTGGCGGCGGCACGCCCCTTGCGGATTTCGATGGGCAGGACGATGTTTTCGACAGTGGTTCTCCACGGCAGCAGCGTGGCCTGCTGGAACATCATGCCGATGTCGTCCCTTGGGCCGGTCACCGGCGTGCCTTCAAGCACGACGCGCCCCGTGGTGGGCGGCAAGAGCCCCGACATGATCTTCAGAAGCGTCGATTTCCCGCAGCCAGAGGAACCGACGACCGAGACGAACTCGCCCTTGTGCAGGGTCAGGTTCACATCGGTCAGTGCGGTCAGCAGGTTGCGGGCATAGGTTTTCGACAGCCTTGCGATCTCGTAGACCGGCCGCGTGGGGGCGACAGGGCTTGCGGTAAGGGGGCGGGGCTCTGCCATTGTCATTAAGCGTTCCAGCCTGCAACGAACTCGTTGGTGTATACGGCCGACAGATCGGGAAGCGCTTGGGCCAGCGCGCCCGAGGCAACGGCGGAATCGTGAATCGCCGCCCAATGCTCTGGCGGCTGGAAGCCAAATCCCTGCCCAATGAAGGCTTCGGTCGGGGTTATCCGGTTGACAACACCATCAAAAAGCGAGGCAGCATAGTCCTGTTCACCTTCCTGCGGGTTGCCGGCGGCGCAATGGGCCAGCGACTTTTCCTTGTTGGCCGGATCGGAAGCAAAGCGGGTGGCGCGTACCAGCGCACGGCCGAACTTGGGCGCAAGGTCGGGCGTCGCGGCCATTTGGCTTTCCAGCATGGCGATACCGTTGCCGAAGAAGCCCAAGTAGGCCTCGGGCGTGATCTCGCGCAGCTTCAGGCCGCGTGAGGCGAGGATAGCCGCATCTGAAACCGCGCCCGCGTAGGAACCCACCTCGTCACGCATGAAGCCAACAGCCGCGGTGCCGCCGTCGCCCACCGGCAAGAAGGTGTAGTCGGTGCCTTCGACCATGCCGAGATCGGTCATGATCGCCTTGGTGAAGGAAACTTCGGCCCCGTCCGCCGTGCCGACGCCGATAACGGTGCCTTTCAGGTCTGCCGGCGATTTGGCGGGGCTTTCGTCCTTGACCAGAATGCCAAAGAC
>NZ_JBFHIA010000289.1:0-3373 GCF_041596715.1 Phaeovulum sp.
ATTGATGAGCACAAGGCGCTGCAAGCCGAGCTTGGCATGGGCGTGGGCCAAGGCCGCAACAGTGGCCGCGCCAACACCCAGATGCAGCAGGGCCGGCAAGGCCAGCAGGGGCAAATGAACACCAACGGGCGCGGCGGCAAGGGCGGCCAGGCCGGTGGCGGGCGCGGGCGCAGCCAGTTCACCCAACAGCAGCAACCCGGCATGATGGGCCAAGGTATGGCCGGTCAGCAACCCGGTGCGATGGGCCAAGGCATGGCCGGTCAGCAACCCGGTGCGATGGGCCAAGGCATGGCCGGTCAGCAACCCGGCGCGATGGGCCAAGGCATGGCCGGTCAGCAACCCGGCGCGATGGGCCAAGGCATGGCCGGTCAACAGCCCGGCGCGATGGGCCAAGGCATGGCCGGTCAACAGCCCGGCGCGATGGGCCAAGGCATGGCCCAGCAACCAGGCGTGATGGGCCAGCAGCAACCCGGTGCGCGGGGGCAAGGCCGCGGCGCGGGACGCGCCAACCTTACCGACCTTTCCACGATCGGCAGCGCGCAAGAAATCCTGATGTTCGACGCCGACTTTAACGGCACCATCACGATGGAAGAGTTCCTGAACGGCACCTCGGCGTGGTTCGCGATGCGCGACCGCAACGTTGACGGCGTAATCACCTCGGCTGACTTCGGGAATGGCCGCTTCTGAAACCGGATCTGAAAATGACCTAGGGCGGCGCTTCGGCGCCGCCCTTTTCAATTGTGCCGCCCGCTATCAGCCATCAAGGCGCAGGCGCGCGTTGGCGGGGTCGTGCGGGCTGTCTTCAACCACCACCGCATCCCATTCTTCGCGCAGCATCCGAACCTTGAGCCGGGTTCCGACCGCCGCCAGATCGGGGCTCACATAGCCCATGCCGATCTGCTTGCCAAAGGCCACCGACCAGCCGCCCGAGGTCAGGCGCCCAACCTTTTCGCCATCAAGCAGCAGCGCCTCTTTGCCCCAAGGGTCGGTGTCCGCAGGCCCGTCGATCAGCAATGTCACGCAGGCCGACCGGATGCCCGTGGCCAGCATCGCCTCTTTGCCGTGAAACTCTTTGCCCAGATCGACAAAACGGTCGAGCCCGGCCTCCAGCGGCGTTGCATCGCGCCCAAGCTCGTTGCCAAAGGCGCGGTAGCTTTTTTCCTGCCGCAACCAGTTTTGAGCGCGCGCGCCCACCGGTTTCAGCCCGTGTTTTTCGCCCACCGACCAGATCAGATCCCAAAGATAGCGGCCCATTTCTATGGGATGGTGCAATTCCCAGCCAAGCTCGCCGGTATAGGCCACGCGCACCGCCCGCACCGGGCACATGCCCAGCTCGATCTGGCGCATGCTCAGCCACGGGAACCGCTTGTTGCCCAGCGCCGTTTCGGGCTCGGCGTCGCGCACCAGATCGCGCAGCAAGGCGCGGCTGTTCGGCCCGGCCAACGCAAACACCCCCCACTGGGTTGTCACATCATGGCAATCGACCCAATCGCCGCCTGCGGCGCGGAAATCTTCGATCGCCTTGATCAGATAGTCGCCGTCATAGGCCGTCCACGCCCCGGCAGAAATCAGGTAATAGGAATCCTCGGCAAGCCGCACGATGGTATATTCGGTGCGCGTCGTACCCGCCGCGGTCAGCGCATAGGTCAGGTTGATCCGCCCCACCTTGGGCAACTTGTTGGTGGTGAAACGGTCCAGAAACGCCGTGGCCCCCGGCCCTCGCACAAGGTGCTTGGTAAAGGCCGAGGCATCAATGATGCCGCAAGCCTCGCGCACCGCGCGCGCCTCGGCCTCGGCATATGGCCACCATGTGCCGCGCCGGAAACTGCGCCCGGCATGGTCGAAATCGGCGGGTGCATCCTTTGGGCCAAAGTAGTTTGGCCGCTCCCACCCGTTCACCTGCCCCATCTGCGCGCCCAGCGCGATCTGGCGGTCATAGGCGGGGGCGGTGCGCAAGGGCCGGCAAGCTTCGCGCTCTTCGTCGGGGTGGTGCAGGATGAAGACATGCTCGTAGCATTCCTCGTTCTTGCGCGCCGCGTATTCGGTGGTCATCCAATCGCCGTAGCGCTTGGGGTCTAGGCTGGCCATGTCGATTTCGGCCTCGCCTTCGGTCATCATCTGCGCAAGGTAATAGCCGGTGCCGCCCGCCGCGGTGATGCCAAAGCTGAACCCTTCAGCCAACCACATGTTGCGCAGGCCCGGCGCCGGGCCGACCAGCGGGTTGCCGTCGGGTGTGTAGCAGATCGGGCCGTTGAAATCGTCCTTCAGCCCGACATTTTCCGAGGTGGGAATGCGGTGGATCATGCTCATGTATTCTTCCTCGATCCGCTCCAGATCGAGCGGAAAGAGGTCGGCGCGGAAGCTATCGGGCACACCATAGAGGAGCCGCGCCGGCGCGCCCTTTTCGTACGGGCCAAGTATCCAGCCGCCGCGCTCTTCGCGCACATACCATTTGGCATCGGCATCGCGCAGCACCGGATGTTCGGGGTTGCCCGCCGCGCGCCACGCCTGCAACGCAGGGTCCGGCTCGGTGACGATGAACTGATGCTCCACCACAATCGCCGGGGTCTTTAGGCCCAATAGCCGCGCGGTGCGCGGCGCGTGGTTGCCTGTGGCGGTAACAACATGCTCGGCGTGGATTTCAAAAGTGTCGGCAGTTTCAACCAGATTGCCACCCTTTTCCGCCATGTGGCACAGCGTGACGATCCATTCCGACCCGGTCCACCGATAGCCCTGCACCTGCACCTTGCGCATGATTTCGGCACCATGCTGGCGCGCGCCCTTGGCCATGGCCTGCGTCACATCAGCGGGGTTGATATAGCCGTCTTGCGGGTGAAACAGCGCGCCTTTCAGATCTTCGGTGCGCACTAGGGGCCAACGCTCCTTGATCTCTTTGGGCGTCAGAAACTCGTGATAGACCCCCGCGGTTTCCGCCACACTCGAATAGAGCATGTATTCGTCCATCCGCGCTTGGTGCTGGGCCATGCGCAAATTGCCCACCACCGCAAAACCCGCGTTCAGCCCGGTTTCAGCCTCTAGGCTTTTGTAGAAATCGACCGAATATTTGTGAATGTGGGTCGTGGCGTAGCCCATATTGAACAAGGGCAGCAACCCCGCCGCGTGCCACGTGGACCCCGAGGTCAGCTCGTCCCGCTCGACCAAAAGCGTATCCCACCCGGCTTTTGCCAGATGGTAGGCAATGCCACAGCCAACGGCACCGCCGCCGACAACCAAGGCTTTGACATGCGTCTTCATCGACCGACTCCCGCAACAGGCTGTTTTGACAGTGATGCCAGAGCGCCACGAAGAGGGCTAGGTTTGCCCGACACTTGAAGGCGGGAAAGCGACATTGCGGCATTGCGGCGCGGGGGGC
>NZ_JBFHIA010000290.1:0-3366 GCF_041596715.1 Phaeovulum sp.
CCCCAAGAGAACACTTTTGGCCCCCACCGCAACAGGCGCAGTGCTCAGCCCAACCCGCATAACTCTCGAAAACAACGGAAAAATCCGGCCGCAACCGGATCGGGAGAAACTTTTGTCAGGGGCAAGTGGCGGAGAGACAGGGATTCGAACCCTGGAGACTGTTCCCCGCCTACACACTTTCCAGGCGTGCGCCTTCGACCACTCGGCCACCTCTCCGTGGCGCGGTTTCTACGCGCGGAAGTGGGCGCATGACAAGGGGGAAAGGAAGGTCGGGGCGCGGTTAATCGACGCCGCAGACCAGACCGCGGGCATCGCGCACCGCCGCAAGCGCCGCTTCGGTCGGTTTTGCGGCGGCTGTGATGCCTCCCTCCCAGATGTTGAAGGCCTCGAGCGCGCGGATGGAGCCGCCGCCCCAGCGCCCGTCCAATGCACCCAGATAGCAGCCGACGCGCTGCAATTCCCGCTGTAGCGCCAGCGCCAGATTGCTGTCGTCGGGCTGTGCCGAAGTGGCTTGGCCGAGCGCGCTGGCTGCAAGATAGGTTTCGAGTGCTGCGTGCGAACCTGCGCCGAAAGCGCCGTCGATCTGCCCTGTATAGACACCCTCGGCCTGCAGAAACTGCTGCAACCAGCGCGGTCCCGCCGAGGACACCGAGTTGAAGCTGTCAAGCGCCATCCCCGGTTCCGAGCGATAGAGGGCGAGGAAGCTTTGCACATAGGCATCGCTTTCGCCCAATTGGTCAGCAACCATCAGCGCGCGATAGTAGCCTTCGTCATAACCCATCGCGCCTGCGCGCTGATAAAGTTCGAGCGCGGCTTGGTTGTCCTGCGCGGTGCCGATACCGTTTTCATAAAGGCTGGCGAGTTCCACCCAAGCGGGTGCGAAACCGCCCTGCCCTGCCTGCGTGTAAAGCGGCATGGCGCGGCGCGCCTCGGCATCCCATCGCGTCACGTCAAGCGCATAGGCCGCCGACATGATCGCCTCTGCCTGATCGAAAATCGCTTCGGCATTTGCGGCGGGTGCGGCTGGTGTGGCCACGGGGGCGGCAGGCGCGGCGGCGGGGGCCGTTGGCAAAGCCTGCAACCGCGCCTCGACGATCACCCGAAAGGTGCCGTTTGGAAACTGCGCCAGATAGGCGCGGTAAAGGTTGGGATCGTTTGTTTCCTTGATCGCCTCCCAGAACGCCAGATCAAGCGCCGCATCGGCAGCACCTTGCGCGGCTGCGGGCGCGGGTGCGTCGTCGTCTGTCAGCGGCACCGCCAGATCGTCAGGCTCGGGGCGACATTCCAGCCCTGTGCCGCATTCGGGCATATCGCCGGGCGGCAAGACATCGACCATCGGCTCTGCTGACCCGCTCGAAACCGCGATGTCGCCAATGGCCGGGCAATTGGCGCCCTCTGCACAAGTCTGCAAGCTAGCGCCCCCCGGCATCGTGGCCTCGCATTCGGCGGCAAGCTTTGCCAGCGCTTCCTTGCTTGGCGGAAAGTTCCGGCTCGTCAGGCGCGTGTAATAGGTCATGCAGGCGTTGGTCAGAAGCTGCGGGCCGATATGGTCGCACACTTGCTTGTGCCCCGAGGCCATGAACGAACCGAGTGCGTTCTCGATCTGATACATTTCGCAGGCGTTCATCCGGTCTTCGGCAACGGCGGGTGCCGCCGCAACGCCCAAGATCAGGGCCGTCATCAGGAGTTTCATCTCAGCGCCCCTTTCGTTGATGCCGCCATCCCCCATCTGCGGTGACGATTGCCTATGGCACCGGACGCATCCGCCCCGCTGCGCAGACCCGTTGCGCGCAAAGGCTTCATGGGGGCCGAGTTTGCGACGTTTTCACGCCTTGCAAATATCGGCCGCGGCGCCGATTTGGCAGCGCCCAGCCCATTGATTGGTAATTGATTTTAGACCAGATCGCGCCGCAGGGGAATGCGGCACAGGGTCACCGCCCGCGCCTTAGCCAAGCGTGATGCTGACGCGGCGGTTCTGGCGGCCCTTGTTCTCGATCTTGCCAATCGTCACGGGGCCAATCTCGGCGGTGCGGGCAACGTGGGTGCCACCGCAAGGTTGCAGATCGACCTGCGTCGCGCCCGCGCCGATGCGGATCAGCCGCACCCTGCCCTGCCCCTTCGGCGGCGCAACCGACATCGTCTTTACAAGACCGGGGTTCGCCTCAAGTTCCGCCTCTGTGATCCAGTCTTCGCTGACGACCAGATCGCGGGCAATCATCTCGTTCAGCGCGGCTTCGATTGCGGCCACATCCTCTGGCGGTTCGGGCATGTTGAAATCGAGCCGCCCCTTGCCCGCGCCAATCTGCCCGCCCGTTACTGGCAGCGGTATCATCACGGAAAGCAGATGTAGCGCGGTATGGGTGCGCATGTGCAGATAGCGTCGCGCCCAGTCGAGCCGCTGTGTCACCGCAGCCCCCACTGGCGGCAACACGGTGTCTGCCGCCGTCAGCAGCACCACGCCCCCCACACCAGCCTTACGCGCCTCGACAACGCTCGCCTCGCCCTCTTGCCAATGCAGCGTGCCGCTGTCGCCCGGCTGACCACCGCCGGTCGGATAGAAGAGCGAGGCATCGCAGACCACGCCGCCCTCGGGCGTATGCGCCAAGACCCGCGCAGTCGCCTCGCGCAGATAGGGGTGCGTGCGATACAGTGGCTGCGGTGCCTTAGTCATCATCCTCATCCTCACCGGGGTCGTTACTGACAAGCCGCGGATCGGGGGCGGTGGTCGCAGGCGGCGCGGTTTCGATTGCCTCGGCCGCTTCCGGCGTGGGGGCGGCAGGCTTGCGTGACGAGGCGCGCAGCGTTTCGGGGTTGCGCAACCACAGATCGCGCTGCGGGAACGGGATCTCGATCCCCTCGCGCGCGAAAGCCGCCGCGATTTGGTGATACATTTCCGAGGCCGTGACCATCTTGAAATTGACGTCCGAGAGGATCGCACGGATCTCGAAATCCATACCGTCGGCACCAAAACCCATGAAGAACGCCCGCGGTTCAGGCGTCAGCATCACCATGGGATGCGCATGCGCGATATCAAGCAAGATCGCCTCGACCTTGCGGGTATCGGTGCCATAGGCGACCGATACCTTGACGATTACGCGCCCCGTCAGATTGCCCCGCGTCCAGTTTGTCACCTGCGAGGTGATGAAATCGGCGTTGGGAATGATCACGTCGGTGCGGTCGAAGGTTTCGATCCGCGTCGAGCGAACCGAGATTGCGCGCACTATGCCCTGATTGCCGCCGACCTCGATCCAGTCACCCTCGGAAATCGGTCGTTCTATCAACAGGATGATACCCGAGACGAAGTTGGAAACGATGTTCTGCAAACCAAAGCCGATACCAACCGAAAGCGCACCTGCAACAATCGCC
>NZ_JBFHIA010000291.1:0-3353 GCF_041596715.1 Phaeovulum sp.
GCACGATTTCAGGCTCGGCTGCGGTAGCGGTCGTTTCGTCGGCCGCGCCCACATCGGCTGCTTCGCTTGTCGGTGCAGTTGGTGCTGTGGCCAAATCGGTTGCGGCTGCGCTGTCCGCGTCAGGCGCTAGCGTGGCGGCATTAGCACTTTCGTCCGCCAAGGGGGCCGCGTCGGGTGCGGGGTCGGGCACAAGCGGCACGGTCGCTATCTCGGGCAGAGGGGCAAGAGGTCCGCTCTCGGCAATTGCATCTGCGATGGGGGCGGCGGTATCGGCGGGCGTGACCGGTGCGGGCAATTGCACGACGGCGGGCAGGTCTGACGCAGGCGGTTCTTTCGGGTCAAGAAACAACGACCAGACCGCCACAACCGCCATGAACAGCACAAGCGCCGAACTCAGCACCACGCCCAGATATGCAGAGCGCCGCGGTATCGGTCGGGCCATGCGCGCGCCGAACACACCGCGCTTGGCGGGTGCCGCGTTTACATCCGCTGTGGGCGCGGGGTCGGCGGGTGTCAGCGAGGCTGCCGCCGCGTTGCGGTTTGCAAGCCTGCGTGCCAGCGCCTGCCCGGCCGCGCTGCCCGATGCTGCGGCGCGCCCGGCAAGTGCCTGCAACTGCTGCGCCGCACCCGGTGCGGGTTTTGCGCGCACCGCTGCGGGGGATGGTGCCGCGATGGCGCTGCCTTCGCGCGCCAGTCGAGGGTCAGGCACCCGCGCACCTGCACCACCAAGTTTCAGTCTTGGGGGGACTGCCACCGTTTCCTTGGTAACTTCGCCTTCATCCGGTTTTGCCGAATCGCTTTGCAGCGCCGCGTGAGCGGGTGTTTCGCTGGCCTTATTGCGCTGCGCGACCAAACCTTTGGGCGTGATCGGGGTGGCGCTTTTGTCAGGTTGCGCGCGGCGGCTGGCGAACAAGGCGCTGGTGGGCAGTGCGACAGGTGGCGCAGGTGCAGCCGGAGTCTCGGGCGCGGCATCACCCTCGATTGGCGCAGCATCCGCCGCAGGGGCTGCGTCTGAGCCTGCGTCAGCAAGATCTGCGGCGGCAGGCGCGTCTGCTGCGGCAAGGGCCTCGGGTGGCGCGGCCACTGGCTCTGTTGCCTCGCGCGGGGCGGCGCTTTCGGTGCCCGCCGCATCGGGCAGGCCAATATCGCTCGCGGTATCGGGTTCGAAGGTTTCGGGGGGTGTTGCAGCTTCAGGGGCGGCAGGCAGATCGAGCTTCGCGGTCACTGGCTCTGTCGCATCACCGGCTTCGGTTGCGGCATCTGCTTCGCTAGCCTCGGGCAGTGCGCCTGTATCCGGTGCGGCGCTGGCTGTGGCTGGAATGTCCCCGTCGTTCTTGGCGGCCGCGTCTGCCGCCGCCTCGGGCGCTGTGGTTTCGACGGTCGCAGCATCTGCGGTCAAAGCTGCGGCTTCGGCTTTTTTGCTTTTTTTCCCGCGGCTTGCAGCAGGCTTTGCTGCACCGTCTTTTGCAGCCGGTTTTGGCGCCTTGGTAGTGCCCCGTGGCTTGCGCTTTGGCGCGGGTGCTGCGGCATCGGCGGGTATCTCTGGTGGGGCGGTAAGTCCAGCCGAGGTTTCGTCAGCCTTGGCCGCGCCCGCCTCTACGTCGCTCACCCCCGCCGCAGGCTCCTGCTGCGCGTCGAGTGCGGACCCATCTTTGGGTGTCTCGGTCACTGCCGATGGCTCCTGCGAAACGGGTGTTTGGGCGATGGGGTCGGCCTCTGGTGCTGGCGCGTCAGCAGGCGGCGCGGGGTCTGCCGCGGCTTGCGGCTCTGCTGGGTCTGGGCCTTGGGCAAGCGCCGAGGCGGTATCCGATGCCTCGGTTTCGGTCTCGGGCTGCGGTTCGGGCTGCGGTTCGGCCTCAGGCTGCGGTTCGGGCGTGGGCGCGGGCGACTGATCAAGCTCTGTCCCGGCATCAGGCGGCGGCACCTCATCTAAAAGCTCGGGCTCAGGCACCTCGATCGGCGGTTCTGTTGCCTCTGCCTCTACCTTTGCCTCAGCCGTTGGCTCTGGCGCGGCGGCGGCCTGCGACTCGGCAGGGGGGGCGTCAGCCTCTTGGCGCGGTGCGGCGATGCCCAGAATGCGGATTGGGTCTTGGTCACGGTCAAGCCGGGCACCCTCGGGCAGATATTGCGCGGCGCTGCGGGTCAGCCCAAAGAAGGGCTCGCCCGCGAATTCGCCTGCGGCAGGAATCGTGACAAAGCTGACCGGGTTGAAGCGGTGGGTTTCGGCAAAAGCCGCCGCCTCATTCAATGTCTCGCGCGCCACCACGGCCACACGCACCGTTTTGCCGGTGCCTGACCAGTCGAACACCAGATCATCAACCGCGTAGGGCGTGCGCCCCTCCAGCGCGCGGGTGATCTGCCGCCGCCGTTGCGCGGCATCGGGGCCGGGTGCATCAATCGAAAGATACAGCACCTGCGATGCGGGAATGACGATTTTGCTCAATATCCCCTGCGGCACCAAGCCCAGCCCGGTGCGCCGCAATGCAGCCAAAGCCCCCGGCAAGTCGGGTGAATCGAGCGGCACGTCCCCGACACTCAGCCAGCCGGAACCCGTGCGGTGCAACAGGCCGATGCCGTCATGTGTCAGATTGAGCGCGAAAGAGGGTTTCATGCCAAGCCCCTAGCACAAATCAACAAGGGGCTGAAACCGCTGAAACGGGCCCCAAGGCAGGTTATGGCAGATTTCTGCGCATGGAAAGGCGGGTTGATCGGATGCCATCTGTGCCGCCATATCGCGCCCACCTAGCCGCGAAGGGGCGGGGCGGAAAAACACGCAAATGCTCTGTCTGGAAAGTCTTTTTGGCCAAGGCGGTGCCTTGGCTGGCCGTTTGACGCTTGCGCCAAATCGGCGAGCAAGGCGCGGCATGAGCGGGCGATGGTAGACCATCGCGCGCTCATGCCCTCAGTCTTTTGCTCAGGCCGTTGCCAAGGCCAACGCCTGATCGAGGTCGGCAATCAGATCGCCCACATCTTCGATGCCGATCGACAGACGCACCAGATTTGGCGCAGCCCCTGCCGCCACCTGTTGGGCTTCAGTCAATTGGCGGTGCGTGGTCGAGGCGGAATGGATGACAAGGCTGCGCGTGTCGCCAAGGTTGGCCACATGGCTGAACAGCTTGAGGTTATCGACCAGCTTCACGCAGGCGTCATAGCCGCCCTTCACCGCAAAGGTGAACAGCGCCCCGGCCCCCTTGGGCGTCACCTTCGCCACCCGGCTGTGCCACGGCGATGAGGGCAGGCCTGCGTAAGTGACAGACTCGACACGCGGATCACGCTCCAGCCATTCCGCGATCTTCCCGGCATTCTCGACATGGCGCTGCATCCGCAGGCTCAAGGTCTCGATCCCCATCAGC
>NZ_JBFHIA010000292.1:0-3334 GCF_041596715.1 Phaeovulum sp.
CGGTATGGCCTGCCCCACCGTCGCGCCGATCAGTGTTGAGACATACCATTGCGGGCAAATCGGGGTGCAAGCGCCGGCGTAATAGGCGATCTTTTCGGCGACGCTTTGTTTCGGGTGACGCTCATATTCCAGCATCGACATTGCATAGGCTTGATCGACCATGAAATAGGCGGCCAGCGCCTTTTGCCATGTCGGCGCCGCCCCCAGATGCGGGGCGAGCGAGGCGGAATACATCGCCATGCGCAGGTTGACTGCCAGCGATGTTGCCAGAACCATCACCACCGGCGCGTTGTCCGCCATCAGTTGCACTGCGGCAAACTGCGAGGCACCGGCAACCACCAGCACGGAAAAGCCCATCACTTCGGCTAGGTTGAAGCCAGCTTCGGTGCCTGCGACACCGAACAGCAAGCCAAAAGGGATGATGACCAATAAAAACGGCAATCCTTGGCGGAAGCCAGTCCAATAGGCGGCTGAGACTGAAGATTTTGGCATAAGGCTTGGCTTTCGGGCGCGGTTCGGCCAGTCATATTGCAAGGAGTTGCAGACATGCAAGCGGGGGCAAGACGGTGGAGATTGCGGGGCTGATACTGGCGGGCGGGCAGGGCAGCCGCATGGGCGGTGTCGATAAGGCGATGTTGATGCTGGCGGGCAGGCCGCTGGTAGAGCATCTGGTTGCGCGCCTTGCGCCGCAGGTTGGGGCTTTGGCGCTGTCGGCCAATGGCGATGCGGCGCGGTTCGGCGCGCTGGGCCTGCCGGTTCTGGCAGACCCGCCCGACCGTACTGGCCAAGGCCCCCTTGCCGGTGTGCTGGCGGGGCTGGACTGGGCGGCAGGGCTTGGCGCGCGGCGCTTGCTGGTGGTTGCGGTCGATACGCCATTTCTGCCCACCGATCTTGTGGCGCGGTTGGCCGTGGCACCTGACGGGGCGTTTGCCGCATGTGCCGGGCGCGATCATCCAAGCGTGGCGCTTTGGCCGGTGGCCGGGCGCGCGCGGCTGGCTGCCGAGTTCGCTGAAGGCGAGCGGCGGATGCGCGCGGCGATGGCAGGGGCCGAGCGGATCGAGTTTTCGCCTCCCGACCCGTTCTTCAACATCAATACCACGGCAGATCTTGCGAAGGCAGAGGCCCTGATGGCCGAGGGCGCGCGGTGAAGGTCGAGTATTCGCGCAGCCTTTCGCCTGCCGACAGGCGCGCGGCGGCGGCGCTCTATTGGCTTGCTTTCGGCTCGAAACTCGCGCGGGTGATGGGGCCCGAGGCCAAGGCGCTTGATTACATCGAACAGGTGCTGGACCCCGCTCACGCGCTTTTGGCACGTGATGATGCAGGCACGGTTCTTGGGCTCGCGGGGTTTCGCACGGCGCGGGGCTGCTTTGTGGGCGGCGGGTTGGCCGAGTTGCAGATGGTTTATGGCCGCGTCGGCGGGTTCTGGCGCGCCGCTTGTCTGAACATTCTGGCGCGCGATGTGGCCGAGCAGGGCTTTGTGGTGGACGGGCTTGCCGTACGCCCAGAGGCGCGCGGCAAGGGAATCGGTTCTACCCTGCTAGAGGCATTGTGCCTTGAGGCCGAAGCGCGTGGCCATGATGCCGTGCGCCTTGACGTGGTCGAGGAAAACCTGCGTGCGCGCGCGCTATATGAGCGGTTGGGTTTTTGCGTGCGGGCCCGCCGCGGCAGCAGGCTGACGCGCTGGCTGTTCGATTTCGGCGGTTTTTGGGTGATGGTGCGCGAGCTTTGAGCCGAGGCTCAGTCGAAGGTACCGGTCACACGGCCAAGCAGCATGAAGGCGCGCGCGGTGCGGGTTTCGGCCAGATCGGCCACCTCGGAGTCGGTCGCGTTTTGCTCGAACTCGGTGAAGGTCTTGTCGAACTGGCGCAGAAAATGGTGCGCGGCATCACGAAAAATGGTGTCGGCGCGCATCCGCCCTGCGGTCAGCGCCAAGCTGGAACGATCGCGCACACCACCAAGTGCTGCCACTTCACGCCCACGCTCACCACGCGCGAAACGCCGCCAGACTTCGGCGCGCGCGCGATCCGGTTTCAGATCGTCCATGTAGATGCCGTCTTGCGACAAGAGCGTCAGCACATCCTGCGCCGAGCGGATAAGTTTCGCCATGCCGCGTTCTTCAAGCGCGCGGCGCAGCGCGCGAAACCCTTCGGCATCATCGCTGCTGTCGGGAAAGTTCAGCGCGCGGATGAAATCCGCCACAGAGACCGGCGCGGCGATCTGTTCGGCGGGGGTGCCAAGCGCAAGAGTCGGCTCGTCTTCGGCCGGGTTCTGGCGCGGGGCTATCAGCGCCGCTTTGCGGTCGGCCGAAGGCCGCACTGCCTGCCCGTCCCGGCGCGAGGTAAAGGTTGCAACGGCGGATTCGGTTTGCCGCGCCGACGCAGCAATTTCTTCCAGCCGCCGCTCGAACGGGCGCGCAAGCGCTGCCTGACTGGCCTGCCACCCTTGCCGCATCGTGTCGATGGTTTGCTGCAACCGTTGCGCCTCGGCGCGCATTTCGCGTGCGGTTCGCGCGGTTATCGCCGCCACCCAAATCATCGCAACGGGCAGAAAAATCCCCACCAAGGTCATCATCACCGGCAAGACGCCAGTGCTGCGCTCGCCCTCACCGCCTGCCAGCGCGAAGAAAAGCGCCACCAGCCCAAGCCAGAGAAAGGTCAGCACCAGTGCGACGATATCAGCGTTACTGAAGCGGTTTTCGCGTGGCATACCCACATGGCGCAGCGCGTTGCCCGGGCTTTGAGGTTTTGAGTCGGGGCGGGGTTCGGACATCTCGCCCCGCTCAGACGAAGCGCACGTTGAGAATTTCGTAGCTTTTTTCACCGCCCGGCGTGCGCACTTCGACGCTGTCGCCCTCGTCCCGGCCGATCAGCGCGCGCGCCAGCGGCGAGCGGATGTTGAGAAGGCCGTTCTCGATATTGGCTTCGACCTCGCCAACGATCTGGTAGGTGTGCTCTTCGTTCGAGTGCTCATCGACCAGAGTTACCGTGGCGCCAAACTTGATGGCCCCCGAGAAGCGGCTGGGGTCAACCACCTCGGCGCGGCCGATGACGCTTTCCAACTCGCGGATGCGGCCTTCGATAAAGCTCTGGCGTTCGCGCGCGGCGTGGTATTCGGCATTTTCCGAAAGGTCGCCATGACTGCGCGCCTCCGCAATATCGCGGATCACGGCGGGACGATCCACCGTTCTTAGGGTTTTCAATTCATCGTCCAGCGCGGTGAAACCGGCGCGGGTCATTGGTATCTTTTCCATGGAGTCCAAGCTCGCGGGTGACTGGATTGACACGACGAACATGAGTGTAAATCGGCTTAGGCCCCTAAAAGTCAATAGTCGCGC
>NZ_JBFHIA010000293.1:0-3326 GCF_041596715.1 Phaeovulum sp.
CTTCCAGCAGCCCATCTTCCTGGGTGGTTCGGCGAACTCGGTTGACCACTGCATCCTGCATCCCGATCCGGCTGTGAACGAGATCTGGGTTTCGAACATGAACGGCTGGGAAACCATCGTTCTTGATCTGAACACCAACACACCGGAAGCCTGGATCCCGACCCCGCATGGCGGCGATACCCACTCGGGTGGCTTCTATGCTTACAACGGCTGGGAAGGTGAAGTGATGTCGGACATGGGCGGTATCAAGTCGCAGAAAATGCGCGACCTGTCGCTCGCCGCGATCGCTGCCCGCTAAGACGCGCAGCATCGCTCGACTGAGCTAAACACGACCCGCAGCGCCGAAAGGTGCTGCGGGCGCCTTCTTTTTGGGCTGCGCACACTTGGCGAGGCAATTGGTCGCGAAAGTTTACCGGCGTGACCGGCCTGGGCTACTTTCATTATCTGTCTCGGCTGCTAAAGTGCCGCCCTGTCAGTGGACCCCGACAACACGAAACGAGGATACGAATGCAGCAGCACAAAAACATCTCACGGCGTACCCAACGTCGAAAGGCGGCAATCGCGTCGCTCTTTTTTGGCCTTTCGATCATTGGCGGCAGCAACGCCGCGCTTGCTGAAATGGACCCACCGTGGTTCCTGCCCCATGATACGATGACTGAACAAGAAAAACGCGGCATGCAGATCTACTACTATGACGCGGGCGGCGTGGGCTCGGGCATTGGTTGCGCTGATTGCCACGGTGACATCGGCCAAGGCAACATCGACGTGGGCGCACCGGCAGCCTCGGGGGCGATTCGCTCGACCTTCGATACGATGCTGTCCGGCGGCGCAGAGCTTATGAACTTCATCGATCTCAAGCCGAACGAGAAGGACGACGTTTTCGAGTTTCTACAAGTTCTGCGTTACGTCACGCGCCCGAACCTCGGGCAGGCAGAGATGGAAGGCAAAAAGATCTATGAAGAGCTCGCGGGCGGCGTTGGCTGCCAGGCCTGCCACGGCATGGATGCAATGGGCGTGATCGGCCCCGATATCCGCGGCAAGGACCCGGTCGCCATTCTGGAAGCGATGAAAACAGTGCCGGACATGGGCATTGTTGAGCTGACGGAGCTTCAGGTCGATCAGGTTGCAGCATACCTGCGCGCCCTGCACGAACACGAAGAGCACTAATCAGCACCTAAAACGCTTGCGCGCGGCCTTCCTGCAAGGCCGCGCGTTATTTCGTTCGCGCGCGAAAACGTGATCGAAACAAAAAAACACCGGACTTCGCGCATCATATTGTATTCCTTATATTTTGCACGAAACATATATCTAACCTGCGACATTCCCGCGCGTTGGAATCTGCCCAAAAAGATGCTTTAAACGTCATGTGTTCTTTCCGGCCTCGTGCTCAGGTTCTTTGCTGGGTGAAGGTATCGGGAGACAGGTCGCTGCTAGAGCATTTTCTCGGGTAGTGGCATCAAGGGATCGGCAAAGACCCACCTCCATGTCGGGGGAGGGCCAGAAGAAGGTAAAAGCACATGATGAAATCGACCACGAAGATGGCCTCGGCGCTCGTCGGCCTGTTCGCGCTGGCAGCGCCGGCATTCGCCCAAGCTCCCGAGCTGACCGAACTCGAGGCCGCTGGTAAAGTGGTTTTCGAAGAAGAAATCGGCTGCATCGAATGCCATGGCGAACTCGCCAAGGGTGACGTTGGTATTGGGCCGAACATTCAGGGCCAAACCATTGAATACATCCAGCTGCAAATGCAGACGAACGAAATGATGATGTTCGACGCAACCGACGAGCAGCTGGCCGCGGTTGAAGCCTACCTGGCTTATCTGAAAGCCAACAACTCCTGATCTGACCTTGCATGCGGTGCGCTTGTCGCTTGCAAGATGCAGGCGCACCGCCAAGACAGGAAAACAACTCGTCGCAGCGCACCAAGGTGTGCTGCGGCTTTCATATGTAGTCAGCGCGACGTTGGCTTGATCGTGGCCCGGCGCGCCTAATGAAAGTTAGTAACGATGCGCCAAAAACTTGCTTCCGGTGGCCTGGCAATATTTTCGCTGGGTGTGGTGATGTCCTTTTCGGCATATGCTCAGCAAGTGCCCGAAATGGATCCGAACCTCGTTGCGGGCCGCGTGCTTTTCGAAGAAACCGCTGGTGACGTGGGCTGCGCTGCATGCCATGGCGTCCATGGCGAGGGCGGCGAAGGACCAAAGATTGTTGGCCAGAGCGCCGAAAACATTAAAGCCCAATTTCAAGTCAATGACTCCATGTCATTCATAGAGATGACCGATGAGCAGCTTGAGCTTGTCGAAGGCTGGTTGAACTACCTGCACGAACTCGAAAGGCACTAAGCCGTAGCGAGGGCAGGTTCGCCCAGCGCGATCGCATGATGATTTTGCCGAGGCCAGCGACGCTGGTCGAATGCGCGCTGGCCGCAAATGCACGCGACGATTTGTTCTGTGACCTGCCGCAGATTATTCGTTCACCCGCTGCGCGGTTTCGCGTAAGGTCGCGCTCGTCCATATGAGCGCACCAGCGGAGCTGCGAATGAACCGACTTACTTTGACCCTCGGCGTTTCTGCCTTGGCGGCGCTTGCGATTGCGGCGCAACCTGCTGGCGCGCGCGAGGTCAAGATCACCACCGCGATGGCGCGCAATTTCATCGGTGGTGCCTATGCGGTGCTGTATCTGGTCGATGCCGAAGGCAAGTATGAGACAACCCTTCATGTGTTCGGCACGACGCAGCGCTATTATTCGCACCTTCGCAACTGGTATCGCGCAACCGATCTGGCCGATGTAGATCGTTACGCCGACGCCGATGGCAAGTCAGGCCCTTCCGTTCGCCGCGGTGAAGTGGCCGAAATCAGCGTAGAGATCGCGGACGAGTTGTTCGACAAGGGTTATATGCTGCGCATCGACAGCACATTGTACGAAGGCCGCGATTACGGCACCGATGCCGAAGTGCCGCTTGCCACCACCTCGTCCGGGGTCGAGATCGAAGGGCGCGGCTACGTCAAAACGCTCCGCTTCGACCTTTAGCGCAGCCGGAGACACCAATGCAGCGTAGTTTTCACGGGGTGCCCGGTGTGGCGACAGCGCTGCTTGTGGTGGCGCTGGCGGTTTCGGGGGCGATGCTTGCCATAATCCCCGCACACGAGCGCGCCGAGGTCAGCCTACCGCCGCGGGGGGCTGTAAGCGTGGCCGATCTGGCCGCGGCAGTAGTGGCGCAATATCCGGAAACCGAACAGATCACGCGCAGGCCATCAGGCAAGATCGTGGTCGATTACACGCTAGAGGGCGAACCGCTTAGCACAGAGATCGACCCGCTTACCGCAGCA
>NZ_JBFHIA010000294.1:0-3316 GCF_041596715.1 Phaeovulum sp.
CCATGTCGCGAGGTGGTAGCTTTCGGTCCACTGATCGGGGTGTTCCAGGTCGCGCAGCAGCGCCCAGTGGCGGGCTCCATCGCGCCTGCGGGTGCGGCGGCGCTCGGTCATCGTTGCCAGAAATACGGGGATGTCCGCAGGAGCGATTTGATAGTCGATCATCACCAGAATCGGCCCGCTACGGCCACGCAGGTTCAACTCCAGCGGTGGTTCGATGATGCTATTGAGCGGGTCAAGATCGACGGTGCCGAACTCGGGCATTTCAAACTGCTTGCCGACGACGGCCCCAAGCAGCAGGAACAGGCCAGATGCGATCAGCGCGCCGTGGGTGCCAAACACCTCTGCGGTGGCACCCCAGATCCAGCTGCCTGCCGCCATCCCCCCGAAGGTCGCCATCTGATACATCGCAAGCGCGCGCCCCACGACCCAACGCGGCGACGAAAGCTGCACCGTCACGTTGAAAAGCGAAAGCGCCAATACCCACGATGCACCCGCCAGCATCATCGGCACCACGCTGACCAACAGGCTGGCGCTTTGCGACAGTATCAGCGTGGCACCTGCAAAGCCGACAAACGCCCACCGGACCACCCATTCGTTGCGCATCATCCGGCGGATTCGGGCGTTCAGCAGCCCGCCGAAAATCGCGCCAAGCCCGAAGCACCCCAGAAGCACGCCGTAGATAAAGGGGCCGCCCTGCACCAGATCGCGCGCAATCAACGGCAATAGCGCCAGAACGCTGACGGCACCCAGCCCGAACACCATTCCGCGCAGCATGACGCGCAAGAGGTTCGGCGACATCACAACATAGCGAAGCCCGGCAGTAACAGCGGGCCCAAACGGCTCTCTCGGCATGCTTTGCGAACGCGGCTCTGGCCGCCAGACCAGCAGCGCCCCAAGCAAGGGGAAATAGCTGAGCGCGTTTACCGCAAAGGCCACCGCGGCACCGGCCAGTGCCACGATGATCCCCCCAAGCGCCGGGCCAACGCTGCGCATCAGGTTGAAGCCCATGGCGTTCATCGACACCGCCTCGGGCAGGTCTTGACGCGGGACGATGTCGCCCATCGACGCCTGCCACGAGGGGTTGTTGAGCGCGGTTCCCACGCCGATCAGAAACGTGAACCCAAGCAGGGTCCAAGGGGTCAGCATGCCCGCATAGGCCGCCGCGGTCAGCGCAACCGATACAACAAGCATGAAGGACTGGGCGACCAGCATGATGCGGCGTCGGTCAAAACTGTCTGCCAGTGCGCCTGCTGAAAGGGAAAACAGCATGACGGGCAAGGTCGTCGATGCCTGCACCAAGGCGATCATGCTGGGCGACGAGGTAAGGCTGGTCATCATCCACGCCGCACCGACTGCCTGAATCAGACTGCCCAGATTTGACGCCTGACTTGCGGCCCACAATTGCCGGAAGGTTTTGTGGCGAAACGGCCCAAGGGCAGCAATGTGGCGCGTCAAGTTGGCCCCCGTAAACGACCGCGGCGCTTCATGGTTGCCGCATCGACCGGCGCATGAAGGCAGAACTTGCTTCAACTGACCAGCGCCCGGAAGTCAACCCCGAGGCCGGTCACAACAACCGGAAATCCGCGCCGCGGTCTATTGCCCGCAGCGACTTGCTGCGAAACGGGGCGCTTGGCTTGCGCGCGGCCACGCAAGGGGTTTTGCGCCATGCGTTGGTGCTGCCAAGCGGGCCAGATGGTCAATCTGTTCATCCGGCACTGGCAAGAAACGGTTTCGGCGTGAAGCGTGCACCAAAGGCCGAAGGCGGCAAAACGCGCGGTCCAAGGTGCCGTCGGGGCGCGGCACTCGTGCGGCGCGATGCCTGTCGAGAAGACAATGCATGAATGGCGGCTTGCAGTAGCGCGGACACTGGATCACGTTCCAAGCCAACCGCAGGAATTGGGAATATTCGGATGAGCGACCTCGACATTGGCCGACTGGAATCAGTTTTGAACGGGCTTGCGCATGTTTACCAAGGCCCCGGCGGCGTCGCAGGCGTCGTCAAGAACGGCGAGATCGTCGCGGCCCGCGCTTGGGGCTTTGCCGATCTTACAAAGCGCCGCGTGATGAGTCGCCACACAAGATTGCCTATCTGCTCGATATCCAAGCAGTTCACCTGCGCCGTCTTGCTTGCGAAGTTCGATGAGCCAGATCTTCTGGATGCCCGCGTGGCAGAGTATCTGCCCGGCTACCAAGAGGTGCTGCCAACCGTTCGCCAGCTTTGCCACAACCAGTCCGGTCTGCGCGACTATTGGGCGCTTACGGTTCTTCAGGGCGCTATGGCAGAGCAGACCTTCACCCGCAAAGATGCCCTTACGCTGTTCGCCAAGATGAGGACGGGGCATTTTGCACCGGGAACGGGCAATTCTTATAGCAACGGCAATTTCCGGATTATTTCCGAGATCCTTGAGAAGGAAACAAACACGCCACTCGAAACGCTTTATCAGGAAGAGATCTGGAAGCCTGCGGGAATGGACACGGCCGAATTGACCTCGAACACGCGTTACCCGGCGGATCAGGTGGTCGGGTATGAGGGCAATGACGCGACTGGTTTCTTTCCGGCAGACAACGGCATCGAATGGATCGGAGATGCAGGGATCTCTGCCGCGCTCGACGATATGCTCGCCTATGAAATCTGGATTGATAAGACACGTGAAGACCCCGACGGACTTTACAACCGGCTTTCTGCGCCCGTGTTTTTTGCCGATGGCAAACCTGCGCATTATGGGTTTGGTCTTTCGCATCGCGACTGCGCGGGTGTGAAAGTCACCGGGCACGGAGGGGCGCTGCGCGGTTTTCGTGCCTATCGGATGCACGCAGTCTCGGAAAGGACATCGGTGGTTGTCATGTTCAACCATGAAAGCAGCGCCCATGCCGCGGCCATCGATCTGATGTCTGCCGCACTGGGCTATGCCACGCCAGCCCCCGTTGGCCCTGCAAAAACACCGCAAGGCTTTGCTGGCCAGTGGATCTGCCCGGAAACAGGTCTTTTGGCGCAGATCAAGGCCGATGAAGCCGGCCTATCGCTTCATTTCGCGATGTCGTCAGAGCGTCTGGTGGCGACGTCAGAGACCTCGCTCGAGGCACCGGGGGTTTCCATTTCGAAGGACGGGGATCGGCTGATCATGCGTCTTGCATACTATAACCTCACCACGTCGCTGGCACGTCTTGTGCCCACCCAAAACGCTGACGGCAGCGAAATCGCTGGCACCTATGGTGCCTCGGAACTGGATGCCACAATGGCGATCGAAGCGCGCGATGGCGGGGTTTACGCCTGTTTCACCGGGTTTCTTGGGACCGGGCGGATGGAAAGGATGCA
>NZ_JBFHIA010000295.1:0-3305 GCF_041596715.1 Phaeovulum sp.
ACGGAAAACCAAACAAAAACATAGCATAAGGCGGCTTAACACGCGTGTTATCACGCAGCGTCCGCATGGCATTTTCAGTGCATTTGACCTGCATCAATCCCGCCCCCATTTCCCCATGCTAGGGCGAGCCCATGCAAGAGAGCACCGATAGCCACCCCGCCCCCCGTCCCGGTCTGACGCGGTTCCTGCCGCCGATGCCGCTGTTTTTGTTGCAGCCGATCCTGAAGCGGGTCGTGGCCCGCGTGGCGCGTGAAAACCCCTCGCTTTTCAACCGCCTCGGCCCGCATAAAACGGCGCGATTTGTCGTTGATCCGCAGGGGCTGCCGTTCGGCCTGCTGTTGATTCCCGACCCCGAGGCGCTGACTTTCCGCGCCTTTCACCGCAACGCCGAGCCGCCCTCGGATGCGCGGATTGCGGGCAAGTTTCTGGATCTGCTCGGCCTGATGGACGGCGGCGCCGATGGCGACGCGCTGTTTTTCTCGCGCGATCTGGATGTGACGGGCAATACCGAGGCCGTGGTGTGCCTCAGAAACGCGCTCGACGATGTCGAAGGTTCGATAGCGGAGACGGTGGCCGGCATGTTCGGCGCGCCGGGCCGCGCCGCGCTGGCCGGGCTACGCCGGATGGCCGCGAAAAAGGGAGACCATGCATGAAACGCCCCGAACTCGTCTGCCCGGCAGGCACCCCTGCCGCGCTTCGCACCGCTGTGGAAGCGGGCGCTGACGCGGTCTACTGCGGCTTTCAGAACGCCACCAACGCGCGCAACTTTCCCGGCCTGAACTTCACGCCCGAGGAGATGGAAGCCTCGGTCGCCTTCGCCCACAAGCACGGCACCAAGGTTTTGCTGGCAACCAATACCTTCCCAACTGCGGGCAGGTTCGATCTTTGGCGCGACGCAGTCGATATGGGCGCGCGTTTTGGGGTGGATGCCTTCATCGTGGCTGACATCGGCGTGGCCGACTACGTCAAGCGCACCTATCCAAACATTCGCCTGCATCTTTCGGTGCAAGCCGCCGCGTCCAGCCCCGAGGCGATCCGCTATTATGTCCGCGAGTTCGGGGTCAAACGCGTGGTCTTGCCGCGCATCCTGACAGTGCCTGAAATCAAGCAACTCGCGCGCGAGATACCCTGTGAAATCGAAACCTTCATCTTTGGAAACCACGGGCTGATGGTTGAAGGGCGCTGCTCGCTTACCAACTACGTCACCGGGCTTTCAACGAACATGGACGGCGTCTGCTCTCCCGCCGCCGACGTGCATTACGACAAACAACCCGACGGTTCGGTCACCACGCGGCTTGCCGATTTCACCATCGACAGCTTTGCTCCGGATGAACAGGCGGGCTATCCCACGATCTGCAAGGGTCGCTATAATGCGCCGAACCGCCCAGACGCCTATTATGCGTTTGAAGAACCGATCAGCCTCAATCTTTCCGGCCTGCTGCCTGCGCTGATCGAGGCGGGGGTGGATGCTTTCAAGATCGAGGGGCGGCAACGCTCGCGCGCCTATGTGAAAAGCGCGGTCTCGGCGTTCCGCACGGCGGTCGATTCAATCCTCGCCGGGCAAGAGCCCCAACTGGCCGATCTGCTTGCCCTGACAGAGGGGCAAAAGCAGACCGAAGGTGCCTTCAAGACCAAGAAATGGCGGTGAACCCGATGCAAAGCCTTACCCTCGGCCCGATCATCTACCACTGGAAGCCCGAAGAGCGGCTCGATTTCTATGCGCGCATCGCTGATGAGGCACCGGTCGACACGGTCTATCTGGGCGAAGTGATCTGCTCGAAACGCACGCCGTATTTCGAGAAGGACTACCCCGATATCATCGAGCGGCTAGAGCGTGGCGGCAAGAAGGTGGTGCTATCTTCGCTTTCCGAAGTGGTGCTGAAACGCGAGCGCGACATGCTGGCCGCGATCTGCGAAACCGAGGGCCACGAGATCGAGATCAACAACACGGCGGGGCTTTTGGATGTGGCCGCGCGCCCGCACCGGGTTGGCCCGCTGATGAACATCTACAACGAAGAAACCATGCGCTATCTGACCAGCAAGGGCGCTACGCATTTCAGCCTTCCGGTCGAATTGCCTGCCACCGTCGTGAGCGAAATGGCAAAGGCTGCAAAGGGTTTGGACGTTGGGCTAGAGGTGCAGGTGTTTGGCCGTGCCTCGCTGGCGGTTTCGGCACGTTGTTATCATGCGCGCGCGCATTGCCGAACAAAGGACAACTGCCAGTTCGTCTGCGAGGAAGACCCCGACGGTATGCCGCTGAAGACCGTAACGGGGCAGTCTTTCCTGACGATCAACGGTATCCAGACGCTGTCGCACAGCTATATCAACCTGATAGAGGAAGTAGCCGATATGCCGGCGATGGGGGTGACGCATTTCCGCCTGATGCCGCAACGGGTCGATATGGTAGAGGTGGCAAAGGTTTTTGCCGACCGTCTCGAGGCGCGGATCGACACGGCCGAAGCCAAGGCACGGTTGGACGGGCTTTCGATGCCAGCGCCATTTTCCAACGGGTTCTGGCATGGCCAGCAAGGACGGCGGCAATTCGGCCCCAAGGTCGCCTGAACACTAGATGTTGCGGTAGTTTTGCCCCCTACCCAAGTTATCGCGGCTGTCCTATAGTGCCTGTGGATAACACCTTATTGGCACCAAGGAACACGCGATGCGCTGCCCTTTTTGCGGAAATGTCGATAGTCAGGTCAAGGATAGTCGGCCGGCTGAGGATCATGTAGCCATCCGCCGTCGCCGGTTTTGCCCGGCCTGCGGCGGCCGTTTTACCACCTATGAGCGTGTGCAGTTGCGCGATCTTGTGGTGATCAAGAACTCTGGCAAACGTGAAGATTTCGACCGCACCAAGTTGGAACGGTCAATTCGCATCGCCATGCAAAAGCGCCCGCTCGACCCCGAGCGCATTGACCAGATGATTTCGGGCATCGTGCGGCGGCTGGAAAGCATGGGGGAAACCGATATCGCTTCAAAGGTCATTGGCGAGATCGTGATGGAGACATTGGCACGGATCGACACCGTATCCTATGTGCGGTTTGCCAGTGTTTACAAGAACTTCCAGGCCGCGGATGACTTTGACAAGTTCGTCTCGGAGCTGCGCCCGCAAGGTGGCGCCGACGAGTGAGCGCCGAGTCCGACCGCCGCTTCATGGCGCTGGCATTGGCGCTTGCGGCGCGCGGACTGGGTAATGTTGCACCCAACCCGGCGGTTGGCTGCGTGATAGTTCAAGGCTCAACCATAGTCGGGCGCGGCTGGACCCAGCCGGGCGGGCGGCCCCATGCCGAGACCGTTGCACTGGCGCA
>NZ_JBFHIA010000296.1:0-3296 GCF_041596715.1 Phaeovulum sp.
TGGAGGGACCATGCCCCTAAGCCATTTCGACTCGAAAGGCGTTGCGCATATGGTTGATGTTTCAGCCAAACCCATCACGCATCGGGTGGCCGTCGCGGCGGGCTCGGTGGTGATGGCACCTGAAACGCTGGCGCTAGTGCAGTCTGGCAGCGCAAAAAAGGGGGACGTTCTTGGTGTGGCGCGGCTGGCAGGCATCATGGGTGCCAAGCGCACACCCGACCTCATTCCGCTCTGCCACCCGCTGCCGCTGACCCGCGTGGCGCTGGACCTAGAGGCCGACGCGACCCTGCCCGGTGTGCGGATTACCGCAACGGTTGAAACCGAGGGCCGCACCGGTATCGAGATGGAGGCGCTGACAGCCGTCTCGGTGGCGGCGCTGACGGTTTATGACATGCTTAAGGCCGTTGACCGCGCCATGCACATCGAAGGCATCCATGTGACGCTAAAAGATGGCGGAAAATCGGGTCGTTACGAGGCACCCTGATGATTTCGGTTGAAGAGGCGCTGGCCCGGGTTCTGGCGCTTGCGCGCCCGGTGCAAACTGAAACCGTGCCGCTGCGCACCGCCTGCGGCCGGGTTCTGGCCGCACCGGCGATAGCGCAACTGACGCAGCCGCCGTTCGACGCGGCCTCGATGGATGGCTATGCGGTCAGCACCGCCGACCACACACCCGGCGCGCAGCTGCGGGTGGTGGGCGAGTCGAGCGCGGGCGCGGGCTATGAGGGCGCGCTTTCTGCTGGTGAGGCGCTGCGCATTTTCACCGGCGCGCCGGTGCCTGCGGGGGCCGACTGGGTGGTGATGCAAGAGCATATCACCCGTGAGGGCGACCTGATCACCCTGCCCGACCGGCTTGAGGTGCAACCGAACATCCGGCGGCGCGGGCAAGACTTTGCCGCGGGCGCAGAGCTTGCGGCACCGTTGCGCCTCACACCGCGCCATATCGGGCTTTTGGCCGCCATGAACGTGCCGTCGGTCGTGGTTGCGCGCCGCCCGGTGGTGGCGGTAATCGCCACGGGAAACGAGTTGGTCATGCCCGGCGAAAGCCCCGGTCCTGACCAGATCATCTGCTCCAATTCCTTCGCCTTGGTAGCGATGGCCGAGGCCGCAGGGGCCGAGGCGCGGCTTTTGCCGATTGCGCGTGACAGCGAGGCGGCACTTTCGCAGGCCTTCAAGCTTGCCGCAGGGGCGGACCTTATCATCACCTCGGGCGGCGCTTCGGTTGGGGAATACGATCTGGTGGGGCGCGTGGCCGAAACGCTCGGGCTAGAGCGCGCGTTCTGGAAGGTCGCGATGCGGCCGGGCAAACCGCTGATGGCGGGGCGCATGGGCCAGACGGTGCTGCTTGGCCTGCCGGGCAACCCGGTTTCGGCCTTCGTCACGGCGCGGCTTTTTCTGCTGCCGATGCTTGCGGCGATGCAGGGCTTGCCGGGCGAGCACCGGGCGATGCGCGCCCGCCTTGCCGCGCCGCTTACCGCCAACGGCGAGCGCGCCCATTACATGCGATCGCGCCTTGGCGCGGGCGATGCGCCCACGATAGCGCCGTTTACCGAGCAGGATTCGGCCCTGCTGACAATTCTGACAGAGGCCGACGCGCTGCTGATCCGCCCGCCACATGATGGCCCACGCGCCGCAGGTGACTGGGTAGATTACCTGCCGCTTTAGCCCAAGGCGTTGACACGAAACGGGAACACGGTTAGAACATAGCTTGAACAAACCTGCGGAGTTGTATCCATGCTGACGCGCAAGCAATTGGAATTACTAGATTTCATTCAAAAGCGCACGCAGCGCGACGGGGTTCCGCCTTCGTTCGACGAAATGAAGGACGCGTTGGACCTGCGGTCGAAATCAGGGATTCACCGGCTGATTACCGCGTTGGAAGAGCGTGGCTTTATCCGCCGCCTTGCGCACCGCGCCCGCGCCATAGAAATCGTCAAACTGCCCGAGGCGATGGAACGCCCCGGCTTTAGCCCGAAGGTGATTGCAGGCGACCGGCGCGATCCGCCGCGTGGCGCGCTGCCGGTTGCGGCCGGGGTGATGGAACTGCCGCTGATGGGCCGGATCGCCGCTGGCGTGCCGATCGAGGCGATTTCCGAGATTTCGCACCACATCACGGTGCCCGACTCGATGCTTTCCGGGCGCGGCCAGCACTATGCGCTAGAGGTAAAGGGCGACTCGATGATCGAAGCGGGCATCAACGATGGTGACATCGTCGTGATCCGCGAGCAGGGCACCGCTGAAAACGGCGATATCGTGGTGGCGCTGGTCGAGGGGCATGAGGCCACGCTAAAGCGTTTCCGCCGCAAGAACGGCATGATCGCACTGGAAGCCGCCAACCCCGCCTATGAAACCCGCCTGTTGCGCGACGATCAGGTGGCGGTGCAAGGGCGCCTTGTAGGCTTGATTCGTAGCTATTGAGCGGGCAGCAAGGGCATTGCGGGCTGTAACCTTCGCGGCCCCTGCCCGGTCTCGGGCTATCGCGCCTTGGCTGCGGGTGCCCAAAGGCGCGCTCCGTGCGTTTCTGCCACGGTCTGAATGCGCAACCCCGCGCCCTCGGGGGTGATCGAGACAGCGCCACTTTTGCGCAAAGTCGCAAGATCGAACAGCAGGCAACCATCCGGTGCGGGGCGCTCGGCCACGGCTGCCAGCACCACCACCGCACCCGGCGTGCAGGAATCGTTCACGCGCGCCGATGCGCCCTTCCCCGTCAGATGAACCACGCGCCGCCCGGCAAGTTCCGCCTCGCGGGTGCCTGTGGGGCCTGTCCAGCCGGGGCGGGTTGCGGCCTCTTCGGGAGGGGCGGTGTCACCATCTTCAAGCAGCCAAGTTTCGGCCACGAATCCTGCGCCCGCCTTGGAAAGCGCGCGGCCCTCGGGCGTCATCAGCCCCACGAGCTCGCCCTCCGGTGCAATCAGCAGCGCCGGGCGCTTTGCCTGCGTCCAAAGCAGTGCGGCCCCAAGCGCAAGCACCAGCCCAAGCCCACGCGCCGCCCCGCGCCCCAGCACCGCAAGTGCTGCGGCCAGTGCCAGCATCGGCAGCACCGGGTCTGGCGGCAGCATCACCGCGCGCTGCGCGCCCTCCAACCCGCTTACCCAATCTGAGACGAGGATCATCCAGCGCGTGCCCTGTTCCATCACCCAAAGCGGCGGTCCGGCCAGCCCGAAGGGTGCCGCGATCGCTGCAATGACGCCTGCGGGCATCACCGCCGTGCCCATCACCGGCACCACGAGAAGGTTGGCTAGCAGCCCGTATTCCTGCATCCGATTGAAATGCACAGCGGCAATCGGTGCCGAGGCAAA
>NZ_JBFHIA010000297.1:0-3266 GCF_041596715.1 Phaeovulum sp.
GTCGCCAGATGCGCGATTCTGAGCGAGCCCCAGCCGGGGCCGAACACGTCGGTGCACATGACGCCGATGGAGCTTTCGTCCTCAACAGCCTCGGACGGCTGCATGACGATGTAGAAGCCCAAGACTTCCGAATAGAACTTTACCGCGGCTTCTAGGTCTGGGACCGACAGGCCGATATGCGAAAACGTGCGAGGGGTCGGGTTCATGGTGTCTCTCCAAAGCAGTAGCTATGACGAGGAGGTAGACACCAGCGCACCAAATGTGAAATTATCAAAGTGAATGATAATCATAACGCATCGTTTGTATCGCAATGCTGAACGCGACTTGGCTCGACACCTTCACCACGCTTTGTGAGACCGGTCACTTTACCCGCACGGCTGAGCGTTTGAACATGACGCAACCGGGCGTCTCTCAGCACCTTAGGAAGCTTGAGGATCAGGTGGGGCAGCACCTGATCGCCCGCGAGGGAAAAAGTTTCACCCTCACCCCGGCAGGCGAGGCGCTGTTCGCGCTCGGTCTTTCGCGCCGTGCGGAAGAAGGCCGACTGCGCGACGCGATCGTGACCGATGATCGGGATATTGGCGAGGTGCGCATCGCCTGTTCGGGAAGCTTCGCGATGCTGCTCTACCCGATCCTGCTGCCGTGGATGGAAGCAGCGCCCGATCTGGCGATCCATCTTGAGGCGGCACCACAGGCCGACATCTTGTCTGGTCTGCTAGACGGGCGATTTGATCTAGGCGTTCTGGGCGCAGACCCCGAACACGCGCGGCTGGAAGCACAACACCTAGGTCGAGAGGAATTGTGCCTGATCCTTCCGGCAGGCTTGGCCGATGTACCGACGAGTTACCCGGAATTGGACGCGCGCGGATTCATCGCGCACCCTGACGGCTATGACTATGCCGACGATTTGCTGAACCTGAACTTTCCCGGTGCATATCCCGGCGCAGACAGGATGCGCGTTCGGGCCTACGTGAACCAGATCGGACAGATCCCTGCGCCCGTTGCGCGGGGCGTCGGCTATACT
The DNA here is from genome assembly GCF_041596715.1 of Phaeovulum sp. Lineage (GTDB taxonomy): Bacteria > Pseudomonadota > Alphaproteobacteria > Rhodobacterales > Rhodobacteraceae > UBA6213. The sequence continues at coordinate 1,025 of NZ_JBFHIA010000297.1, forward strand.
CTTCTGCCGCGAAGCGGTGTGGAGGCATTTGGGCAGAAAGATCTTCTCAGGGTCGTGCAGCTTCCCAAACGCCGTTGGCACGAACTCTGGCTCGCCACGCGGCGTGGCCGCGCATTGTCGGCGCGACTGGCGTATTCAAGAGATTTGATCATCAAGGCGGCCGCGCAGTTGAAGTGAGCATTGCCTCTTTGCGCTTCCGTTGCGCATCGGCATCGCCCTGATGCCGCGCGCTTCGTTCATCGCGATGCCGTCGTTATTGGGCGGTGCTTTCGCCGTTATTGCCGTTTCGGTTCTTTGCCCGCGCGGCCCGCACGCCCGGTACGTTGCCGCCCAACCCATCACGCAACCGGCGAGCTAGGGCAAAGAAGGTGCCGGCGTCCTCTCCGAGCAGATCGTTGACGACGATGTCTACCTCTGACCAAACCGCTTCGATTGCGGCAAGTTTGGCGCGCCCCGCGTCCGACAGTTCAAGCACGTTTTGGCGGCGCGACGCTGGATCGCGCGCACGAGAAATGAAACCCGCGGCCAAGAGGCGGTCTGTCATCGTGCTCATGCTGGCCGAGGTTATCTTGAATTCCGCGGCGAGATCGGCTTGGGAAACCGGCCCCATCCGGGCCATCGCCTCGATGATCTGGGCCTGCCGGTGCTGGAGGCCGAGAGGTGCAAGTCGCCGTCGAAGCATCGCCTCGACGAGGTCGGCGCTGTGCGTGAGTCCGTGAAACTGGTGTTCGTCAGCTTGCATACTAACAGTTAGTATGCTAGGTAATTTGACAGCACAAGTCCTAACCGACTTTTGCACATTCTTTTTTGGGGGGGGCGTCATGCCGTTGAAAAATAGACCCGAACATGGCTTTGCGGTCATTTTTCTCGCGCTTGCGGTAGCTGGGCCCACCGCCGCGCAAACGGAAGATTCGCGGCTTTCCCGCATCGTGGAGTTCTTTGAGCCTGCGCAACTGGTTGCTGGTCCCGATATCGTGCCCTGCACCTTGTCGGGCGGGACCGAGACCAGCTGCTTTTCCATCACCGTCAGGCAGAGCCCGCAAAGCTACACACCCGGTCCTTGGTGCCCGACCCACATCACCGATGGGCCGGAGGCTGCCGGGATCTGGTTTCTCGACGGCAAGACGGTGCATGCGGATGGCGATTTCATCACATCGCTGGCCGATATCTACGGCGATACCAACTGGAAGCTCTACGATCCCGAAACCGGCAATGTGCGCTTTACAGGAACGCTGGAGGCTTGCGAGGCAGCAGCGCGCCCCGATGTCGATCCGGCATATCAGAACCATTGCGTCCAATGCCTGCCCGAGTACCTGCCTGAAGACGCGACGCTTACCTTCGTTCTGCCGCTGGACAGCGTCCCGGTCGATCGCCCGACGCCCACCAACCAGACCGGCGCAGGCATTGCGCTGAATGGTGTCCGGATCGACGGCCCAGCACCGCTGGAGGCTATTCTCGGTGCCTATACCATCGCGCCCTTCGACGATTGCGGCGGCCACATCAACACGCATGTGGGCTATCACTACCACGCCGTTACCGACTGCCTGACCGGCACGGTATCCACCGTTGAGGGCGCGTCTGAAGAGGCGGTCGTGTCTCATGGCGGCCAGATCGGCATCGCGATGGACGGCTACGCCATCTTTCCCCACCTGCTCGCAGATGGTGCCAATCCTGTCGGACTAGACGCCTGTTACGGGCACGCGATCGACGAGATTCCCTACCACTATCACGCGGGCGAAGCAGGCTCGAACCAGAATCTTGGCTGCCTTGCGGCGGAAACCGGCTGTGTCCTCGTAGAAGGACAAACCACCTGCGATGCGAGCCGTCGTCCCCCGCGGCCCTGAGCCATTGGACAGCAAAGTTCGATCGGAGAGTAATTCAGAATGACCCTAGGTATGCGCCAATATTCATCCCACGCAGTGACCGGCCTTCGGGCCCCGGCGCTGGGGTCGCCTGCTGGCGCTGGCCAACCTGTTCTGGCGTTAAAGGCCCGCGCCTTCTCGCCCGAGCGCGAGAAGATCAAGGGCACACATCGGCGGCTGCCGAATGATGAAGAAGTGCTGATCCGCATCCATCCAGGGCCGGTTGCGGCAGACATGAGACGAAACCCGAGCAAGTAACACGGCGAGCAAGTATCATGATTTCGACAGTTGATATGAAGCCAGCAGCGATGCGCGGCCTAGCTGCCGACGCATTCTTCCAAGTCGCCCGTGCACTGCTCATCGTGGCTGCGCTTTGGACA
>NZ_JBFHIA010000298.1:0-3248 GCF_041596715.1 Phaeovulum sp.
GAGCATGGCGGTAAGTGCGGCCAGTATTTCGCGCTCGGTCAGCACATCAAGCCCGGTGGTCGGTTCATCGGCAATCAGCAGGCTCGGGCGCAGCAAAAGCGCCATCGCGATCAGCACCCGCTGCTTCATGCCGCCCGAAAGCTGATAAGGAAACTTCCACGCCACCTCGGGGTCGAGCGCAACCGCTTGCAGCGCCGCCGCAACGCAGCGCGTTGGTTGGCCGCGCGCAACCTTCGCCGCCTCGGTCAATTGCGACCCGACGCGGCGCGCGGGGTTAAGAGCGGTGCCGGGGCTTTGGAATATCTGAAAAATCGTGCTGCCGCGCAGCCTGCGCCAGCGCCGCGGCGAAAGCGCCGCAAGGTCGTGCCCGTCAAGCGTCATGGTGGCCGCGCGCAGCCGAAGCGGTGGCCGCAAAAGGCCACAAAGCGCGCCCGCGGTCAGCGATTTGCCGCTGCCCGAAGCACCGATCAGCCCTTTGCGCTCGCCGGGGGCAAGCGCAAAGCTCGCACCATCCAGCAACCGTTCGCCCTGCCCTGCCAGCACCGAAAGCCCGCGCACCTCTAGCCCTCTCACCATCGGTAGGCCTCCCTTTGATCCAAAAGATCGCGCAGCCCCTCGCCGATCAGGTTGAAGGCCAGCACCGCCAAGGTCACCGCAAGGCCCGGCACCAGCAGCATGTGCGGTGCACGCGCAAAGAAGGGGCGCGCCTCGTTCAGCATCGCGCCCCATTCCGGGGTCGGTGCCTGCGCGCCGATCCCAAGAAAGCTGAGTGAAGAGAGCACCAAAAGAACGGATGCCATTTCCAGCGACACGATCACCGCCAGCGGCGGCAGCACCTGTGGCAGCACATGGCGCACGATCACGCGCGCCCGCGATGCGCCCGCCAGCCTTGCCGCGCGCACAAAATCGCGCTGCCGTGCCGAAAGCACCAAGGCACGCAGCAGCCGCGCGTTCGATGGCCACCACGCCGCCGCAACCCCGATGATCGAGGCTTCAAGCGAAGCGCCCATGAATCCGATCACCGCCAGCGCCAGCACCAGTGTCGGAAAGGCCATCACGATGTCGGCCAGCCGCATCAACAGCGCATCGACCTTGCCACCCGCCAGTGCCGCCGTCAGCCCCCAGGGCAATGCGATGGATAGGATCGCGGCCATGGTGGCAATCGCCGCCCCCAGCGACACGGGCACCGCACCGATCAGCCGCGACAGCACATCGCGCCCCAGATGGTCGGTGCCCAGCGGATGCGCCGCCGAAGGTGGCGCAAGCCGCGCCAGAAGGTCGATCCGCTCGGGTGGCGGCAAAGGCAAAAAGCTACCGCCTAGCGCAAGCAAGGCAAAACAGCCCAGCAGCGCAAAGCCCAGCGCAAGCCCGCCGCGCCCGACAAGGTTGCGCGGCAAGCGGCGGCGCCTGGTGGCGATAAGGGCCATCGGTGCGTCAGTCATGCCCGACCTCCCGGCGCAGCTGCGGGTCGGTCAGAATCACGATCACATCAGCCAAAAGGCTGGTCGCAAAATACCCAAGCCCCATGAACACGAGATACGCTTGAATGATCGGGTAGTCGCGCTGCGCGATGGCTTGCAAGATCAACTGCCCCAGACCGGGCCAGCCAAAGATCGTTTCCACGATCACCGCGCCGCCCAGCAACGCGCCCAGCGTATTGGCCCAAGCGGTGGCAAGCGGGCCGATAATGCGCGGTGCAATGTGACGCAAAAGAATCGCGGCAGGCGAAAGGCCCTTTGCAATGGCAAGGCGCACGTGGTCTTCGCACATTTCGGCACGAATGCGTTCGTGCACAACGCGGCCAAGCGAGGCCCCCGCCGCCAAGCTAAGCGTGACCGTTGGCAATACCAGATCACCCAGCGCCCCATCGCCAACCAGCCGCGCCCAACCCAGTTGCAGCACAAAGACCCAAATCAGCAGCAGCGCCAGCCAGAAAGAGGGGATGGAAACCAGCACCACCGTAAACGTGCGCAGCAATGCCGCCACACCGCGGGGCGCGGATACGGCCGCAATGCCAAGCGTCAACGATATTGCAACCGCGCCAACCAGCGCGCTCGCCGCCAGTGTCAGTGTTGCGGGCAAGTAGATGCCGATCTCGTTTATCACAGAGCGGCCGGACGCGATCGAGGTGCCAAGCTCGCCGCGCAACGCATCGCCAAGCCACATGATGTAGCGCACCGGCAAAGGCTTATCCAAACCGAACTCGGCGCGCATTGCGGCGACATCTTCTGTTGAAAATGCCGATCCCATTGCGCGCAACTCCTGCATCACAGGATCGCCCGGCGTTAACGAGACGATGAAAAAGGCCAGCAGCGACATTCCGAACAACGTCGGAATAGCCGTGAAAACCCTCCAACAGAGAAACCGTGTCATGATGCCCCCGGTGCGGTTGCGGGGCGCGGATATGCGCCCCGCGTGCCTCTATCAGCCGCTACTCGGCAACAACGCGGGTCATGCCGTAGTCGATCCAGTCGGTGAACTCTGACATCGGGATCTCTAGCCCTGGACGCGACAGCACGAAGTTCGGCACCAGCAAGATCGGGATCGTCACAAGGTCGTCTTGCACGATGGCGCGGTGTGCGGCGCGCACCTTTTCGATCACCACTTCACGGGTTTGCGCATTCCGGGCATCCGCCAAAAGCGCATCCACATGCGGGCCGGGGGCGAGAGTGCGATAGCCCGTCCAAGGTGTCGTCGTGGTGTAGAGCATGCTGAGCAGATAGGTCGGGTCGGTGTTATTGTTGGACCCCATCTCTATGAACAGATCACCTTGCCCCGGTTCTAGGTAGGTGTCGTCATAGACCCCGGCGTCGTCTACCTCGATCAGTTCGATGTCAATGCCGGCGCCGATCAGCATTTGCTGCACCATTTCAGGGACCGGCTTGACCGTGGTCACATTGGGATAAGCGGCAACAAGGCGCAGCTTCATCTTGCGCCCTTCTTTTTCGCGCACCCCATCGGCACCCAGCTTCCAACCCGCGGCATCCATCAACGCAGCGGCTTTTTCGGGGTCGTAGCCAAAGCCGTCGGTGTGGTCTTCGCCAAGGCCGAACATCCAGCCCGGCAAGATTCCCTTGGCCGGCACACCACGCCCATCAAAAAGCACCTCGGCGATGGCTTCGCGGTCGATCGCCCAAGCCACGGCCTGACGCAAAGTGACGTCTTTCAGAATGTCAAAAGGTGCCGGGGCGTTGATACCAACCGAAAGCGCCAGATAGCGGATCGGGCGGCTTTCATGCAGCACGACC
>NZ_JBFHIA010000299.1:0-3223 GCF_041596715.1 Phaeovulum sp.
CATGTTGCAAGCCTGCGCCACCAAGGGCCGCGCGCCATATCGCGCGGTGCTGACGCATGGTTTCACGCTCGACGAAAAGGGCATGAAGATGTCCAAGTCGATCGGCAACACGATCCTGCCACAAGAGGTGATCGCCCAATATGGCGCCGATATCCTGCGGCTTTGGGTGGCGCAGGTCGATTTCACCAACGACCAGCGTATCGGCAAGGAAATCCTGAAAGGCGTAGCCGATAGTTATCGTCGCTTGCGCAACACCATGCGCTTCATGCTAGGCAACCTTGCCGGGTTCAGCGATGCCGAACGGGTAGCGCCTGAAGACATGCCAGAGTTGGAGCAGTGGGTCCTGCACCGGCTGGCAGAGCTCGACCATGTCGTGCGCAAGGGCTATGCGGCCTACGATTTTCAGGGCGTGTTTCAGGCGTTGTTTACCTTTGCCACGGTGGATCTGTCGGCATTCTACTTCGACATCCGCAAGGACGCGCTCTATTGCGACGCGCCCTCGGGTGCCACACGGCGCGCCGCGCGCACGGTGCTTGATCTGCTGTTCCACCGCCTGACCACATGGCTTGCGCCGATTCTGGTGTTCACGATGGAAGATGTCTGGCTCAGCCGTTTTCCGGGCGAGGCGTCGTCGGTGCACCTGATCGACTTTGCCACCACCCCCGCCGACTGGCTGAACGAGCCCTTGGCGGCAAAGTGGGAAGGTATCCGCCGTGCCCGCCGCGCGGTGACCGCAGCATTAGAGGTGCAGCGCGCCGCAAAGGTGATCGGGGCCAGCCTAGAGGCGGCACCAGTGGTGCATGTTGACGATGCGGCGCTGCTTGCCGCGCTGAAATCGGTCGATTTCGCGGATCTTTGCATCACCTCGACGCTGGAACTGACCGCGACCCCGGCACCGCAAGAAAGCTTCCGGTTGCCCGAGGTGGCAGGCATCGCGGTGGTGTTCGAATTGGCCGAGGGTGCCAAATGCGAACGCTGCTGGAAGATCCTGCCCGACGTAGGCCAGCACAGCCACGCAGGCGTCTGTGCGCGCTGCGACGACGCGCTGGCATGAAAAAGCCGGGGGCTTCGCGCCCCCGGCCACTCGGTCTTTATGCAATGAATGTGCGCCGGGTGCTTAGATCGCCGCAACCGCCGCGCGCATCATGTCGCGCACCTGTGCGGCCACGTCCTTGAGCGATGCGTTGTCGATGGCCTGCATCGAGGCGACCGGGTCGATGGCGCTGACCTCGACCCCGCCGTCAACCGCGCGCAGGATCACGTTGCAGGGCAACATCGCACCAACCCGTGGTTCCATGCCGATGGCCTTGTGCGCCATGCCCGGGTTGCAGGCACCAAGAATACGGTAGTCGGGCATCTCGACATCAAGCTTTTTCTTCATCGTCGCTTTTACGTCGATTTCGGTCAGCACGCCAAAGCCTTGTTCGGCCAATGCGGCACGCGTGCGGGCGTCAACTTCGTCAAAGGTTCCGCCGGTTATGGTGCGGTTGATGGTGTAGCTCATGGTCGTGCTCCCGAATGGTGTTACTCGCAAGACCTAGGCATTTGCGCCACCGATTGCGAGACCCCGCTTCTAGCCGCGCCCGTGCGGTGCGTCGAAATCCAGCGCCGGGTTGATTGGAATGATCCGGTGCGGATTGATCGTCTCGTGGCTGAAATGGTAGTGGCGCACGATATGGTCGAGCCGCACTGTCCTGGCCACGCCGGGGTGCTGGTAAAGATCGCGCGTGTAGGCCCAGAGGTTGGGGTAGTCGATCAGCCGTTTGCGGTTGCACTTGAAGTGCAGATGATAAACCGCATCGAACCGCACCAGCGTCGTGAATAGCCGCCAGTCGGCCTCGGTCAGCTGCGCGCCCAGAAGGTAGCGACCCTTTTCTAGCCGCGCTTCCAGCCAATCAAGGCTGTCGAAAAGTTCATGCACAGCCGCGTCATAGGCGGTTTGGCTGGTGGCAAAACCGGCCTTGTAAACGCCATTGTTCACCGTGTCGTAGATGCGTGCGTTGATCGCCTCGATCTCGGCACGCAGGGGCGCGGGGAAATAATCATCGCGGTTGCCTGTCAACCCGTCGAAGGCCGAATTGAACATGCGGATGATTTCCGAGGATTCGTTGCTGACGATGGTTCCGCGCTTGCGGTCCCAAAGCACGGGCACGGTGACCCGGCCTGAAAACAGTGGGTCCGCGCGGGTATAGATGTCGCGCAGGAAAGGCAGGCCAAAAAGCCCGTCGCCGGTGGTGCCGTCGAAATCGGTGCCAAAGGTCCAGCCATCGGCCAGCATGTCGGGATGCACGACCGAAACGCCGATATGGGGGGCAAGCCCTTTGATCGCGCGAAAGATCAACGCGCGGTGCGCCCAAGGGCAGGCGTACGAGACATAAAGGTGATAGCGCCCCGAGGCCGCCGCAAAGCCGCCCTCGCCAGTTGGCCCCGCCGCGCCATCCGCCGTGACCCAGTTGCGAAACCGCGCGGTGCTACGCTGGAACGCGCCGCCCGTCGAAGCGGTGTCGTACCACGCGCTCTGCCACGCGCCATCCACCAACATTCCCATGTTCGCCTCCTGCTCTGAAGACCCAAAGTAGGTGTCATGGCTGCGGCGCGAAACAGGTGCCAGCGCGCAACCCCTCTTCGTGTCTGCACAACCACGCCGATGCTTGCGCGCATCGCGGCGCGCGCTTACCGATGACGCATATGGGCAGGAGGCGCGATGTCACTGGGCGTATTGCTGGCGGTTCTGGGTGCGGCCTTTCTGCATGCGCTCTGGAACGCTCTGATAAAGGTCGGTTCTTCCAAGATCGGCGGCATGGTGGTGCTGTCGGTGATGGAGGTGCCGATCGGCCTTGCCGTAGCACTCAACCGGCCTTGGCTTAACATCGAGGCGCTGCCTTGGGTCTTGGCCGCAGGCTGCACGCATTTCGGCTACAAGTTCTTTCTGACCCATGCCTATGACCACGGCGATCTGAGCCGCGTCTATCCTATCGCGCGGGGTGCGGCACCAATGGTGGTGGCGATTGTGGGAGCGCTGTTTTTGCCCGACGCAATCAGTCGCGCGCAATACGCGGGTATCGTGGTGCTGGGCCTTGGCATCTTGATGATGGCGCGCGGCGTTTTTACCGATGGCGAAAGCCGCCGCTTGCTGCCCTTTGCGCTTGGCTCGGCGGCGGCAACGGCATCTTACACGCTGATCGACGGGCTGGGCGCGCGTGTCTCGGGCGATGCCATTGCC
>NZ_JBFHIA010000300.1:0-3218 GCF_041596715.1 Phaeovulum sp.
ATGACCCCCAGCACCTCCCTTCCGCCCGGCGGCACGCCGGGCAGCGCCCGAACCGCCCCCACGGGGCGGGCGCTTTGCGCCCACCCCTCGGTTCGGGCGCTGCCCTTTCTGCGAAGCCTCGCCGGTGCAATCGCGCGCTTTGCGCCAACTTTCGGGTTGCGCACCATCCTTGATCTATCGCGGCACCCGCTGCCCATGGAGTCCCACCAATGAAACTCACCCTCTCCTGGCTGCGTGACCATCTCGACACCGACGCCACGCTTGACGAAATTACCTATGCCCTCACCGACCTCGGGCTTGAGGTGGAAGAGGTCACGAACCCGGTGGCGAAGCTCGCCCCTTTCACCCTCGCGCGCGTGCAATCGGCAGTGCAGCACCCCGAGGCGGATCGGCTGCGGGTTTGCATGGTCGAAACCGACGAAGGGCTGAAGCAGATCGTTTGCGGCGCGCCGAACGCGCGCGAGGGTATCACCGTCGTGCTGTGCAAGCCCGGCGATTATGTGCCCGGCATCGATGTGACCCTTGGCATCGGCAAAATCCGCGGTGTTGAAAGCCACGGCATGATGGCATCCGAGCGCGAGCTAGAGCTTTCGGACGAACACAACGGTATCATCGAGCTAGACTCGGGCCATGTCGGGCAGAAGTTCGTCGATTGGCTGGCCGAGCATCGCCCCGAAGTGGTGGACCCGGTGATCGAAATCAAGATCACCCCGAACCGCCCCGATGCGCTGGGCATCCGCGGCATCGCCCGTGACCTTGCCGCGCGTGGCCTTGGCACGCTGAAACCGCTTGAAGTCGAGCCCGTGCCCGGCGGCTTTGCCTGCCCGATCACCGTTACAATCGACCCCGAACTCAAGAAAAAGGGCTGCCCGCTATTCGCAGGCCGCCTGATCCGCGGTGTCACCAACGGCCCCAGCCCCGACTGGTTGCAACAGCGGTTGCTGGCGATTGGCTTGCGCCCGATTTCGGCGCTGGTCGATATCACCAACTTCTTCACCTATGATCTGAACCGCCCGCTGCATGTGTTTGACGCGGCCAAGGTGCAAGGCGGGTTGCATATCGCCCCAACCAAGGGCGGCGAAGAGTTGGTGGCGCTGGACGGCAAGACCTACACGCTGCGCCCCGGCATGATGCTGATTTCTGACGACGCACAGCCAGAAAGCCTTGCGGGTATCATGGGGGGCGAACATTCGGGCTGTACCGAAACCACCACCGATGTGTTCCTCGAATCCGCCTATTGGGACCCGATTACCATTGCCGCTACAGGCCGCGCGCTCAAGATCACCTCTGACGCGCGTTACCGGTTCGAGCGTGGCGTGGACCCCGCTTTCACCCTGCCGGGGCTGGAGCTGGCAACAGCGATGGTGCTGGAGCTTTGCGGCGGCGAGGCGAGCGAAGTGGTCATGGATGGTGCCGTGCCCGATGTCAGCTGCGCCTACAAGCTAGACCCTGCGCGCGTGCAAAGCCTTGTCGGGATGGAGATTCCCGAAGAGACGCAGCGCGCCACGCTTGAGGCTTTGGGCTTCAGCATCGAGGGTAACATGGTTACCCCGCCAACCTGGCGCCCTGATGTGCTGGGCGAGGCGGATCTGGTTGAGGAAGTGGCGCGCATCGCTTCGCTTACCGGTTTGCAGGGCCGCCCGCTTGCGCGCGAAACCACAGGCGTGCCTGCGCCGATTCTGACTCCGATGCAAATGCGCGAAAAGACCGCGCGGCGAATGCTGGCGTCCTTGGGCTACAATGAATGTGTGACCTACAGTTTCATCGACGCGGCTTCGGCCACGGCTTTTGGCGGTGGGCAGGATGCCACGCGGATTGAAAACCCGATTTCATCGGAAATGACCCATCTGCGCCCTGATCTGCTGCCGGGCCTTCTGGCAGCAGCAGCGCGCAATCAGGCGCGCGGCTATCCCGATCTTGCGCTTTTCGAGGTTGGTCCCGCCTTCAACGGGGGCGAACCGGGTGAGCAGGTTTTGCAAGGGGCGGGCCTTTTGGTCGGTGCGTCAGCCCCCCGCGATCCCTTTGGTTCGCGCCGCCCGGTTGATCTTTACGATGCCAAGGCCGATGCCGAGGCGGTGCTGGCTGTGCTTGGCGCGCCTGCGAAAGTGCAGATCAACCGCAAGGTGGCGTCGTGGTGGCACCCGGGTCGCAGCGGCGCAATGGCGCTGGGCCCGAATGTCATCTGCACCTTTGGCGAGGTGCACCCGCGCGTGCTGCGCGACATGGGGGTCAAGGGGCCCGCGGTTGCCTTTACGCTTGCCCTTACGGCGCTGCCGTTCCCGAAGCTGAAAACACCCACGCGCCCTGCGCTGGCGCTTGCCGATTTGCAGGCGGTCGAGCGTGACTTTGCCTTTGTGGTCGATGCGCGCACCGAGGCGCTGACGCTGGTCAACGCCGCCGCTGGTGCCGATAAGACATTGATCGAATCGGTGCGTGTGTTCGACCAGTTCAGCGGCGAAAAGGCCGAGGCGCAGATGGGTGCGGGCAAAAAGTCGATCGCGCTTTCGGTGCGATTGCAGCCCCGCGACAAGACCCTGACCGAAGCCGATATCGAGGCGGTTTCGGCGCGCGTCATCGAAAAGGTCACAAAAGCCACAGGTGGGGTTTTGCGCAGCTGACGCGGCGCACTGGCGCTTGCCATAAGGCCCTGAAAGCACGAGGCTCCGCCCATCCTGGGAGGGGTATGTGGTTTTCGATTACGTTATCGTCGGTGGCGGCTCGGCGGGTTCGGTTCTGGCGGCGCGGTTGTCAGAGGACCCCTCTGTTTCAGTCTGCCTGATTGAAGCGGGCGGGGCCGGGCGCGATATCTTCGTGCGCGCCCCGGCGCTGGTTGCGGCGATGGTTTCGGGCCGCCCGCCAATTCACAACTGGGCATATCACACCACGCGGCAGCCGGGCCTGAAGGGGCGGCGCGGGTTTCAGCCGCGCGGCAAGGCGCTGGGCGGATCTTCCGCCATCAACGCCATGCTTTACACGCGCGGCCACCCCTCTGACTACGACGAATGGGCCGATCTGGGTGCCGAAGGGTGGGATTGGGCCTCGTGCCTGCCCTATTTCCGGCGCGCAGAGGGCAACGCCTGGGGGGCCGATGCACTGCACGGCGGCGATGGCCCCTTGCAGGTGACGGATCAAAGCGCTCCACGCCGTATCTCCCGCGCTTTCGTAGATGCCTGCGAGGCATCGCATATTCCGCGCAACGATGATTTCAACGGCCCGCG
>NZ_JBFHIA010000301.1:0-3211 GCF_041596715.1 Phaeovulum sp.
GGGCCCGAAGACCGAGGGCAGGGGCCCCACAAGCGCGGGCACCTCGGCTGCAAAGACGGCATCTGCCGCAGCCCCCAAATCTTCGCGGCCAACATCGCCCAGATCGACATCGCTGCGCGCAAGCCCGCGCTCGGCGACAAGTTCTGCAAAGGTCGCGGTGCCCGCGTCAAAGCGCGCCTTTGCCGCTTCGGCCTCGGCCTCGGAAGGATAGACCAGTTGTTCAACCAGCCGCCGCTCGGGGAATACGTATTCGTCGATCCGCGCATCATAAAGCGCGCGCAACGTGGCTTCGTCGGGTGTTGCTTCATCGCGCAGCATCGACGGGGTCAGCCAGACATAGCTGACATCGCGCGACTCGGGCGCGGTGAATGCCTCGGGATGGGCGGCGTGATAGGCGCGCAGGTCAGCGTCGGTCGGCGTGGGTGTGGCCTCGGTCAAATCGGCCTCGGTCAGTTCGACATAGCTCAGGCTGCGGGTTTCGCTTTGCCATTCGGCAAGGCGCGCTGTCAGCGACTCGGGCGCTTCGATACCACCAAGCGCGGCGGCCAGTAGCACGGCACGGCCAGTATCGGCACGCAGCGCGGTTTCGAACTCGGTTTCGCTCAAGCCCTGCTGGCGCAGCGTCAGCGCGTAGTTCTGCCGGTCGAACTGGCCGTCGATACCGCGAAACGAAGGCGAAGCGACGATCTGGCGCAGCACCTCGGCATCACCTGCCGAGATGCCGATTTTCGCGGCTTGGTCGTCAAGGGCTGCGTTGGTGAAAAGCTGTGCCTGCACGGCACGATCGATGCCCAGACTGGTTGCCAGATCAAAACTGATCTGTTGCCCAACCTGTGACGAGAACGCGTTGATTTCGTTGCTCAGCGCGCGGGCGTAGTCGTTTACCGAAATCTCGGTATCGCCAACCTTGCCGATGGCGCGGATCGAGCCGGAGAAGTTGCTTAACCCAAACCCGCCGAGTCCGAATACCAAAAGCGCCATCAGCACCCAAGTGACCGAGTTTTTACCTTTTGAACGCAGCGGAGAGGACATCGCACGCACCTTTCGGAAAGCCGTTTGGCGGTGTTTAGGCGTTCACGCCCGCGCGGGCAAGGCTCAGATCACAAGGCTATTCAGTCGCGCCATCAACTGTTCGATCCCGGCGACGTCGATGTTGGCAAAGGCTATGCGCAATTGCCGCGTGCCCTGACCCTCGGGCATGAACATCGTGCCGGGCAAAAGCAGCACCGACGCCGTGCGCACCAGCGTGCGCGCAAACTCGGGCGAGGGCAGGGGCGAGGGGTGCTCTACATACGCGAAATAGGCACCGACCCCCAGCGTGCGCCAACCCGGCAGTGCGGCCAGCCCGGTTGTCATTGCCGCCCTGCGGGCAAGTATTTCGGCACGCTCGCCCGCGACCCACTGGCCCAGATTGCGCATTCCCCAAAGTGCGGCGATCTGGCCAAGTTGGCTTGGGCAGATGGCGACGGTATCGAGAAACTTCTCTACCTCGGCCAGACGCGCGGTGCTGGCGACGATCGCGCCCACCCGGTGCCCGGTCAGCCGATACGCCTTGGAGAAAGAGTAGAGATGAATGAAGCCCTCATCCCAGTCGGAATCGGTGAACAAATCGTGCGGCGCGCCACTTCGGCTGTCAAAATCGCGGTAGGTTTCATCGACGATCAATGCCAAACCGCGCGCCCGCGCCAATTCGCGAAACGCCCGCAGCGTTGCCGCGGGGTATTCGACACCACCGGGGTTGTTGGGGCTGACCAGCACGATTGCGCGCGTGGCAGGCGTAATCAGTGCCGCGGCCACCTCGGCATCGGGTATCAGCCCGGCCCCCGTGGGCAGCGGCACAGCCCGCACGCCCTGCATATCAAGCCACATCTTGTGATTGAAATACCAAGGGGTTGGCAGAAGAACCTCATCTCCTGCCCCGGCCAGCGTTGCCAGCACCGCGCAAAATGCCTGATTGCAGCCTTGGGTGATTGCCACCTGCTCGGGCAAGATCACACCACCATAGGCCGCTGACCACTGCGCCGCGAGTTCCTCGCGCAAAGCACCCATTCCCAGAACCGGGCCGTAAAGATGCGCTTGCGCATCGTGCAGCGCCGCTTCGGCGATGGCTTGGCGCAGCGCCAGTGGCGGCGGATCGACAGGAGCGGCCTGACTGACGTTGATCAGCGGGCGATCGGGCGAAAACGTCACACCCTCCAGCCAGCGCCGCGCTTCCATCACGGGGGGCGCAAAAGTGCCTGCCACAGCGGGGTTCACCGGTTTCAAAGTCATCGTGTCGCGCCTCGCAGCTTCGTTGTTCTGGTCCACTGGGGTTTCTGGGGGCGGGCCGCCGCCGAGCGCACCATCATTCGCGCCGCATTAACCGGAGTGTTTTGTATTCCTGCAAGATCAGCCAGATCACCACAAGATCAAACACTGACAGCAGCAGCGTCGCCATGCCACCGGTAGTAAAGAACTGCGTCATCTGCCAGGCGACGAATCCTGCCAACACCACAACCGAGGCCGGATAGGCCCAGCCGATACCCGCCATCAACGCGGCGACCACCGCCAGTTTCAGCACGCCATGACCAAACAGGTAGAGGCTCCAGAAATGCTGTGTTTCAACCGAAAAGCCGCGCGCCAGATTCAGCGCCCAGGCGGCCAGAAAATCGGTGGGGTCTTCGCTTAGCTCGGCCTGCGTTACGGCATGGGCGATGCGCATCACCCAATCGGCTTTCACAAGCCAGATGCCAAGCCCCGACAGCACCTCGGCCGTGGCGAACAGGCCCTTGAGCACAATGCTCGCCTCGAAAAGCGCGTGCAGCCGCTGCCGGGCAGTGCGCATAGCGCTTAGTCGGTGCCGCGAAACGGCTGAACGTATTGCAGCGCCATATCCCAAGGAAAGAAGATCCAAGTGTCTTGGCTGACTTCGGTGATGTAGGTGTCAACCAAGGGCTTGCCCTTGGGCTTGGCATAAACGGTGGCGAAATGTGCGCGCGGATAAAGCCTGCGCACCAGTTCGAGCGTCTTGCCCGTATCCACAAGGTCATCGACGATCAGAATCCCGGTGCCGTCGCCCATCAGTTCGGCTTGCGGTGATTTGGTCACCTTGGCCTCGGACGCCTGCGCCTGATGGGCATAGCTTCTGACCGAGATCGTATCGACCACTCGAATATCCAGCTCGCGGCTGACGATCATTGCGGGCACAAGACCACCGCGCGTGATGCCCACC
>NZ_JBFHIA010000302.1:0-3163 GCF_041596715.1 Phaeovulum sp.
GTTCGGCGGGCAGCGGTTCGGTGCGAAACACATCGAGCGTGGCATGGCCGATCTGACCGCTGTCGAGGGCTGCAAGAAGTGCTGCATCGTCGATCACGTTGCCGCGGCCGGGGTTTATCAGCCGCGCGCCACGCGGCAGTTGCGCCAGTGTCGCGGCGTTCAGTAGGTTTTCGGTGTCGGGTGTATTGGGCAGCAGCGTGACGAGGATTTCACCACCCGCCAGCGCCGATGCGAGCGCCTCTTGCCCCGCGACGCAGTTGACGCCGGAGAGCGCGCGGGGTGAGCGGCTCCAGCCCGTGACGCGGAAGTTCAGGGTGGCAAGGGCCGAAGCGCAGGCGCTGCCAAGTTCACCAAGGCCAAGAATGGTCACACCGCGTTCGCGCGCCAGTGGCGGTGTGACCGCGCCGCGCCAGATGCCGTCTTGGCCGAGGATATGCGCATCCATCCCGAGGTGATAGCGCAGCACGTGGCCGGTGACCCATTCCACCATGCCCTCGGTCAGCGCAGGGTCCACCATCCGCGCCAAGGGCTGGGTCAGCGTCGGGTTCGAGACGATCCGCTCGACCCCCGCCCAGAGGCTGAGCACCGCGCGCACGTTGCAGTAGGGAGAAAAATCGGTCAGCGGGCCGCTGGGCGCATAGATGATGTAATCGACCGTTTCTGGGGCAGTGTCGGGGGTGGCCATGCGCACCGCAAGCCCGGCTTGCGAGAATGCCGCAGCGAGGTGGGATTCGTATTTGGGCCAGAGCGTGGCAGGGGCGGCGAAGAGAACGGTCAGCATGGGTGGGTTACCTCGGGCGGTGGACATGGGCGCTTTGCACCAGCCCGAAGGCCATGAGCAAGATCAGCATTGCAGTGCCGCCGTAACTGACCAGCGGCAAGGGCACGCCGACCACCGGCATGAGCCCCATCACCATGCCCATGTTGACCCCGAAATACAGAAAGAACGTGGCGCTTACGCCGAGGGTCAGCAGTGCTGCATACCGGTCCTTGTTGGAAAGCGCCGAGTGGATGCAGAACGCGAGGATCAGCGTATAAAGCGCCAGCAGAGAAATGCCGCCGATGAAGCCGAACTCTTCAGCAAGCGTGGTGAAGATGAAGTCCGTGTGCTTTTCGGGCAGAAAGTTCAGCCGCGACTGCGTGCCTTGCATGAAACCGCGCCCCGCCCAGCCGCCAGAGCCGAGCGCGATCTGGGCCTGTGTGATGTTATAGCCTGCGCCGAGCGGGTCGCTGGCGGGGTCAAGGAACACGTCGATCCGGCGATACTGGTAATCGCGCAAAAGCTGCCAAGAGGTGCCGCGGCTGACCCACACGGCCCAGATCGCCGTTATGCCGAGCGCCAGCACCGTGCCAAAATACCAAAAGCTGACGCCCGCGGCGAACATCACGATGCCGCCACCCATCACCAGCATCAGGCTGGTGCCAAGGTCGGGCTGCGAGAGCACCAGCGCGGTGGGCACGAGGATTAGCAGCGCGGGCACGATGACCCAGAAAAGGCGCGAGGTGCGTTCAAGATCTAGCCAGTCGTAATAGGCGGCCAGTGCCATGACCAAGGCGATCTTCATGACTTCCGAAGGTTGCAGCCGCAGGGGGCCGAGTTCAAGCCAGCGCTGCGCGCCCATGCCGACATCGCCGAAAAACTCGACCGCAACCAAAAGGATCAGCGCAAAGACATAGGCCAGCGCCGAAAGGTTGCGCCAGAACCAGATCGGCACCATTGCGATGATCAGCATCGCCACCATACCGGCGGCGAAGCGCTTCATCTGCGGTTCGGCCCAAACCTCTACCCGGCCACCGGCGACCGAATAGAGCATGAGAAAGCCGACGCAGGAAACCGCAGCCAGCAGCACGATCAGCGGCCAGTTCAGATAGAGCAGTTTGCGGATGCCGGTGGGGGGCGATTTCAGCCCATAGTCAAGATGGCTCATGCGCGTTCGCTCGCCGAAGGGGGGGCTGCGTCGGGGTCTACCAGATCCATGGCGTCGTGCTGGCTTTGAATCCGCGTGCGCTGGTTTTCGGGGTAATCCGAAAGCGGTGGCAAGCCGCCGTGCAGCGCAAACAGCAGCATGTCGCGTGCTTGTGGCGCGGCCACAGCCGAGCCGCCGCCGCCATGTTCAACAACCACGGCGGCTGCGTATTTTGGCGCATCTGCGGGCGCATAGGCGACAAAAAGCGCGTGGTCGCGTTTTTCCCAAGGCAGATCCTCGTTGGCAGAGACGCCGCTTTCGCGTTCGGCGGCAGAGATGTTGCGCACTTGGCTGGTGCCGGTTTTGCCCGCCATGCGCAGGCTGGCGGTCACGATCCGCGAGGCAAGTGCCGTGCCTTTGGGCGCATTGACCACTGCTTCCATCCCGGCGCGGACGGCTGCCAGAAACTCTGGCGCGATGGCGAGTTCGGGGGCGTCAACTGCTGGCACCTCGACCCCGTTTTGCGATCGGATCAGGCGCGGAAGCACCGCGCGCCCCGAAGCGATCCGTGCAGCCATTACCGCAAGCTGCAAGGGCGAGGTCAGCACGTAGCCCTGCCCGATGGCGGCGTTCAGCGTATCGCCCACCACCCAGTCGCGGCCATAGCGGCGCTTTTTCCACTCGGTGGTCGGTGCCAGCCCTTCGGCCACGGCCGAGACCGGCAGATCGTGGCGCAGCCCGATGCCAAGGCGGCGCGCCATATCGGAAATGCGGTCGATGCCGACGCGTTGCGAGACCTCGTAATAAAACACGTCGCAAGATTGCTCGAGGCTTTGTTGCAGGGTCATGTTGCCATGCCCGGCAGGGCGCCAGCAGTGAAACTTGCGCCCGCCAACTTCGGTAAAGCCGTTGCAGCGCACGGTCTCTTTGGGCCCGATCACGCCCGCTTCCATGGCGGCCAGCGCCACGACCATCTTGTAGGTCGAGCCGGGCGGATAGAGGCCCTGCACGCTTTTGTCCGCAAGGGGGCGATGGTCGTTTTCGTTTAGCGCACGATAGGCCGTGGTCGAGATGCCGCGCACGAACAGGTTGGGGTCGAAGGACGGTGCCGAGGCCATGGCGAGGATATCGCCATTGGTCACATCCATGACCACAGCCGAGGCGCTTTCGGTGCCCAGCCGTGTTTGCACGTAGTTCTGCAACCGATAGTCCAGAGTCAGTTGCAGCGTATCGCCCGGCACGCCTTCCTGACGCGA
>NZ_JBFHIA010000303.1:0-3137 GCF_041596715.1 Phaeovulum sp.
CTTGTCGCCGAGCGCGGGCTTGCG
The DNA here is from genome assembly GCF_041596715.1 of Phaeovulum sp. GTDB lineage: Bacteria > Pseudomonadota > Alphaproteobacteria > Rhodobacterales > Rhodobacteraceae > UBA6213. The sequence continues at coordinate 25 of NZ_JBFHIA010000303.1, forward strand.
CGCAGCGATGTCGATCTGGGCGATGTTGGCCGCGAAGATTTGGGGGCTGCGGCAGATGCCGTCTTTGCAGCCGAGGTGCCCGCGCTTGTGGGGCCCCTGCCCTCGGTCTTCGGGCCCGCGCTTTACGCCATAAATGCCTCGTTCCCCGCCGAAGAAACGCCATTTGAAGATGCGCGCGTATTTCTGGCAGCAGAAGCCTCGATGGACGGCGCGCGGCGGCTGATTGCCAGCCGCTCCGAGGAATATGCAGACCTGCTGGCCGGCGGCGCCACGCTGGAAGACATGGCCACCGGAACGCCGATGCAACTGGAAACCTTGCGCTATTCGGCCGATGTGCGCGATGGCATCGCGGCCTATGAGGCATTCCGCACCGCCGTTGCCGCCGCCACGCCCCAAGATTTCCCAGAACTTTCCAGCCTCGAAGATGGAAGCGTCTTTGCCTTTCAGATCACGGCCATCAACCCGCCCGCGCTGATCCCCTACGAAGAGGTCGCAGAGGCGGTGCGCGCGGCATGGGTAGCCGAGCAGACCCACGCGCAGTTGTTGGCGGCCGCCGAGAAGATGGTGACGTCGATCAACGCCGGGGCGAGTCTTAGCGCGCAGGGGTTGATCACCACCTCGGTCGGCGCGCTTCCGCGCGGCGGCTTCCTTGAAGGTTTGCCCGCATCGGTCAGCGACGCCACCTTCACGCTGGCGCGTGGCGAGGCCACGGTCATCGACGACGAAGGCCGCGTTCTGGTGCTGATGGTCGATGCCATACATACAACCGCGCCCGACGATCCGGCGCTGGCAGCAGCACGCGCAGAGCTTGAGTCCTCGCTTGGGCAAGCGCTGGCGCGCGATGTGGTTGACCTTTACGGTCGCGCCGCGTTGGCCGAGGCGGGCATGAACATCGACAGTGCCGCGATTGCCGCAGTGCACGCGCAGATGCGCTAGGGGGTAACGTGGTCGCGCTGAACCCATCTTTCGAAGATTTCGAAGCAGGCTGGAACGCAGGTCGCAACCAGCTGGTGTTTGCCCGCCTTGCCGCAGACCTCGACACGCCCGTGTCACTGATGCTGAAACTGGCCGATGCCGCGCCAAACAGCTTCATGCTTGAAAGCGTTACCGGTGGTGAAGTGCGCGGGCGCTATTCGATGATCGGCATGAAGCCAGACCTGATCTGGGAATGTCGTGGCGAGTCCGCGCGGATCAACCGCACCGCGCGCTTTGAAGACCGATTCGAACCGCTGCCGGGGCATCCGCTGGAAACCCTGCGCGCGCTGATCGACGAAAGCCGCATTGATATGCCCGAGGGGCTGCCCTCGGCAGCAGCCGGGTTGTTCGGTTATCTGGGCTACGACATGATCCGGCTGGTCGAGAAGTTGCCGGGCGGCAACCCCGACCCGTTGGGTGTGCCCGATGCGATGCTGATGCGCCCCTCGGTGGTCGCTGTGCTTGATGGGGTTAAAGGCGAGGTTACGCTCTGCGCCCCTGCTTGGGCGGCGACCGGCCTTTCGGCGCGGGCGGCCTATGCGCAGGCCGCCGAGCGGGTGATGGACGCGCTGCGCGATCTTGACCGCGCCCCCGCCGCCGCCGCCCGCGATCTGGGCGAGGTTGAAGCCGTTGGCGAGGCGCGCTCGAACTTTTCCAAGGCGGCCTATATGGCGGCGGTCGAAAAGGCCAAAGACTATATTCGCGCGGGCGACATCTTTCAGGTCGTGCCAAGCCAGCGTTGGGTGCAAGAGTTCCGCCTGCCGCCCTTTGCGCTGTACCGCAGCCTTCGGCGCACCAACCCTTCGCCCTTCATGTTCTTTCTCAATTTCGGCGGCTTTCAGATCATCGGGGCCAGCCCCGAAATCCTGGTGCGGCTGCGGGAAGGCGAAGTCACTGTGCGCCCGATCGCAGGCACCCGGCCGCGCGGGGCAACACCCGATGAGGACCGCGCCTTGGAGGCCGAACTTCTGGCCGACCCCAAAGAGCGCGCCGAACATCTGATGCTGCTCGACCTTGGGCGCAATGATGTGGGCCGTGTGGCGCGCATCGGCACGGTGCGGCCGACCGAGCAATTCATCATCGAGCGGTATAGCCACGTCATGCATATCGTCTCGAACGTGGTGGGTGAGCTTGCCGAGGGGCAGGATGCGCTGTCGGCGCTGTTGGCGGGGCTGCCCGCAGGCACGGTTTCAGGTGCCCCAAAAGTGCGCGCGATGGAGATCATCGACGAGCTCGAGCCTGAAAAGCGCGGCGTATACGGCGGCGGTGTCGGCTATTTCGCGGCCAATGGCGAGATGGACATGTGTATCGCGCTGCGCACCGCTGTGTTGAAAGACGGCCAACTCTATACGCAAGCCGGGGGCGGCGTTGTCTTTGACAGCAGCCCCGAGGGAGAGTGGCAGGAATCGGTCAACAAAAGCCGCGCGCTGCGCAAGGCCGCCGAAGACGCGGGCCTGTTTGTGCGGCGCGGCAACGGCTAGGCCGTTACTGCGTCGTCAGCGCCAGTGCCGAAAACGGCGCGAGTTCTGGCCCGGTCTTGCGCGATGCATGCCATTCGACCAGACCCGCCAGCGTTTCGGGCCACGCATGCAGCATGACCGCTACCCCTGAGCCGCGCTGCGCTTCAAAAGCGGCGCGGTCGAGATAACGCAGGATCGCGGCGGCCTTGTCGCCTTCGCCATCGATCACCCGCCAGATGGCGACCTGTGGCACACCTGCGGCGGCGGCAAGTTGGGCTGCCGCGTTCAGCCCCTTACCCTCTTGTGTGGCAAGCCCGAGGCCCTCGCGCGTCAGCACCGCCACGAGTTGCTGGGCCAGAATGCGATTGGCTTGCAGCACCGGTTCGGGTGGTTCGATCACCGCCACTGCCTCGGGCAGCATCCGACGCCAAGCAGCCAGCGCAACCTCCACATCGGCGGGTGTGGCACCGCTTGGCAGTGCAGCGGCAAGGATCGCCACCTCAAACCCGGCATCGCGCCAAAGTCGGGCGTCTTGCGCCACGCCTGCGCGCATCGGGTCAAGCGCCACCGTCATCGGCACGCCCATCGCGGCAAGCGCTGCAATGTCCGCGTCGGGGCCCGGATCAAGCAGCACCAGCGCCAGCAACGGCCCGCCCGTAGGCAAAAACGCCGCGCGAA
>NZ_JBFHIA010000304.1:0-3114 GCF_041596715.1 Phaeovulum sp.
CAGGCTGGCGTAGCGGCTCTGCGCCTCGGCCTGCATCGCGATCTTATCGCGAAAGGCGTGCGCGACGGTTTCTTCGGGCCGAAGATGCACCAGACCCTGATCGCCATCGACCAGAATCGGATCGCCGTTCAGCGCCTCAGAGGTGATGCGCTGCGCGTGGATAACCAGCGGGATCGCCAGCGCGCGGGCAACAATGGCGGCGTGGCTGCCGACTGAACCTTCTTCAAGCACCACACCACGCAACCGCCGACCATAATCGAGCAGTTCCGCCGGGCCGATATTGCGCGCCACAAGCACCGGGTTATCGGGCATTTCTGCGCCGGTGTCGGTGCCTTGCCCGGTCAGCAGGCGCAGCAGGCGGTTGGAAAGGTCGTCAAGATCGTGCAGGCGGTCGCGCAGGTAGGGGTCGGACGCCTGCTCCAGCCGGGCGCGGGCCGACGACTGTTCCTTCTCCACCGCCGCTTCGGCCGAAAGACCGCGCGAGATGTCCTCTTCCATGCGGCGCATCCAGCCGCGTGAATTGGCGAACATACGGTAGGTTTCGAGCACTTCCAGATGGTCAACATTGCCCGAGGCGACCTCGGCCAGCATCCGGTCTACAGATTTGCGCAGCTTTTCCACGGCCACTTCCAGCCGCGCTCTTTCCTTTTCGGGGTCGTCGCCTACCGGGTTGGTGACCACGACGCGGGGTTCGTGCAGCCAGACCCGGCCTTCGGCAGACCCTTCCTGCCCGGTTGCGCCGCGCACCAGCACCGGACGGGTGTGCACCTGCGCCATCGCCTCGCCCTCGCCGAGAAAGGCGCCAAGCTCGGCCATTTCGGCGAGCACCATGGCCACGACCTCAAGCCCGTAAACCTCGTCGTCGGAAAACTGCCGCGCTTCGTGCGACTGCACCACCAGCACGCCCAGCTTTTCGCCCACGCGCTGGATCGGCACGCCAAGGAAGCTGGAATAGATTTCTTCGCCAGTTTCCGGCATGTAGCGGAAACCCTTTTCCGAGGGCGCATTGCCGGTGTTGATCGGCTGTGCAAAGCGGGCAACGCGGCCCACCAGACCCTCGCCCAGCCGCAGCCGTGTCTGGTGCACAGAGGCTGCCTTCAGGCCCTCGGTCGCGCACAACTCCAGCGTATCGGCATCTCGGAACAGATAGATCGAACAAACCTCGGTGCCCATCGACGAGGCGATCAACTGGGTGATGCGGTCAAGCCTTTCTTGCCCCTTTGCGGGGGTTGCGAGCGTGTCGCGCAAACGCCGCAGTAATTTGCGACTGTCGCTTTCCGTGCGTTCGGGCATGGTCCTGTCAAATCTGGTCTACCAGCATCTATTGGCAGGGCGACGGCAAAAGAGAAAGCGAAAATCAGCCCTAGCCCGCCGTGCGGTGGCAGACAATTGCCCTGGCGCGGTGGAACGGGGCGCAGCCAACGTCGGCTGCCATCATAAGCAGCGAAAAATCAATCCGCCGGTTGCAATACCCGTTTCTGCATGGCTTGGCCAAGACGGCCTAACCACACCGCCGCGCGGGCTTTTGGCCTCTGCACGCGCGTTGCGGCCGATCCCAAACTCTTTGCCGCAGCCCGCCCGCAGGCGGCCAGAACCCGGCTGGATCAGGCTTTGTCCAGCCCGAAGGTATCGTGCAGCGCCTGCACCGCCAGTTCCATGTATTTGCGGTCGATCAGCACCGAAATCTTGATTTCGGAGGTGGCGATGACCTTGATGTTGACGTTTTCGGCCGCAAGCGCCTTGAACATGGTTGCCGCCACACCCGCATGGCTGCGCATACCGATACCCACCACCGAGACCTTGGCCACGTCGGTGTCTTCGATCAGTTCGTCATAGCGGATGATGCCCGCCTTGCGCGCGTCTTCCATTGCCTTGCGCGCGCGGCCTACCTGAGTGACCGGGCAGGAGAAGGTCATGTCGGTGACAGCGATCGATTTGCCGTCCTCGGTCTTTTCCGAGATATTCTGCACGATCATGTCAACGTTCACGCCGGAGTCTGCCAAGGGGCCAAAAATCGCCGCGGCTATGCCGGGCCGGTCTTCGACGCGCAGCAGGGTCATTTTGGCTTCGTCGCGCGAATAGGCGACGCCAGAGACGACTTTCGATTCCATGATTTCATCCTCGTCGCAGACAAGAGTGCCGGAGTTTTCATCGGTTTCTTCAAAGGACGACAGCACTCGCAACCGCACCTTGTAACGCATGGCCAGCTCGACCGAGCGGGTTTGCAGCACCTTGGCACCAAGCGAGGCCAGTTCGAGCATCTCTTCATACGCGATGCGGTCAAGCTTGCGCGCCTTGGCGGAAATGCGCGGGTCGGTGGTATAGACACCATCGACGTCGGTGTAGATGTCGCAACGCTCTGCGCCAAAGGCTGCGGCAAAGGCCACTGCCGTGGTATCAGACCCGCCGCGGCCAAGCGTGGTGATGCGCCCCTCGGCCGACACGCCCTGAAAGCCCGCCACGACCGCGACCTTCATGCCTTCAGCAAACTTCGCGTCGATATTGTCGCGCGGAATGGTAACGAAGCGGGCGGCGGAATGGGCCGAAGTGGTGTTGATCGGCACTTGCCAGCCTTGCCAGCTGCGCGCAGGCACATCCATTTCTTGCAAGGCCAGCGCCATCAGCCCGGCGGTGACGTTTTCGCCCGAAGCGACGACCGCGTCATATTCGCGCGCATCGAACAGCGGTGAGGTCTGCTCGACCCAAGCCACCAGTTCGTTGGTCTTGCCCGACATCGCGCTGACAATGACGATCACGTCATAGCCGCGTTCCACCTCGCGGCGGACCTTGGATGCGGCATTCTTGATGCGCGCAAGGTCGGCCACCGAAGTGCCGCCGAATTTCATCACCAGAAGCGGCATGGATACCCCCTGAAACCGCCTGTCCAACCCGCGCGTGTCTTATGCGAGCCGCAGGTGCTATGCAAGGGCAGGGCCGGGGGGGCGCTATCCTGCAAGATGCCGCAGACCTTGGGTCACATCGGTGCGCACCGCCAGCCGCAGCCCAGGTTCGTCGCCCGCGCGCAATGCCGCAAGGATCAGCCGATGGTGGCGCGGTGGCTCGTTACGCGCGATGCGCGAATAGAGCGCGCTCATGGTCGGGCCTAGTTGCAGC
>NZ_JBFHIA010000305.1:0-3089 GCF_041596715.1 Phaeovulum sp.
AGCCAACCTGTCACCAGCGGCCCGGTAATCGCACCAACACCGTTAATGAACAGAAGCCCCGCCGAGGCCGAGGCCATGTCGGACTGGTCCAGAAAGTCGTTGGTATGCGCCAGCAGCAGCGAATAGATCGGGTTGGCGATGCCGCCAATCGCCACTGCCATCACCAGCAACACGGCAAAGCCCGGATCAAACAGAAACACCCCAAGCGACAACACGCCGCCCAGCGCCGCCAGTTCCAGCACCAGCACGCGGCGATCCATTCGGTCGGAAACCCAGCCGACAGGATACTGAAATACCAGCCCGCCAACATATATCGCCGCCACAAAGGCCGATATCTCGGCCACGCTCAACCCCGCGCGCCCGCCCCAGACCGAAGACATGCCGAACAGCGCCGAAAACACGCCCCCCATCATGAAGATACCCACACATCCCAGCGGCGAGACGTGAAATAGGCGACGAAAGCTCATTCTTGCGGTGGTCGAAAACACCGGTGCCGGCGCGACCGACAGCAAGATCGGCGTGAAGGACAAGGACACCAGCACCGAAGGAATGACGAACAGCATGAAGCCCGAAGGATCGCTCGCGTTCAGCAGCAATTGCGCCACGATAATTCCGATAGCCTGCACGATCATATAGGCCGAAAGAGACTGGCCCCGCGTCTCGTTCGTCGAAGCCGCATTCAGCCAGCTTTCTGCGGTGATATAAACGCCCGAGAACGAAAACCCGATCAGCACCCGCATCAGCGCCCATGCAACCCAGTGCGGCGCCGCCGCATAAAGCACCAGCACCGCCGAAATCAGACTGCCGAGCGCGGCAAACACCCGCACATGGCCCACGCGCCGGATCAATTCGGGGGTCATGCGGCTACCCAGCAGGAATCCCAGAAAGTACGCCGACATCACGACCGACATATGGTAGGTGCTGATCCCCTCGATAGCGCCACGGATACCAAGCAACGTACCCTGCATGCCGTTCCCGACCATCAGAAGCATGACGCCAAGCAAAAGCGGCCAGGTAGTACGCAAAACAGTCAGCATGTCGGCCCTCGGATTCAGGAAACCACGGCTTTAGCCTCGCCAACGTCGCAGTTGGCGCGTGAATACGACGCTAAGGGATCAAAAGCGACGCATCGCCATAGGAGAAGAAGCGATAATCATGCGCAACCGCATGCGCATAGATTTCACGGATACGCTGCTGCCCCATCAGCGCCGAAACCAGCATCAGAAGCGTCGAGCGTGGCAAATGAAAATTGGTCATCAACGCGTCGGTCACGCGGAAACGGTAGCCGGGGTAGATAAAGATGTCCGTGGTGCCGCAAAACGGCGCGACCCGGCCCGATGCGGCGGCGCTTTCAAGCAGCCGCAGCGCGGTGGTGCCGACCGCGATCACACGCCCACCCGCGTCGCGCGTTGCGTTGATCTCGGCGGCGGCTTTGTCGCTGACCTCGCCCCACTCGGCGTGCATCCGGTGCGTGGCCACGTCATCCACCTTTACCGGCAAAAACGTGCCCGCGCCGACATGTAACGTGACTTCGGAAAACTGCACTCCGCGTGCGGCCAACGCAGCCAATAGCGGCGCGTCGAAATGCAAACTGGCGGTGGGCGCGGCCACAGCCCCTGCGTGGCGCGCAAACACGGTCTGATAATCGGTCTTGTCGGCCTCATCTGGCGCGCGGAGAGCCGCGATATAGGGCGGCAGTGGCATTGCCCCGGCCTCGGCCAGCGCCGCGTCGAAATCGGCCCCGGCAAGCGAAAACGCCAACCGCAATTGCCCTTCGGCAATGGCGCGAACCTCGGCTGTAAGCGCGGTGGAAAAGCGGATGGTCTCACCAATGCGCAGCTTGCGCAGCGGCTTGGCCAGCGCCAGCCATTCGCCACCCGGCGCGGGCTCCAGCAGCGTGACCTCGATGCGCGCGCTGACTTCGCCTTGCGCGCTTTGCCGGGTGCGGCTGCCCGATAGCCGCGCCGGAATGACCTTGGTGTTGTTCAGAACCAGCCTATCGCCGGGCCGTAGAATCGCTGGCAGATCTTGCACCACCCGGTCGGCAATGCCGCCCGCTTCGGCCAAAAGCAGCCGCGCGGCACTGCGAGGCCGCGCAGGGCGCGTGGCGATCAGCCGCTCGGGCAGATCAAAATCGAAATCGCTCAGCTTCACTGCCCTGCCTCCGCGAGCGGCTTTCGAAAAATGTCGCGCAGGAACCCCGGCGTCAGCAACGAAAGTGGGTTAACCGTAATCTGCGGGTTACTCGCCGTACCGCCCAGCCTGTAGTTGATGCCAAAAAGCCCCTCGCCCTTGCGCGAGATGATCTGGCCGATCACGTTGATCAGATACAGCGGCGTAAGCACACCCTGAAAATCAAGCGCTCCCGTCGCAGGCATATAGGTGCCGTCACCCGAAACGCCAAGTGATGCCCCCACGGCCGCACCCTCGGTCAGCGTGATGGTGTCGGGGCTGATGATGAATGCGCCATCAACATTGGTAAACAGCAGCCCCTCGCCGTTCAACTGCTCCAGCAGGCCAATCCCGGATGCAGCTGATAGCAGCGCCGCCAGAATTGGGGCATCGATCACCCGCAGATCGCGAATTTCAGCGGTGCCCGCAAAATGCCCCGCGCCGCCACTACCGGGTTGCAAGATCAGATCAAGCGTGCCGCCGCGCGCCTTGGAGAACACACCTGCCGCGTTCAACACCGCCCCCGCATCAGCCGAGTTGATACGAAAGGCGCTGCGCCCGCCCTGCCCCGGCGTGACCGTTCCTTCGATCTGCGCGCTGCCGTTGACCTTGGCCGCAAAACCGCCAGCAAAGCCAGTGGTCTGCGAAAAGTCGCCGCGAAAACCGGTCAGCGCGATGCTGTCGGAAATCTGCACCCTATCCATACGAATACTGATCGGGCCGCCAGCATCGCCGCCGCTGCCACCGATGGTGGCGCGGCGCAAATCGGCGCGCGCGCCGCTCAACTCGATCGCCATCGGGTTGCCTGCGCCCTGCGCGCGCAACACTGCCGCACCCTCGAACCAATCGTCCAGCACCACCGCATCGAAGTTGGCGCTGGCAAGCTTGCCCTCGGGCGTAAGCGTCAGCGCACCGCT
>NZ_JBFHIA010000306.1:0-3048 GCF_041596715.1 Phaeovulum sp.
CGCTTTGGAACGAAAGGTTGGGCGCGCAGGCAGAACGGATCAGGCGGATGGGTCATTCCGAAGGTTTCCTGCGCAGTTGGCGCTATTACCTTGGCGTTTGCGCGGCGTCCTTTGCCGTCGGGCAAACCGATGTCGTGCAGGTGGAATTGACCCATGCCTGAGCCAGAGACGATCTGGATCATCGGTGCCTCTGACGGTATCGGCGCAGCACTTGCGCGCGCCTTCGCGGCGCGCGGCGCGCGGTTGATCCTTTCGGCGCGTTCCGCTGATCGGCTAGAGGCGCTGGCGGCAAGTCTGGGGCCCGAACATCGCGCGCTGACGCTCGACATTGCCAAGCGCGATAGTGTCGAGCGCGCGGCGGCAACGATTGCCGAACTCGGCCTGCTTGACCGGGTCGTGCATCTGGCAGCCCTTTATGACCCCGGCAAGATCGCGGATCTGAACCCGGATACTGCCGCAAGCATCGTCTCGACCAACCTGACTGGCAGTTTTCACATCGCCCAGATCGCGCCGCCCCTGCTGCGCAAAGGCGGGCAACTGGCGCTTTGCGGCTCGGTTGCGGGCTATTTCGGGTTGCCGCAGGGGCAGATCTATTCCGCGACCAAGGCCGGGGTCATCAACCTGACGGAATCGCTGCGCGCCGAACTGGCGGGGCAGATCGACGTGCGGCTGATCAGCCCCGGTTTCGTCGATACCCGCCTGACCCAGCGCAACGACTTTGCCATGCCCGCGCTGATGACGCCCGAGGCCGCGGCCCGCGCCATCATCGCCGGGTTGGGCGGGCGGCGGTTCGAGGTGCATTTTCCCCGCCGCCTGACCTTGGGGATGAAACTGCTGCGCATATTGCCCTATTGGGCGGCGCTGCCACTGACGCGGAGGCTGGTGCGATGAACGGGGTTGCAGGGCTTTGGCGCAGCACGGCAGGGCTCGTGCTAATGGCCACACTGGCGTTTGCGCTCTCGCCGTTGCTGACCATCGGTTTCAACGGCTTTACCGCCAGCCAGTTCCCGGTGCCGCAGATCGACCCGCCCGTGCAACCGGCAGGCTACGCCTTTTCAATCTGGGGGGTGATCTACCTTTGGCTGATTGCCGGTGCGGGCTACGGGTTCTGGCGCGCAGCCGATGACCCCGGCTGGCACCCGATGCGGCGACCGTTGATTATCAGCCTTGCGATCGGCGCGTTCTGGATTGCCGCTGCGGGGGTTTCGCCGCTTTTGGCGACGCTGATGATCTTTGTCATGGCCGCGGCGGCGATCGCCGCCCTGCTGCGGGCGGGCAAAGGGCAGGCGTGGCTGCAAGCGCGGCCAGTAGCACTTTATGCCGGCTGGCTTACCGCGGCGTCGGGTGTGGCTTTGGGTGTCGTGCTGGGCGGCTACGCCGTTCTGCCAGCCGAGGCCGCCGCAATCGTCTGCCTCGTCGGGGTTCTGTCGGTGGCTGTGCTGGTGCAGGCGGCGCGGCCGCGTGAATGGGCCTATCCCGCGGCGGTTATCTGGGCGTTGCTTGGTGTGATCGTGGCAAACCCCAGCGGTGAAAACTGGAAGGTGCTGCTGCTCGCGGCCAGCGGAATTGCGGTGCTGACATTGCGTGCGGCCCTTCCCTTTATGAAAGGCAGAAACCCATGAAAATCCTGATCCTCTACCTTGTCACCGCGATCATCTTCTTTTCAGCCGACGCGGTCGGGCTGCGGCTACTGGTCAAACCGGTGTTCGAGCGCCACATCGCCCACCTGTTTGCCGATCCGTTCCGCGTGGTGCCCGCGGCGCTGTTCTATCTGGGCTATGTCGCGGGGCTTTTGTGGTTTGTCTCGATCCCCGCGCTGCGTGCGGGCGATCCTCTGGCCGCCCTTGTGGGTGGGGTGGCGTTGGGGGTTCTGGCCTATGGCACCTACGAGTTCACCAACTATGCCACGCTGCGCGACTGGTCGATGCAGCAGGTTGCGGTCGATACCATTTGGGGCGGGGTGCTGACCGGGTTTTCCGCTTGGGCGGGTGTGATGATCGCGCGTAATCTGGGCTAAGGGGCACGGCTGCCCGCCGCAACCTAATGCCCGACGCGCCCCGCAGCCATGTCTGCCAAACCACGCGCGCCCCCCGCGCGGGCCAAAGCCATAGCGGCGGTGCCTGCCCCGGCATCGAGGCAATCGCTCAGATTGGCACCTGTAAGCCAGGCATCCAGAAAGCCCGCGTTGAACGCATCCCCTGCGCCGACCGTATCGACCACGCGGGTTGCCCGTGACGGGCGGCGCAGGCTTTGTGCGCCGTAAATCGCCTCTGCCCCTGCCGGGCCATCCTTTATCACCACCAGCGGCGCGTAATCGGCGAGCGGCGCATGGCGCGACAACGCCTCGGCCTCGGCACGGTTGGGCAGAAAAACGTCAACACCGCGCAGCAGATCGCAAAGATCCGGGCGCGCCAGCACGGCGGTATCCCAGCCGCAGTCTACCGAAATGGTCAGCCCCGCGCCCCGCGCCATCGCCACCACGCCCGGCGCTTCGGCCAGCGTTGCAAGCTCGCCCAGATGCAGGTGCCGGTAGCGGCCCGTCGCAATCGCCGCCGCCAAGGTATCAGGCACCGCGGCCCCTGCCCGATGGGTCACAAAGGCGCGGTCGCCACCGGTGATGATCGCCACCGTCAACTGCGGTGCAGAACCTGCGGGCGGTTCGGGGCAAGCCGAAAGGTCGATGCCCGATGCCGCGAGTTCCTCGGCAATGGTTGCGGCGAAAGACGCGGTGGGCAAGACCACCGCAAGGCCGCTTGGCCGCCCGACGGCCGCCAGATACGCCGCGGTGATGTAGGCGCCACCGCCTGCGGCCAGCGTAACACCGCTGGCATAGACCTCGCTATCAGGCGCAGGCAGCGCCGAAACCCCGTCCATGACGATGTCGCAGTAGAGCCGCCCGGTGCTCAGCACACCTTCGGGCCTTGTAGAACTGGTCACCGCAGCGCCTCGCCATCCGGGGTGAAAAGATGCAGGTTGGCGGTTTCCACGGCCAGATGCACGCTTGCGCCCACTGCGGGGGGCGTGCGGCCGTCGGCGACGGCGATGATA
>NZ_JBFHIA010000307.1:0-3045 GCF_041596715.1 Phaeovulum sp.
CCGACCGCAGCAGATCAATGGCCGGAAAACGCCCGCGTTCGGCAATGCTGCGCTCTAGCACCACATGCCCGTCGAGTACGCCGCGAAGGATATCGGCAATGGGCTCCTCCATGTCGGAACCCGCAACAAGAACGGAAAAAACCGCTGTGATGTCGCCTGCACCCTCGGGGCCGGGCCCCGCACGCTCGCCTAGCGCCATGATCTGGTGCGCGGTCGAGGGTGGATAGCCGCGCAGCGAAGGCGGCTCGCCCCCGGCCAAAGCCACCTCTCGGTGCGCTTCGGCAAAACGGGTGACCGAATCGGCAAGAAAAAGCACATGCGCGCCCTGATCGCGAAAGTGCTCTGCCACAGCCATTGCCGCCCAAGCGCATCGCCGCCGCAGCAAAGGGGAAAGGTCAGAGGTGGCGGCCACCACCACCGTGCGCGCCATGCCCTCGGGCCCAAGCACGCCTTCGACAAACTCGCGCAGCTCGCGCCCGCGCTCGCCTATCAGGGCAATCACCACAACATCGGCCGCGACGCCGCGCGCGAACTTGGCCAATAGCGACGATTTGCCGACACCCGAGCCGGAAAAAAGCCCGATGCGCTGGCCGCGCACCAGCGGCAGCAGCGTGTTGAAGACGCGAATCCCAGTTTCCAGACGGCCACCAAGCCGACGGCGCTGCGCGGCGGCTGGTGGGTTGGTGCGCAGCGGTCGTTCGATTGCGCCGCGCATAATCGGGCGGCCGTCGAGTGGTTGGCCGAAAGGGTCGATGATGCGGCCAATCCAGCTTTCGTCGGGCGCGATGCCGGTTTGCCCCGCCAGTTCGACTCTGTCGCCGATCGAAATCCCGTCGGCCGCGCCATCGGCCAACACGGCGATACGACCGGGATGCAAGGCAAGAACCTCTCCTCCAACCTGATGACCGCCGCGCGAAAAAAGCCTGACCCTGTCGCCCAGCGATGCCTGCGTCGAAAGCCCGGCTACCGAGAGGATGCCGCCGCTGACCTCGCTGACCCTGCCGACGGCATATGCCTGACCAAGCCCGGCTATCTCGGCGCGCAACAGATCAAATCCGGCAAAAGCCATTCTGGCCACCCCCAGTTCACGAAACGTTTTCTAAATGATTCGCTCTTAAGCCTTGGTTATCGCTCGGAGGAGAAACCCCGATGTTTGAAAATCTTGCGATCCTGAAGGTCGCACAATCGATGGCATCGCACGCGGCGCTGCGCCAGAACGCGATTTCGCAGAACATCGCCAACGCAGATACGCCCGGCTACACAGCGCGCGATGTGGCGCCTTTCGCCGAAACCTATGAGGCGGGGGCAGGCGGCACCATGCGCGCCTCGCGCCCCGAACATCTGCAAGGTTCCGGCACACTGCGCGCCGAGATCACATCGCGCAGCCAGATCAGCACCATGTCGCCGAATGGCAACTCCGTCTCGCTGGAAGACGAAATGGTCAAGGCGGTCGAGGTAAAGCGACAGCACGACCTTGCGCTTACCATCTACAAAACCTCGCTCGGCGTTCTGCGCACGAGCCTCGGGCGCAGGTGATCGTCATGGCCGATTTCAGCAGCGCACTTTCGCTTTCCGCCTCTGGCATGTCCGCGCAAGCGCAGCGACTGCGCCACGTTTCCGAAAATATCGCCAATGCAGACACCCCCGGCTACCACCGCAAGACGGCCACGTTTGAAGAGGTGGTTTCAGCGGGGCAGCACACCGGGCAGGTCGCACTTGGCCAAGTGAACCTCGACCGAACGGCGCTGACGCGGATCTACGATCCCGGGCACCCTTTGGCCGATGAAGGCGGCTACTACGACGGCTCGAATGTCGATCTGGTGGTCGAAATCGCTGACGCGCGCGAAGCGCAACGCAGCTACGAGGCGAATCTCAGGATGTTCGATCAGGCACGGCAAATGTCGTCTGCGCTGCTCGACCTCCTGCGCCGATAGAAGGAGAAGGTCCAGAATGGACGTCAGAACCTCTCTTGCCGCGCAAAGCTATGCCCAGGCCCGCCCTGCAACGGCACCGCGTCCCGCAGCGGGTGGGTCTGGGCAGAGCACGTTCGGCGCGCTTGCCAACGACTTTGCCGCCGTGCTGCGCGAGGGCGAAGATACCGCACGCGCCGCGATGACCGGGGGTGCAGACCCGCACGCCCTGGTGCAGGCGCTGGCCGCGACCGAGCTTGCAGTTGAAACCGCCGTGGCCGTGCGCGACCGGGTGGTGGAAGCCTATCAGGAAATCCTGCGGATGCCGGTCTAAGCGATGGAACAGGCACTTTTCTTCGACACGCTGCGCCAGGGGCTTTGGATTGCGGTGATGATCTCGGCGCCGATGCTTGCCGTGGCGCTTATTGCGGGGGTCGCGATCGGGCTATTTCAGGCGCTGACATCGGTGCAGGAAATGACGCTGACCTTTGTGCCCAAGGTGGGCGCGATGCTCGCGGTGTTCTGGGTTTCGATGTCGTTCATGTCGGAATCGCTGGTGGCGTTTTTCCGCCTTCAGATCATTCCGCTGATCGCGGGGGGGTAATTATGGACAACGCAATCTACGCCACCTTGACCCGGCAGTCTGGCCTGATGCGCGAAATGCAGGCGGTGGCAAACAACATCGCCAACGTCTCGACCAACGGCTTTCGCAAGGAAGGCGTGGTTTTCTCGGAACATGTCGCGGCACTTGGCGGTGCCGAGCCTTCCTTGTCGATGGCCGATGCATCGGGGCGCGTGGTCAACCTTTCGCAGGGTGCGCTGTCGCAGACAGGTGGCACTTTCGATTTTGCTATCGAAGGTGAAGGTTTCTTTTTGATCGACACACCTCAGGGGCAGCAATTGACCTGCGCAGGCAGTTTTGCGCCATCGCCAGAGGGCGAGCTTACAACGCTAGATGGCTTTCGCCTGCTCGACGCTGGCGGTGCGCCAGTGTTCGTGCCCGCCGATGCACGCGGCATTACGCTTTCGCAAGATGGCACGCTTTCCGCCGAAGGGCGGCCCTTGGCCGAGATTGGTCTTTTCATGCCAACCGATCCGAACAGCCTCGAACACGTAGGGGGCACCCGGTTTGCCG
>NZ_JBFHIA010000308.1:0-2990 GCF_041596715.1 Phaeovulum sp.
ACCTCGCGCCAGCGCATCAGAACCGTCATCGCCTCGGGGCGCAAAAGGCTCATCGCCAATCCCCCAGATTTGCCTGCCACAAAACCAGCGCGGCAACCGCTGCCGTATCGGCACGCAGAATACGCGGGCCGAGACTGACCGGCGTCACCTGCGGCAATGCCGCAAGG
This sequence comes from Phaeovulum sp., assembly GCF_041596715.1. Lineage (GTDB taxonomy): Bacteria > Pseudomonadota > Alphaproteobacteria > Rhodobacterales > Rhodobacteraceae > UBA6213. The sequence continues at coordinate 168 of NZ_JBFHIA010000308.1, forward strand.
CGCGCACGTTCTGGTGCCGAAAAGCCGCCCTCCGGCCCGATCAGCACCGCCCAAGGCCCCTGTGCCATTCCCGCAAGCGTAGCGGCGGGGCCAAGGCGGCTTTCATCGGCCCAAAGAATACGCCGCGCGGGGTTCCAGCCATCTAGCAGGCGCGACAGGTGCGAAAGTTCATCCACCTGCGGCACAAAGGTGCCGCCGCATTGCTCGGCGGCCTCTATGGCGTGGGCTTGCAGGCGATCTTGGCGAATACGGTCAGAATTGGTGAAATCGGTCTGCACCGGCAAAATCCGCGCAGCGCCAAGCTCGGTCGCCTTTTCCACGATGAAATCGGTGCGCGCTTTCTTGATGGGCGCGAACATCAGCCACAGATCCGGCGCATCGCGCTGCGGTGCGGTTTGCGCAACCGCGCGAAGGGTGCCACCGCGCTTGCCCACCTGCGATACCTCGGCCAGCCATTCGCCTTGGCGCCCGTTGAACACAAGTAATTGCGCACCCACTGCAAGCCGCATCACCGCAAAAAGGTAATGCGCCTGCGCCTCGGTCAGGAGAAGCGGTTGCCCCCCTGCCAGCGGCTGATCTAGATAGAGCCTGATCTTTGCCTGTGCCATGAGGCCGAACCTATGAGAGCGCCAAGCGAATTGCCAGAGCCCGGTCCCGTTGCCGATGCGCCGCGAGGCAATTGGGTAGACCGCTTTGCCCCCGCGCCAAGCCGCCCCTACCTTCGGCTGTCTCGCGCCGATCGACCGATCGGCACATGGCTTTTGCTGATTCCCTGCTTTTGGGGCGTAGCACTGGCTGCGGCGGCAGACGCGCCGCGCCTTGGCGACATCTGGATCATCGTTGCCTGCGCCATTGGCGCGGCGGTGATGCGCGGCGCGGGCTGCACCTGGAACGACATCACCGACCGGCATATCGACGGCTCGGTCGCCCGCACCCGTTCGCGGCCCATCCCCTCGGGGCAGGTTTCGGTACGCGGTGCGCTGTTGTGGATGGCGGCGCAGACCGCGGTTGGTGCGGCGCTGCTATTCAGCTTCAACAACGCGGCCATTCTGCTTGGGCTTCTTAGCCTTGTTCCGGTGGCGATCTATCCATTTGCCAAGCGATTCACATGGTGGCCGCAGGTGTTTCTGGGCATCGCGTTCAACTGGGGCGCGCTGTTGGCTTGGGTTGCGCATACAGGCAGCCTTACAGCCGCACCGGTAGCGCTTTACCTGTCTGGAATCGCCTGGACGCTTTTCTACGACACGATCTACGCGCATCAGGACAAAGAAGACGACGCGCTGATTGGCGTCCGCTCTACCGCGCGGCTGTTTGGCGCGCGAACCGGGCGCTGGCTCGGCTTCTTCCTGATGGCAACCGTAACGTTGATGACCCTCGCGGTGCTTGAGGCGTTGCTGCCCGGGGCAAGCCCCTTGAAGCTGGCACTGGCGCTTGCAGGGCCTTGGGGCCTTGGCTGGCACCTGCTGTGGCAAATGCGAAAACTCGATATCGACAGCCCCGAGGTTTGCCTGCGGGTGTTCCGCTCCAACCGCGAAGCCGGGCTGATCGCTGCGCTGTTTCTTGCCGCTGCCGCACTGGCATGATTGAATGACCCGCACCGCCCGCCTAAGCAGAACCTGAAGCAACTGACCGAAAGCACGTATTGAATGCGACACGGCCTGACGATTCTGACTGCGTTGGCTTTTGTGCTGGCGGCAGTGTTGGCCGTGTTTGCCGCTGGCGGCGCAGCGACGTTCATCGAACAACGCACCCACGCGGCGGCGCAATTACGGCTGGATATCGCAGGCTATAGCTGGGCAGAAATCAACGCCGACGGGCTGCAACTGCTGCTGGCAGGCACCGCCCCTTCGGAAGCGCACCGTTTTCGCGCGATTTCCGCACTGGGCGAAGTGGTCGAGGCAAGCCGAATCGTCGATCTGACCGAGGTGGCGCGCGCCGAAGCCATCACTCCCCCCGATTTCTCGCTGGAAATGCTGCGCAACGGCGATGGCATTTCGCTGATCGGGCTGGTTCCCGCCACGACTGACCGCGAGGCGCTGGTAGCCGAACTGGCCAAAAGCGCGGCCGACGGGCACGTAGCCGACATGCTGGAAAGCGCCGATTACCCCGAACCCGAGGGGTGGGCGCGCGCGCTCGACTTTGGCATCTCGGCGATCAAGGCTTTGTCGCGTTCAAAGATTTCGATCTCGGACAATCACGTGGCAATCGCCGCAATCGCCGATAGCCCCACGGAAAAGGCCCGTATCGAAACCGATCTACGCCGCAGCACGCCATCTTCTTTGGCCGTCGCAATAGACATCGCAGCGCCCCGCCCGGTGATTACGCCTTTCACGCTGCGTTTTCTGATTGATGCCGAAGGGTCGCGATTCGATGCCTGTTCGGCCGATACCGAACGCGCGCGCACCCGGATTCTTGCAGCGGCAAAACGCGCGGGTGCGCAAGGGTCGCTTGGCTGCACCATCGGCATGGGCGTGCCTTCGCCCAACTGGGCCGAAGCGGTGGAAATGGGGTTGGATGCGCTGGCGGGGCTAGGCGGCGGCTCGATTACCTTTTCGGATGCAGATATTGCCCTGATCGCCTCGGAATCAGTAACGCAGGCCGATTTTGACCGTGTTGTAGGCGAGCTCGAGTCAAACTTGCCGGCCGTTTTTTCACTGCAAGCCAGCTTGTCTGAAGCGTCTGTGTCGGGCGGAAACATGGCGACAGAACCGCCAGAGTTTTTTGCAACGCGCAACGAAGATGGCGCGGTGCAATTGCGGGGGCGCGTTCCCGACCAGCGGGCGCGCGATGCGCTGTCGGCGATTGCCGCAGGGCAATTTGGGC
>NZ_JBFHIA010000309.1:0-2955 GCF_041596715.1 Phaeovulum sp.
ACAGCGCTCGCCCCGGCGGTCTGGGGAAGCACCTATCTCGTCACGACCGAGGCGCTGCCTGCGGGATATCCCGTGACCCTTGCCGCGCTTAGGGCTTTGCCAGCCGGACTGCTGCTGCTTGCTGTCACGCGTTGCCTGCCACCCCGTGCCTGGCTCGGTCGCGTCTTCCTGCTCGGCAGTTTCAACTTCGCGCTGTTCTGGGCGTTGCTATTCGTGGCCGCCTACAGGCTTCCCGGCGGGGTAGCGGCCACACTCGGGTCGCTGCAGGCCATGATAGTGATCCTTATGGCGCGCGGCTGGCTCGGCACGCCGATCCGGGCAGGTGCGATTGCCGCAGCTGCAACTGGCGTTCTGGGTGTGGCGCTTCTGCTGATCTCGCCGGACGCCGAACTGGACCCCGTGGGCATCGCCGCAGGGCTTGGTGGCGCGGCATCCATGGCGGCGGGCACGGTCCTCAGCCGGAAATGGCAACCGCCTGTCTCGGCCCTCAGCTTTACCGCTTGGCAGTTGACCGCCGGAGGGTTGATCCTGTTGCCGCTGGCGCTGATTGTGGAACCCGCGCTGCCGACACTCACGGCGACGAACCTGGCCGGGCTGGTCTGGCTCGGGCTCATCGGTTCTGCGGCCACCTATGCGCTCTGGTTCCGGGGCGTCGCCCGGATCGAGCCAGGCGCGGTCTCGATGCTGGGCATGATGAGCCCGGTGACGGCGGTGATCCTTGGCTGGGTGGTGCTGAGCCAGTCGCTGTCCCTGCTGCAGGGACTCGGCGCGCTGATCGTCCTCGGCTCGGTCTGGGGAGGTCAACGGGCGAACCGCCCGGCAACGCACCCGCCGGGAAGGTCGGCGGCGAGCTCCGATCTGGCCGGTGGAACGTTTTTGGACCGGACCGGTGTATTTCAGGCGATATTCAGTGCGCAACCGTTCCAGTACGTCATGGCCAATCGCAGCGAAAGGAGGCCCCGATGACCGTTCACACCCCAACGCCCGACCTCTCCCGAAAGGCCCGCCTTGCCGGCCTGCTGTACCTCGTCATCATCATCGCCGGCCTTGGGGCCGAGTTGGGACTGCGCGGTCCGTTGATCGACCTCGGCGATTCGGCGGGCACCGCGGCGGCGATCCTGGCCGCACCGGGCCAGTTCCGGCTGGCCATCGCCGCCGACCTGGTGATGGCGCTTTGCGATGCCGGGCTCGCCATACTGCTTTATCTGATCTTTCGGAGCGCATCGCCGGGGCTTGCCCTGTCAGCGATGGTGTTTCGACTGATCCAGACCGTGCTGATCGCCGCGAACCTCATGGTCCTGCAAGCCGCGTGGCTTCTAATTTCTGGCCCCAACGAGCTTGCCGATGCCAACGCGCTTGCGCTGGTGTTCCTCGATCTGCACGGTCATGGCTATGATCTCGGCCTCGTTTTCTTTGGCGTCAACAGCTTGATCATGGGTCTGCTTGTCTGGCGATCAAGTCATTTTGCGAAGGTATTCGGGGCCGGCCTGGCGATCGCCGGACTCGTCTATCTAATCGGCAGCGGCCTGCGCTTCTTCTCCCCTGAATGGTCCCAGGCATTCGTACCGGCGTATCTACTGACGATCCTCGCCGAGACGGCGTTCTGCATCCGGCTGCTTTTTCAAAGGAACCCAGTCTAACATGGACCAGGTTGAACAGGTCGTCTCAAGAGACGTCCGGATCGAATGCACCGCCGATCAACAGATGCGCGCCCTTGCGCCCATGTCGGAGATTTCGGAACAGCCGGTTTCGGCTTGTCACGATAAACTAGGAGAGGATTCATGTCTCAGCGAGGTTTCACTGTCCGCGCCTTAGGCGAAATCGCCATCCGGTGCATCGATCTTGACTCAATGGTCGCATTCTATCGCGATGTCATCGGGCTTGAACCGCTCAACGATCCGAACAACGGCCGTATCGTATTCCTTCGCATCGCCGAGGGATTTGGCGGCCATACAACGGTGCTGGCTCTGTTTCGTCATGACATCGAAGCCGCAGGCCGGACGCGGGCGGGTGAGTTGCCCCCTGCGACGGGTCCAGGCTCATCGCTTCATCACCTTGCGCTCAGCCTGCCTTGGGATGAGCAGGAGGCTGCCATCGGGTGGTATGAGAAACTCGGCCTGGAATACCACGTAGAAACATTCGATTGGGTGGGTTGGCGCGGCGTTTTCACCTTCGACCCCGACGGCAACACCGTCGAACTCGTTGCCAAAAACCCAGGCTGGGTCGCCCCTTCAAGCGCGGCATCTCAATCGGCAAGCCGTTGAGCCGCAATAAGATACCAAGCAAGAAGTGCGGTGGCATGATCTGTCAAAGCCTTGGCGGCCGAGGCCAATACTTTGGGATCAGGTCCGGCTAAGGACCAATCCTGAAATCTTTTCACCCGCAATGAGGGAGCCATAACTATGCTGTCTGAATCTCCGACGCTGCACATGCTGTGCGGTAAGATCGCATCCGGGAAGTCCACCATGGCCGCCCATCTTGGAGCCACGCCCGGAACGGTTCTCATCGCTGAGGACGCCTGGCTCGATGCGCTCTTCGCAGATGAACTGCATTCGCTGAAGGATTATGTGCGGTGCTCATCGAAGCTCCAAAGAGTCATGGGGCCTCATGTGGTCGCCTTGCTAAACGCGGGTGTGTCGGTCGTCCTCGACTTCCCGGCAAACACGGTCGCGCAACGCGCCTGGATGAGGGAGCTCATCGCCGGCACTGAAGCCGCTCACCAGCTTCATGTGTTTGACGTGCCAGACGAGGTCTGCTTGGCTCGACTGCGCGTGCGCAACGCGGCGGGAGACCACCCCTTCGCGGTCACGGAGGCACAGTTCCACCAGTTTTCCAGTCACTTCGCATCGCCGACCGCTGAAGAAGGCTTTGATCTCGTGGTGCATGGCTAAGCACACGATCAGGTGCTGGAGACCTGAAAATCAGACCAGAAGCCGTGCAGAACACGCACCCCCA
>NZ_JBFHIA010000310.1:0-2941 GCF_041596715.1 Phaeovulum sp.
AAAGCATGAAGGCGACACGATTCAGCTAGCCGATATGGTGCTGCGCATGACCGAGGCGGGGCAGTGGCCGCACCTCGATTTCAGCACCCCGATCGGTATTCTGGCGCTTGCACCGGTTGCGTTTTTCGTCTGGCTCGGCGCGGGGCTTGGCCACGCGGTGATATGGGCCGAGGTCGCGGTGGCGCTGGTGCTGCTGCCCGCCCTCGCGCGCGCTGCCGCCTCGCGGTTCGAGGCAACCGGAGCGCTGCTCTATGGTGCCTATGTGGTGGTGCTGTGCCTAGCGTTGGTGCACGGCGAGGCCGATACCACCGTCTCGCTTTCGATGCATTACAACCGCTGGGCTTGGGCCGTGGTCTACATCATCGTGCCGCTTGCCACGATGCCGGGCAGTGGCGAGCCGCGCCCCTGGCTTGATGGTACCCTGATCGGCTTGGGCATGGCGGCGCTGGCACTGATCAAAATGACCTATTTCGTGGGGCTCGCCCCGGCCATTCTGCTGGCGTTTCTGGTGCGCGGCGAAGGGCGGGCGTTCTTGGCGGCGCTGGTGGCTGGGCTTGCGGTGGCCGGGCTGATGACGGGCCTCGCCGGCCCCGGCTATTGGGGCGACTATCTGTTCGATCTGCTCAGCGTCTCGCAATCGTCGATCCGCGCGGCACCCGGCGCATCGCTGCTGGGCGTTATCGGCGCACCTGCCTTTATCGGGCCGACTTTGGCGTTGCTTGCCACCGTGATCTTCCTGCGCCAAGCCGACAAGCATACCGAGGGGTTGCTGCTGCTGGCGTTGGCACCGGGGTTCTTCGTCATTACGTGGCAAAACTACGGAAACGATCCGCAGTGGCTGGTGCTGGTCGCCGCTTTTGCCCTGCAATTCCGGCCCGATCCCTATCGGCACAACGGCATGGGTATTCCGCTGAAAGCGGGTCTGACCACGGCGGCGATTGCGGCGCTGGCGTTTACCACACCCTCGACGCTGAATCTTGCTTTCAGCCCGCTTCGCCAAGCCTTCGCAAGCTCTGAAGGTATGGTGCCAATGCTTGCCAAATGGCCCGATCATTCGGATCTTCAGGTAAGCGAAGCGCGGCTTTACCGGGTGGACGGTATCGAAGCGCTCGATATGCCGGGCGCGCCCTATGCCAGCTACCGCGAAGTTTCCAAGCGCGATGAGCCTGCGGTTCTGAACGGGGAAACCTTGCCAGACTGCGAATTGCTGGCCGGTTACAGCGCATGGTTTGAAACTGCGGGCGCAGACCTTGCCGCAGCAGGATACGCGGACAAGCGGATATTGGTGGCAGACCTGTTTTCGGCGCTTTGGCTTTACGGCCCGTTTCCGCCGCTACAGGGCGGGGCTCCGTGGCTTTACGGCGGCGCGCCCGGTATCTCGGCGGCCGAATTCGTGCTGGTGCCGCTTTGCCCGACCAAGCTGCTTTCGCGCGCCGAAATGCTCAAGGAGCTGGATGCCAGCGGTTGGACCCTGACCGAGGTGCGGCGCAACGCGACCTATATTTTGCTGCGGCCGTCCAAATCTTAAAAGGCGACAATGGCCAAGTAGCCCCAAAGGGTTCCGACCAGCGCCAACCCAAGCGGAAAGTCTGCGCGCGCCCACGAAACCCAGTCGGGTGCCAGCGCTCGTAATGACGGCACGGCGCGGATCAACCTGTGCGCCACAAAAGCGGCAAGCAGAAAGGCCGTCAGCAGGAAGATCACGAAACTCAGATTGGACTGCGCAAAAAACGGTGCCATTGCCGCGCCGAACTTGGCATCGCCTGCACCAAAATGCGCGACGGCATTCAGGATAATCCCGGCAACCAACACCACCGCAAAGCTTACCCAGCGCCACGCCCAGACATCGAGCGGCAATAGAAACGGCCCGGCGACAATGAAAACCGCCAGCAAAGACAGCACTGCCTTATTGGGGATTTTCATGGTCTTAAGGTCAGACCATGCGACCCATGCGCAGATCGGCGTGACCAGCACTAAAAACACCAGTGCCGAGGTCTGAACGCTTAGCCCGAGCATCGCTTAGCCTTGCCCGACGTTGGCATCAAGCGCAGCCAGCGCGCGCGCGGCCTGTTCAAAGTGCTGCGGGTGGGTATCCACTGCCTGCTGAAGCAGTGTCCGCCCGATGTTCACATCGCCCCGCTTGATCGCTGAAAGAGCTGCCGTGTAAAGCAGTTGCGCCTTTTCCACTTGCGTCATGGACATCACCGGCAGGTCGTATTTGCCCTGCGCTGCCCGAGCCAGAACCAAGTTGTTCTTAGCGGTGAAAAGTTTGGTGTCATATGTCAACGCTTCGGTAAACAGCCGTTCGGCCCCGGCATGGTCGCCGCGCGACAGCTTGGAAAAGCCCCAGTTATTCAGCACAGACGCGGGCGTCGTGGTTAGCCCGGCGGCGATTTCATAGAAACTGTCGGCCTTTTTCCAATCCTTGCGGAAGTCGGCGACCATCGCTTCCAGCCGGTAGCGATCAAAGGTTTCGTAGGTGGGAGGTACTGCGTTCAGCGCGGCTTCGGCACGTTCCCACTCGTTCATGCGGATCAGGGCTTCGGCGTAGTCTACCCGGTCTTCGTCGGTAGCGCCCGGCATCCCCAGCACCGCCTTCCAGACCTCAGAGGCGTCACTGGGCTTTTTCGCCCGCACGAGTGACTTTGCCAGACCACGCTTCAGGTCGATCCGGTCAGGTTTTTCGATGCTTGCGCGCAGGAAATAGGCCACCGCCTCTTCCGGGTCAGCCGAAGTCAGCATGACTTCTGAAAGATTGGATTCGTCGATCACGTTGACGCTGGCCAAGGCCCGCGCAACATCTGCGTCAGACTGCGTGTTGCAGGCAGAAAGTACGACCGCGCTGCCCAAGCAGAGCGTCATCAGAACCGGGTGGCGCATCTTTGTGCGTCCTTTGCTCGTTGCCTCAGATACTGTGCCTCAGGGTCGGGTCAGCAACAGA
>NZ_JBFHIA010000311.1:0-2904 GCF_041596715.1 Phaeovulum sp.
TCTTCCCATTCGGGCGACAGTTGCAGCAGCGGGATCGTGCCATCGCTGCGCCGAAGCTCGGCCACCAGCTGAAACCCGAGCCGCTGGCGCACATGCTCGCAGATCGCCTCGGGGTTCTGCAATCCGCGGGATTCTGCGATGGCTTCAAGGATCAGCGGCAGGTTGCGGATCGAGACCCTCTCATCCAGCAGCAAGCGCAGCACGGCAAGCAGCAAATCGATCGGCACCTTGTCGGGGATAAGCTCGTCAAGCAGCTTGCGCGTGGATTCCGCGCGGAACGGATCGGAAAGGTTGACCGCTTCTTCCAGCAGTCGGCGCAGCGCGCGCAGGCTTAGCAGGCGGCCGAAATTGCGCTTGATGACTTCAAGCAGATGCGTGGCCAACACCTCGGTTGCGCCGACAACGGTAGAGCCGGCCAGCACAGCCTCCTCCTGCATTGTGGGTGCCACCCAACGCGCGCTGGCACCATAGACCGGTTCGCGCACATCGTCGCCGGGCGGAAGCAATTCGCGGTTGTCGGCGATCAGCGCCAGCACCCGATCAGGAAAAAGCTGGTCGCGCGCCTGTTCGACACCCTGAATGCGAATGCGGTATTCCCCGGGGCCGAGCGTGCTGTCATCGGTCAACCGCATTTCTGGCAGAATCAAGCCAAAGCTCGCGGCGACGTGGTTGCGCATATTGGTGATGCGCGCGTCGAGCCCGGTCGCCGGGTCGAGCACCATGGCGACCAGATTGGGCGCAAACTCTACATGGATCTCGTCGATATCCAACAGATCACCCAGCGAGCGGCGGCGCGGTGCGGCATCGGGTGCCGGCATTTTCATGGCTTCGCGCGCGGCAAGGCGGCGGGCGCTGCGTTCGATCATCGCCGCGGTCACGCCAAGAACCGCTGCACCAATGATGAAAGGCGCGAACGGCAAGCCCGGCACCAAGGCAAACAGCGCCATCAATACCGCTACCGTGGTCAACGCCGCGGGGTATCTGCCAAGCTGGCGAAATATCTCGATATCGACGGCACCTTTTGCCCCGCCGCGCGACAAAAGCAGAGCCGAGGCGATAGAAATGATGACCGCCGGGATTTGGCTTACCAACCCATCGCCCACGGTCAGAATCGCATAGGTCTCTAGCGCGCGCCCGAGTGGCATTCCGTGGACCGAGACGCCGATGATCAGCCCCATCACAAGGTTGAGCAGGGTAATCAGTAACCCCGCAACCGCATCGCCCTTCACGAATTTTGAAGCACCGTCCAGCGAGCCGAAAAAGGTTGTTTCTGCCTGTTCGCGTTCGCGCCGCGCTTTGGCCTCGGCATGGTCGATGGCACCCGCATTCATGTCGCTGTCGATGGCAAGTTGCTTGCCTGGCATCGCATCAAGCGCGAAGCGCGCGCCCACCTCGGCCATGCGGCCCGCACCCTTGGTGATGACGATGAAATTGACGATCAGGATGACGCCGAAAACAACCAACCCGATCAGCACCGAGCCGCCCATGATGAAAGATGCAAAACCTTCGATCACCTCGCCCGCGGCATTGGTGCCTGTGTGCCCCTCTCCGATGATGAGCTTTGTCGACGAGACGTTGAGGGAAAGGCGCAGCATCAGCGATGCGAGCAGGATCGTCGGGAAGGCAGAAAACTCGAGCGGCCGCTCGATGAATAGCGTCACCGTGAAGATCAAGATCGCAATCGCGAACGAGGTGGCAAGCCCGATATCAAGCACCCACGAAGGCATCGGCAGAATCATCATCACGATCACCGCCATCAGCGCCAGCGCCAGCAAAATGGTCGGTCGAAAAACAGTTTGGAGCGAGAAGGTCGGCATCACTGCAACAACGGTGCGGTCGTGGTGTGGAGCAGCCCCGTAGTGCTACCCGCGGCGCGTGGAACGAGAGAGCCGAGCCCGCCAGCATCGCCAGCTTGCAAAAGCGGAAATCGATTGACGCGCGGCTGCGGTTGCGTCGGTGCGCCATAGGCGGCAAGCACGATGTCTGGAATATCAGGAATATCCGGCATGGGTTGAGGAAGGGGGCCGGATGGAGCACCCCTCAAACCGGCAAGGATGGATTCGAACCGCGCCATGTAGCGGTTTGCATATTCGGGCGTGCGCGAGTGATAAGCACCCGCCGCATCGCGCCAATTGCCCTTTTCGGCGTAGAGCTCTAGCAAATGGTGCGCGGCATATTGTGCGTTTGCAAGCGGGTCGAACATCTGCTCGATCGAGGCGAAATGCGCGCCGTGCCATTTGTAGTTGATCTGAAAGCAGCCGATGTCAAAGCTGCGGGCTCCGCGCGCATAGGCTTCCAGCACAAAAGCGGTTGCCGAAGTCCGGTCTGCGAACCATGCAGCCTCGCCCTCCATATTCACGGCCCAAGGCCAGGCGCGATACGCGCCTTCAATCGTGCGGCCGGTTTCGGTCAGCGATATTGCGCGCATCACATCAAGCGGTACGCCGCTTTGCTGCGCGGCGATTTGTGTGACCTGCTCGCAGATTTCCCGCGCCAAAAGCGCGGCGCGGGCCGGAGATGTTACCAAAAGCACCGCCCAGAATAGCCCTACCAACACGCGCGCCATCAGGATTCTCCCGCCTAGTCGGGCACATACTGCGCCCATTGATAGGGTAGCGGCGAAGGGGTTGAGATTTGGTGACCAACTGCGGCGTATTCCCCTACCCAATGTCGCCCTAATTGATAGGCGTCTCGGCAAGCACCTGAGCAAGCGCCTCGCGAGCGGCGCGTGCGCTGGTCAGCAGCGCGCGCGAAGCGGCGAGCGGTGCCTCATCTGGCGGCGCAGGTGCGGCATCGGGGGTTGGGGTGCCAAGCCCGAAGGCTGCCAGCAACGCGCGCTGGGCGTCGGTGCCAAGCACTGCCGCCTCGGCCCATGCGCCAGCTGCCCATGCTTCTTCAGCGGCA
>NZ_JBFHIA010000312.1:0-2891 GCF_041596715.1 Phaeovulum sp.
CCGCGCGAGGTGTCTACCCCCTGCACGCGCCCGCCTTGGGTGCGCACGCCGGTGACTTCGCAGTTCTGGATGATGTCCATTCCCATATCGGAACAGGCCCGCGCATAGCCCCACGCCACCGCATCGTGCCGTGCCGTGCCGCCGCGCGCCTGGTAAAGCGCGCCAAGCACTGGATAGCGCGGCCCGGCGACGTTCATGATCGGAACCAGCTGCTTGACCTTTGCAGTGTCAATCCACTGGGTTTCAATGCCTTGCAGCGCGTTGGCGTGCACGGTGCGCTTGTAACCGCGTGCCTCGTGTTCGGTCTGCGCGAGCATCAGCAAACCGCGCGGGCTGAACATGACGTTGTAGTTCAGATCTTGGCTGAGGGTTTCATAAAGCGCGCGCGATTTTTCGTAGATCGCCGCCGACGGGTCTTGCAGGTAGTTCGAGCGGATCACGGTGGTGTTGCGCCCGGTATTGCCACCGCCCAGCCACCCCTTGTCGATGATCGCCACATTGCGAATGCCAAAATTGCGGCCAAGGTAATAGGCGGTGGCCAGCCCATGCCCACCGGCACCGACCACGACCACGTCGTATTTCTTTTTTGGTTCAGGCGATGCCCAAGCGCGGCCCCAGCCTTGGTGAAAACGCAAGCCCTCGCGGGCCACAGCGAAAATCGAATAGCGTCTCATGCCCCGAACTCCCGAGCCTTGGCCCACGGCGATTCCCGCCTGCTGCGCCCATTGTCGCCAGACTGATGGACCATAGCCGCGGCTGCAAGCAGCACCCAAGCGGCACAATGGGGAAAAATACGACATCACACCTGCGGCATGGTGCGCGTGTTCTGCAACGAGGGGTTTTGCTTGACGCATTCACGCTCTAAATGGAAGACAACCTGAAGGGAGTGCCCATGCTGTTCTGGACCCTGACTGCGGCCTTGGTTGCCGTCATCGCGCTTTTGTTCGCTCTCGCGCTGTGGCGCGGTGGGGCCGACGCTGCGGCTCTGCCTGATGCGGCCAAGGATTTGGGGCTGTATCGCGACCAGTTGAAGGGCGTCGAGGCAGATCTTGCCCGCGGCGTGATTACCCCCGAAGAAGGCGAGCGTCTGCGCGTCGAAATCTCGCGCCGCTTGCTTGAGGCTGACCGTGCCGCCAAGGACGGGCAAGCTGGCAGCCGCGCACCGCAAGGTGCCACGGTTGCGGTCGCGGTGACGATGCTAGCGCTTCTGGGCGGGTCGGTCTGGATCTATCAATGGCTTGGGGCACCCGGTTTTGCGGATCAACCCCTGAGCGCACGCATGGCTGAATCGAATGCCGCCTACGACGCGCGCCCCTCGCAGGCCGATGCCGAGGCAACCGCCGCCGAGATACGCGGCCCGCTTCCGACGCCAGACCCGCAGTATGCCGAGTTGATGGCCAAGTTGCGCCAAGCCGTGACCGATCGGCCTGACGATACGGTTGGGCATGATCTTTTGGCGCGCAATGAGGCGCTCTTGGGCAACTTTCATGAAGCCTGGGTCACGCAGCAAAAGCTGATCGCGCTGAAGGGCGATGCTGCAACCGCCGACGATCTGGCGATGCAGGCCGAATACATGATCGGCGCAACGGGTGGCGTCATCACCCCCGAAATCGAGGCGGTTCTGGAAGATACCCTGCGCAAAGACCCCGGCAATGGCACAGCGCTTTACTACATGGGCCTGATGATGGCGCAGTTGAACCGCCCGGATCGCACCTTCGATATCTGGTCGGCGCTGCTAGAGCGCGGGCCTGAATATGCGCCGTGGATCGCGCCGATCCGCCGCACGATCAACGAGCTTGCATGGTTCGCGGGGCAAGAAGATTACGTGGCACCCGTGGCGCAAGCGGTTGGCCCGACTGCCGCCGATCTTGCGGCAGCGGCGGGCCTTGCGCCCGAGGCGCGGGTTGCGGTGCTGGATGCCTCGACGCAGGCACTGATGAGCAAGATGGCGATGTCGGGCGGGACCGCCGACGAATGGGCGCGGCTGATCCGCGCGCTCAAGCTTTTGGGAGACGATCAGCGCGCCGACGCGATCTGGGCCGAAGCGCAGCAGGTCTTTGCCGAGCGCCCCGTCGATCTTGCGATGATTGCAGCTGCTGCCACGGGCGAGGAAACAGCACCCGCATTGGCCGGCCCCACGGCTGAAGACATGGCCGCCGCCGCATCGCTTTCGGCCGAGGAACAGTCCAGCTTCATCGATTCCATGGTGGCGCGGTTGTCAGACCGGCTGGAAACCGAAGGTGGCAGTGGCGCGGAATGGGCGCAACTGTTCAATGCCCTAGGCACCCTGGGGCGTATCGACGAGGCCAAGGAAAAGTGGGCGGCAGCGCAAATTGCCCTAGCTGATAAACCCGGCGATCTGGCGCAAGCCCGCGCGGCGGCGCAAGCTGCCGGGGCGGTGGAATGATCTGTGACGCGCTGGCCGATTTTGCGGCGGCACTTGCACCCAGAGGCGGTATCGCGGGGCTCGATCTTGGCACCAAGACAATTGGCGTGGCCGTCTCTGATAGGGGGCGGCAGGTCGCCTCGCCGCTGACCACGATACGGCGCGAGAAGTTTACACTTGATGCTGCGGCGCTGCTGCGGCTGGTTGCCGAGCGTGAGTTGCAGGGCATAGTGCTTGGCCTGCCGCTGAACATGGACGGCTCTGAAGGCCCGCGCTGTCAGGCGACGCGGGCCTTTGCGCGCAACCTCTCGCGGCTGACCGAGCTTCCGATCGGCTACTGGGACGAGCGGCTTTCGACCGTCGCCGCCGAGCGCGCGCTGCTGGAAGGGGATACTTCGCGCCGCCGCCGCGCGGAGGTGATCGACCAGATAGCGGCTGGATACATCCTGCAAGGCGCGCTTGACCGGCTGCGCAACATCGAACGCGAAAACGCGCAATGACCGAA
>NZ_JBFHIA010000313.1:0-2874 GCF_041596715.1 Phaeovulum sp.
GCCCAAGCATCCGCCTCGGTGCAATCGGGCGCAAGCACGCTGACGGCGGCCACGCCGTTTTGCACCGGGGCGGCGCGCGTGGGATGCATGGAATGGCCAACCCATCCCGCGCCAAGCCGCACCCGGTTTCGCCAATCGCCCGAAGAGGCAATGGCACGGTTGTGCAGGTCGATCCAGCCTGCGGGGGTGCTTGTGTCGTCGGGTGCTTCAAGCGCCACACGCCACGGGGTGTGGCCCGGTTTGGTGCCTTTGGCGCGCATTTCGCCGTCTATGCCAACAAGGAAATCGGCCACGCCCAAGGCTTCTAATGCGCGCGCCATCGCATCAACGCCGAAGCCCTTGGCGATGCCTGAGAGGTCAAATCGTACCGCCTCAAGCCGCCGGGCGCGGCTGGGGCCCAGTTCCAGCACCTCGGCACAGGGGCGTCGGGGTTGCCCGGTCAGCGCGCGGATCGCGGCCTCGTCTGGGCGCCGGTTCGGCGGGCCAAAACCCCATGCACAGACCAGATCACCCAGTGCCATGTCAAAAGCACCGCCCGAGGCGGCACCCACCGCCAGCCCCTTGGCCAGCACTGCCATTAGATCAGCAGGCAACGTCACCCACGCACCGGGTGCGGCGGCGTTCAGCCGGTTCAGGTCTGACCCTGCGCGCCAGTTCGACATTTGCTGTTCAACCGCTTCAACCGCCGTGGCCAGCGCCTGCCGCAAGGCCCCCTCGCGTGCCGCAGGGGCGTAGCACACCGCAGTCCATTCAGCGGCCATGGCAAGGCCGCGCAGCGCAATACGCTCAGTAGATGTCTTCGACATATCGACCCGCGCTTTTGAGTGATTTCGCGCTTTGCCCGGAAGGTGCGAGCACCTGATCGAACGCTGCCATCACGTCTCGCGCCATCTCGCGGCTACCTACGACCATGACTTGTGCACCTGCTTGCACCATTGCACGCAATGGCTCGGCATCGGCGATGATCTTGTCTTGCAGATAGGCCTTTTCGTCCGATCGGCTGAATGCGGTGACCAGTGCTGCAAGCTTTCCTTCCGCCAGCCATGCCATCATCTCGGTGCGGTAAAGGAAATCCGAATTGGGGTCGCGCGCACCAAAGTATAGCCGCATCGGGCGGCGGGATTTGTTGGCCCGGATGAAGCCCGCAAGCGGGCCCACCCCGCAGCCCGCGCCAACAAGAATCACCGGATTGCGCCCTGAATCGAGCCGGAACTCGGGGTTCGGCCGCACGAAAGCCGAAATCCTGTCGCCCGGCTTCAGCCCGTGCAGATAGCGAGAGCACAGCCCATGCTCGTGCTCGCGCACCGAAAACTCTAGAAACCCGTCGGCAGAGGCCGAGCCGATCGAGTAATACCGCGGCATGTTCGAACCGGGTGGCACGATGCCGATCAGATCGCCCGCCTCGAAATAGGGTAGGGCCGCGCGGCCTAGTAGTTTTTGCCAGAACCCCTGCTTTACGTCGGGCGGTGCGCCAAAGCGCATGATCGCCGAGGGCGCGCCAACTTCGGCGCCATAGTCCTGCCGCGTCAGCAATTCGAAGGGCTGGCGCCGCGGCGTTTCGGCAATATGCACAAGGCGCAGATCGTGCCCCAGAAGCGGCGCGATGGCATCGCCCCACCGCGCGAACTCTTGCGGCGACTCGCGGTTGATCGTTTCGAGCCGCGAAAAGATCGGCCAGCCCTTGGCGATCAGCGCGGCCTCGACCTCGACGGCAAAATAGCAGAAATGGCCAAAGTCACGGTCGCCAAAGCCCAGCACGGTCACGCCCTTTTTCGGCGCGGCGCGCAGCTTTGGCAGTATCTCTAGAAACTTGCGCGCCGTGGCGGGGGCCGCGCCGTCGCCGTAGGTGGCGGTTAGAATGAACATGCGCCGATTGCCGCAATGCGCGGCGGTCAACTGGTTCATCTCGGCCACATGCACAAAATGCCCCGCCGCTGTCAGCGCATTTTGCAGCGTATAGGCAAAGCCCCATGTCGCGTTGCCTTCAGAGCCGACCAGAATGACCGTATCGGCATCGGCCAGCGCCACGTTACGGCGAATGCGCGGCTTTGCCTTGCGCCGCCGCCACCAGAGCGCCACGCCGGAAAATGCCAGAAACGGAACCCCCAGAGCCGCAGCGCCAGTAAGCAGCGCCAGCCACCACAAGCCTTGCCCGGTATGCAGCGCCAGAACCAGCGCGTAGGCGCGCGCGGCGGCAGACTTGGGCAACCACTCCAGCACCTCGCCGGTCGCAGGGTCCAGAAAGCCCGCGCCTGCATCGGTGCGCAACTCGTAAGGTTCAAACGGGTCGCCTTCGTAGGGGAAGATCAGCTTTTGCAGATCGCGCAGATCCACCGCGCCAAGCGCCGCGATGTCGCCAATCGGCATCAGATCGCCGCCTGAAAGCTCGGTTGGATAGTCCGGCTGGCGCTCGCTACCTGTTGGCACCACCCCGAAGAACGCCGCCGACATGTAAAACCCGCTCAACGCCAGCAGCAAAAGTGCTGGCAGCGCCACGCGGCTTAGCTGCACGTGCAGTCGTTGCAACGCGGCACCGCGTACCGGTGCCAGCAACATGCGCAGACCACCCATCCGCGTGATCAGCAGGCGCAACCCCGACAGCGACACCATCGCCAGAGCAAGCGCGCCAAGCCCTGCAAGCCCGTGCCCAAGCGCACTGTCACCCATGCCGAAAGCGCGGTGAATATCGCCAAATCGCGCCGAATATGCCGAAGGCTCGTAGGGCCGCAGTGGTGCTGCGGTAAGCGGGTCGATCTCTGTGCTAAGCGGTTCGCCCTCTAGCGTGTAATCGACCACGATCTTGCCTGATGGCCTGCGCGTGATCTGTTCGGTTTCCGGATATTGCGCCACTACTGCCGCGGCCAGATCGGCCAC
>NZ_JBFHIA010000314.1:0-2857 GCF_041596715.1 Phaeovulum sp.
GCCGATCTGCGCGTGTCACCACAGCACCGGATGCTGCTCAGCGGGCCGCGCGCCGATCTCTTGTTCGGCGAATCCGAAGTGCTTGCCGCCGCGCTGCATCTGGTCGGTCAACCCGGCATAGAGCGCGCGCCTTGCGAAAGCGTGACTTATCTGCACGTGATGTTCGACGCGCATGAGATCATTCTGGCCGATAGCGCGTGGACTGAAAGTTTTCAGCCGGGCATAGGCACGCTGACCGGGATGGACGGCGCGCAGCGCGCCGAACTATTCTCGATCTTCCCGGAACTGCGCTTTCCTCAAGCGTTGGGCGAGTTGGTCGCGGCGCGCCGTAGCTTGAAAGCCTATGAGGTGAGCGTGCTGCTGGCGGCCTGAAGCAGCGGCGCGGGGCAGGGCGCTAGTGCGATCAGGTATCGAGTGCTTCTTGCAACAAGCGCAGCGCCTCTGCCGTGGCTGCCGCGCGCACGGCGCTTCGCCCGATCACCCCGAACTCGACCGTTAAGGCCTGCGTTGTGCGGCCTTTCTGCGCCAGCGCAAAGCACACGCGCCCCTCTGGTTTGCCTTCCGCGCCACCCGGCCCGGCGATGCCGGTTATGGCAACCGCAAGTGTCGCGGCAGAACGCGCAAGCGCCCCTTCGGCCATCTCGCGCGCAACCTCTTGGCTGACCGCGCCGACACGGGCGAGCGTTTCTGCCCGCACACCCAGCATCGCTACCTTGGCGGGCAAGGAATAGGTCACAAAACCCGCTTCAAACACGTCCGACGCACCTGGCACATCGGTTATGGCTGCGGCAACCAACCCGCCCGTGCAGCTTTCGGCGGTGGCGATACGCGCGCCCTTGCGCCGTGCATTCGCAATCAACGCCGCCGCGGTCACATCAGTAGCCCGTGCGAAACGCCCGCCGCGATGACCGTGGCAACGCCTGCGAAAAGCCCCGCCCAAAGATCATCGAGCATCACCCCCGCCGCATCGCCCCGCCGGTCCGCGCGGCCAATGACCCAAGGCTTCCAGATGTCGAACAGGCGAAAGAACAAGAATGCCGCGACCCAGCCGGGATAGGCGCGCCACGCCCAATCGTGCATGCCCATGTTCCAGAAGGCGGCGGCGGGGAACAGCAGTGCCAGCCACTGCCCTGCCACCTCGTCGATCACGATCTCGCCGGGGTCTTCGCCGGGGCGGTCTGCCAATTCGCGCCCGCATGCCCAAAAGCCAAGCGCGGTCACGCCCGCCGTTGCCGCCACCAGCACCCAGAAACCCAGCGCGTAGTCGATGGCGATTGCCAGCGCCACCGCCGCTGCCGAACCCCAAGTGCCGGGGGCAGGGCGCAGAAGGCCGACATATGCGAAGGTGGTGATGAAACGGGTCATGCAGATACCAATGTTGCTGTGGCCAGTGCCGCGATTCCTTCTTCACGCCCCGTGAAACCCAGACGTTCCGAAGTGGTGGCCTTGACCGAGACGCGGCCTGTCTCGATCTCCATTATTTTTGCCAATACATCCGCCATTTCAGCGGCATGTGGGCCGATCTTCGGGTGTTCGCACACCAGCGTCACATCGACGTTGGCGATGCGATAGCCCTGCGCGCGTACCAGCCCCGCTGCATGGGCAAGGAATATGTGCGAGGCCGCCCCCTTCCACTGTGGGTCCGAAGGGGGGAAGTGCCGCCCGATATCGCCCATGGCCAGCGCGCCATATAGCGCATCGGTCAGCGCGTGCATTCCCACGTCGGCATCGGAATGGCCAAGCAGCCCGCGCCCATGCGGAACCCGCACGCCACAAAGCCAGACATGATCGCCTGCGCAAAACGCGTGCACGTCATAGCCATTGCCGGTGCGCACATCCATTTTCGCCCCCAAAATCCGTTCGGCCCGCGCGAAATCTTGCGCATAGGTCAGTTTCAGATTGTCTTCCTCGCCCGAAACGATCGCAACTTCCAGTCCGGCGCGGCGCGCAAGCTCTACATCGTCCGCGCCACCTTCGGGAAAGGCGCGGTGCGCGGCAAGAATGGCATCGAAGTGAAAGCCTTGCGGCGTCTGCGCGCGAAAGAGCCCATCGCGCGCGACCGTGCCGCTCACATGCCCGGCCTCACCCCGCCAAAGCGCATCTGTCACCGCCAGCGCAGGCGCGGCGGCAACAGCGCCATCAAGTGCCGACACCACCCGCGCAATCAGCGCACCGGATACAAGCGGGCGTGCGCCATCGTGGATAAGAACGCGCGATACGTCTGATCCATCAAGCAGTTCCAGTGCGTTTCGCACACTTTGCGAGCGGCTTTCCCCGCCAGCCACAAGTGTCACCAAGCCGCCAAACTCTGCCAGCCCACGGGTCATGTCATCCGGGTGCAGCACGACCAGCACGCGGTCAAAGGCGGCGAAGGCCGCAAGGCTGCGCGCCAGCACCGAGCGGCCCGCCAAATCGCGCCATTGCTTGGGCTCGCCCGCACCTGCTCGTGTACCGCGCCCTGCTGCTACGATGATCGCCGCAATCGTCATGCCGCCCCCCGGCTACCTCTGAAAACTGCTTAGGCCAAGCCGAAGCGGTGTGCAATTGGCGCATTTGTGCGCCAAAAAGCACAAAAAATAGGCATATGCTGCTAAATTACCCTGCGTCGGTTTTGGCTATGGTTGAGCTTCGCCACTGCAAGAGGTAGTTGGCAGTGGCAACGCACAAGGATTGGGCACTTGGGAATCGCATTGGCAGGTATGGCGCTTTCGCCGTCGGTGTTTTTGGCACCGATGGCAGGGATCACCGATCTGCCGTTTCGCAGGTTGGTAGCACGGTTTGGCGCGGGGCTCGTGGTTAGCGAAATGGTTGCCTCGGGCGAAATGCTGACCGCGCGGCCCTCGGTGCGTGCGAAGGC
>NZ_JBFHIA010000315.1:0-2850 GCF_041596715.1 Phaeovulum sp.
GCGCGAAGGGGGCTGATATACTGCAACTTGTGGCTTTTGCCCCTAATCGCCCTGTTTCGGAACGTATCGGAGAGCACATTGGAAAAGTTCACCGCAGCCGTGGTCCAAGCCGCGCCATTCCCTGAAGATTCACTGAAAACCGCAGAGAAAACCGCGCAACTGATCCGCGAGGCGGCAGGCAAGGGTGCGCGGATCGTGGTGTTTCCCGAAGCGTTTCTAGGCGGTTATCCCAAAGGCGATTCCTTTGGCGCGCCGATTGGCCTGCGCAAGCCAGAAGGCCGCGACGCCTATTTGCGCTATTTCAACGCGGCGATTTCGCTTGGCGGCGAAGAGGTTGCGATGATCGCAGAGGCAACGGCCGCGACCGGTGCCTTTGCGGTGGTCGGCTGCATCGAACGTGACGGCGGCACGCTTTACTGCACGGCGCTGTTCTTCGATGGCGCAAAGGGGCTTGTCGGCAAGCATCGCAAGCTGATGCCCACGGCGGGCGAGAGGTTGATCTGGGGCTTTGGCGATGGCTCGACCATGCCGGTCTTTGAAACCGATCTGGGCCGGATCGGCGCGGTGATCTGCTGGGAAAACTACATGCCGATGCTGCGTATGCATATGTATTCGCAAGGAATCAGCCTCTACTGCGCACCAACGGTGGATGACCGCGATAGCTGGCTTCCCACAATGCGCCACATCGCGCTGGAGGGGCGGTGTTTCGTTCTGACCTCATGCCAGTTCCTCAAGCGCAAGCACTACGGGCCAGAGCATGAATGCGCGCTTGGCGATGACCCTGAAACGGTGCTGATCCGAGGCGGCAGCGCCATCATCGACCCGATGGGCAAGGTGCTGGCAGAGCCACAGTTTGGGGTTGAGACCATTCTCTACGCTGAAATCGATCCCGCGCAGATTGCGCGCGGAAAGTTCGATTTCGATGTGTCGGGCCACTACGCGCGCCCGGACGTTTTTTCCCTGCACGTGGATACGCGCGAAAAGCGCGCGGTCAAAACAACTTAGGCGGGGCGTTTTGCCCCGCCCAAAACCGGTTTCGCTTTAGGTGGCAGATGCCAGCCGTTCGGTCTCGGCGCGCAACAGGCTTTGCAGCAGCCGCGCCGCGGCCGCGTAAAAGCCCTGCCTGTCGCGCTCGATGCAGGCGTTGCAGAAACCCGGCACCCAAACCAACACATGCTCGCGCAAAAGCTTGTCGCGCAGCACCGCCGCACGGGGTTCGCCGCCTTCAGCAAGATCCGCCGTCAGTTGCGCCAGAAACTCTAGCTCGACCGCAACGTGGTCGGCAGGCTCTTTGGTGCCCGAAGCCGCCAGCCCATACTCGCGCAACAGCGCCTCCATCGCGCCGGTCGCCTCTTGAAACAGCGCGCCGCGTGGGTTGGTGTGATAGGATTCGTAGGGCTGCACCGTGATGCCGCGGCTGCCCGCCCCCAGAAAGAGGCGCGCGTAGTCGGTTGCCAGATCCAGCGCGAAGGGCCCCACATCGGGCCGCGTTGCAACCAGCGCCAGCAACCCGCCAAGTTCGTCGCGCAGCCCCGCTGCATCCGCTGCCTCGCGCAGCAAGGCGTTGGATGCATCGGTTCCAAGGGCCGCCAGAGTTTCTGGCGTCTGCTCCTTTGCAAATACCCCGGCCAGCCAGCGCAGAAGGGTTGCGCGCTCGGGCAGGGCCGTGGGCTTCACGGTTTGGTCTTTCATGGCTTTCTACTCCTCGATCGAGGCCAAAGCGGCAGCATGACGGATGGCTCGCTCGTTACAGATCCGATGCCAAATCCTTGGTATCAGACGAGTTCAGTTGCAGATAGCGCAATACCAGCCGCTCTTCCTCGGCGGTCAGGCTGGTTTTTTCGCCATAGTGCTCGACATCTGCAACCCAACCCAATGCCGGGCGGGTTTCGGGCGCGTGGACCGAGTGGCAGACGGCGCATTGGCTGACATAGGTGGCATCGGCCACCGACCAGAGCGTTGCACCATCGCTGGTCAGCTTGGCGGCTTCGACCCAGCCTTCCAGCGACGACTCGATCCAATCCTGATCGCCGTCCGAATAGTATTCGGTCTTGCCGTAGGTAATGCGGTCAAGCGCGCTGGCGCTGATCGAGATGTTCAGGATGCGTTGGCCGAAAAGCGCGTATTGGCCGCGCACCACATCGCCCGCCTGCCATCCGCTCAGCCGAACCTTGACGTAGTCGCCACTGGTTTCAAGCCGCGTCATCGAGACGCCGGGCAGAATGGTGCCCAGCTTTGCGCCGTCGGCATTGCCTTCGGCCAGAAGCGGCGTCGTGGATTTTGTCCAGACATGGTCGGATGTCAGCGGTTGCGGTTGTTCCATGAACGCGGCGGCAATTTCGCGGGCGCGCGCAGCCAGATCGGGCATCTTGTGCGCAATGCCCTTGTGGCAATCGATGCAGGTTTCCCCGGACGCAAGCGCATCGACATGCTGCTTTTGCGCGTCGGTGGTTTGCTGGTCTATCAGCATTGCGTCTCTGTCGTGGCACGAGCGACATTCGCGCGAGTCGGTCGCTTCCATTTTGGCCCAGACGATTTCCGCCATTTCCAGACGGTGCGTTTCATAATCTTCGGCGGTGGCGATTTTGCCCGTCATCCAATAGAAAAGGTCTTTTCCGGCAATAACCTTGTCCATGTAATAAGCGATGCCCTTTTCGGCCACGTGGCAATCTGGGCAGCCTGCCGGAACGCCCGAGGTGTTCTGGTAATGGACCGTGGTCTGATATTCTTCATACGGGATCGTCATCGAGTGACATGAAACGCAAAACTCGACCGAGCCGGTAGTTTCCAAGGCAAGGTGCACGGTCAGCAGGCCGCCGGCCATTACAACGCCGCCCAAAACGGCGACAA
>NZ_JBFHIA010000316.1:0-2845 GCF_041596715.1 Phaeovulum sp.
TGGTGATGCCGGGCGACAACCTGAAGTTCGAAGTCGAGCTGATCCAGCCGATCGCGATGGAAGAGAAGCTCCGCTTCGCCATCCGCGAAGGCGGCCGCACCGTCGGCGCCGGCGTCGTCTCGAAAATCATCAAGTAAGACGACTGCTACATATTTGAGGAGGGGTCGCCTTGGGCGGCCCCTTTTCTTTTTGGGCTGATACTGCTAACAAAAACCTCTGCCGTTGGAGGATGAAATGGACAAGACGCTGAACTGACCGACCTGAAAACGCAATTTTCAACGGAGTTCAGCGATGCCTGTCCCCTTTCTTGACGCCTCGGCGCGTCACCCCCTCATTCGTCTTGATGGCACACCGCATACCGCCACCGTGCAGCTTGCACGGGTTATCGAACACCCGAACATCACGGTTGGCGATTACACCTATTACAACGACTTCGAGCCGGTCGAAGATTATGCCGCGCGTATCGCCCCCTATCTGTATCCCGGAGCACCTGAGCAACTTGTGATTGGCAAGTTTTGCCAGATCGCGCATGGCGTGCGGTTTCTGGCTGCCGCTAACCACCCTATGGATGGGTTTTCGACCTATCCGTTCTCGATGTTCGACCACAGCCTGATGGGGCATTACGCAACTATGTTTCAGCCGCGGCCAGCCACATTGGTCGGTCACGATGTCTGGATTGGCCAAGATGCGCGCATCATGCCAGGTGTAACAATCGGAAATGGCGCGATAATTGGCGCGGGCGCTGTGGTCGCGCGTGATGTGCCTGCATGGTCGATTGTGGTTGGAAACCCGGGCCGGGTGCTTCGTCGGCGGTTCGAAGATAGCGTGATCGCGCTTCTCGACCGGTTGGAATGGTGGGATCTGCCGCTTGACGAGATCCGCGCATTGGTGCCGGTGCTGGCCGCGGGTGACAGAGAGTCACTTGCAGCCGAAGTCGTACGTTTGAGGACTTGAAATGCGCCGGGGCATGCGATACCTCGTGCCTCGGCCATAGGGGTATAGCTCAGCTGGTAGAGCGACGGTCTCCAAAACCGTAGGTCGAGGGTTCGAAACCTTCTGCCCCTGCCACTTCTCTTCATCATTTTGTGAAACGCATAGCCGCCCAGTTTTGCGGTTATTTCCTGTTGGTGCCGCGCGGCTGCCCGATTTCGGCCCGATTTGGATGTCTTTCTGTATGCAACACAAATGGAGTTTGGCCATGTGGCAGACAGGCCGGGCCTCCGACCGCCCCGCTGTGGGTGCTCGCCCCGAACTTGAACCATCGCGCAAGGCGGTCTTGCCGCCGATCGAGCCCGTAGAATCAGTGCGGGTGATGCGCTTGCGCGCCGCGGGTGTCATCGCGGGCACCGCCGCGCGGTGGCTTCTCGTGTCGGTTGCACTGTTCTTTTCGGCAATCGCCGTGATGCAACTTGATCTGTCGGCGCTGCGCGCGACGATTGGCCCCCTTGGGCCTTGGGTGACGATTGCTTTGGCGCTTGTCGGCGTGGTGGTGCTTTTGCAGATCCGCAACCAGATCGCCGAGTTTCTGCACGCTCTTCCCGGCGGCGCGCGCGCTAACCGTGACCCGTTCGAGCGGCTGGCTGCCGATGCTCATGCGCAACGCCCAATTCGCAACGCTCGCACCCGCACCCGCGCTGGTGCTTGAATCGCGCCGCCGCACCGCGTATGTGGGCGCGGAGCCGCCAGACTGGGCGGGTGGCGAAGACAAGGACGGATCATGGCAAACCCACTTCAGTTCATGCAACAGGTGCGCTCGGAAATGGGCAAGGTCGCCTGGCCGACGCGCCGCGAGGTGCTGCTGACGACGGTCATGGTGTTTATCATGGCGGCGCTGGTGTCGGTGTTCTTTTCGCTTGTCGATCTGGTGATCCGGTATGGGCTGGCCGCGGTTCTAGGCGCCGGCGGCTAAGGCATGCCAGCAGATTGCTGCCGGATAAGGGCGGTATGGCCTTGAATTCATGGGCCCTGCGCTGTAATGCGAGCAGACAGTTCAAAAAACCGGCGCGCATCGATTCGGTAGCGCGCTGTTTTTTGTTCTGAGCGCAATGGGTCAAGCCATTGCGAATCAAGGAAATCGGCGGCAAACGGCCGCGCAGGCAAGGGTCGGATCGGGTATGGCGAAGCGTTGGTATTCGGTAAGCGTCCTCTCGAACTTCGAGAAGAAGGTCGCCGAGCAGATCAGAACGACCGTCGCCGAAAAGGGGCTGGAGGACCAGATCGACGAGGTTCTGGTGCCCACCGAGGAAGTCATAGAGATTCGTCGCGGCAAGAAGGTGACCTCTGAGCGGCGCTTCATGCCGGGCTATGTGCTCGTGCACATGGAAATGACCGACCGCGGCTATCATCTGGTCAGCTCGATCAACCGCGTTACCGGCTTTCTGGGCCCTCAGGGCAAACCGATGCCGATGCGCGATTCCGAGGTGAACGGGATTCTCAACCGCACCGGTGATGGTGCCGAGGCGCAGCCGCGCAACCTGATCCGTTTCGAGATCGGTGAAAATGTTTCGGTGACTGACGGCCCATTCGAGGGCTTTTCGGGCATGGTCGAGGAAGTCGATGACGCCGCGGGCCGCCTGAAGGTGACAGTCTCTATCTTTGGCCGCCCGACGCCGGTCGAACTGGAATTCACGCAGGTGTCGAAAACCGCCTGACGTGCATGTGTGGGAGGCGAGGGGGCAATGACCCCGGACCGTACCACTAAACCAACGCGCCACATTCGGCGCAGGTGATAAAGGAGAGGCCTGATGGCCAAGAAGATTATCGGCAGCCTGAAGCTGCAAGTCAAAGCGGGGCAAGCCAACCCCTCCCCGCCGATCGGGCCTGCGCTCGGTCAGCGTGGCATCAA
>NZ_JBFHIA010000317.1:0-2772 GCF_041596715.1 Phaeovulum sp.
AGCCGCGCGCTGCGGCATCTGGTTGCAGCCGAGCGGCGCGCCCGACTGCGCGCCTTGCAGGGCGCAAGAACGGGCGCGGGCGTAAAGATTGCAGGCAGCGTCGGGTTCTGGGAGGTCGGGGCGAAATTGGCCACGCCCTTGTCCGCGGCACTGGCCGCCAGCGGCTTGCGCGTATTGATCGCCTCGCGCGAAGAAGCGCCGCTGGCCGAAATCCTATCTGCCGTTGCACGCGCGCAAGAGGCCGCGGTGGTGGCCGGGCGGTTGAGTGCCGCCGATCGCGCCGCAGCCTGGGGCCGTATCGAAGCGGTTACGGGGGCGGCCGAGATGGCGGGCTGCGCTTGGATTCTTGCCCGCGCAGATGCAGCGGCAGACCTACCACCTGCGGTGCCCTTGGTGCTGGAGGGTGCGCTTTCGCCCGACTTTCCCGCTGCGGCAGCGCTTCGCCTTGCCGCGCCCGAGTTTTGCGAAGTTGCGAGTGCCGGGCCGGGCAATGGCGCGGCCTCGGCGCTGGCCACGCATCTTTTGCGCGCGCATTTCACGGTTTTGCGCAGCGGGCCGGGGGAAATCGGGCTGCTGGAGCGGCTATCCGCGCGGCTTTTCGCCGCCGCAGAACGCGCGGTTCTGGCAGGCGCGCGCCCCGATCAGGTCGATGCCGCATTGGGGCAGGCAGACCCGCCGTTCCGCCGTGCTGACCGGTTGGGGCTTTCGCGCATGGTTGCTGACCTGCAATCTTTGGGGCAGCGCCCGGGGCCGCTCTGCCAGCGGCTTCTGACCGAACAGCGCTTTGGCAGACCTAGCAGTTTCTATCGTGGGGCGGGCTTGCCCGACGCGCAGGCGGTTGCCGATGTCACCGCGCTGCTGGCCGGGCTGCGCGCCGAAGCCGGAATCGGGGCTGTGCCGCTTTCGCCCGCGCAGATCCGCGCGCGCCTTCTGGCCGAACTTGCCGATGAAGGTGCCGCGATGTTGCAAGACGGGCAGGCAGAGGCTGCGGGCGATATTGACGTGGCGTCGGTGCGGGGCTTGGGCTTGCCGCGCAGCATCGGCGGGCCGATGCATGCCGCCGACCGCGCGGGGCTGCTGGCCACGCGCAACCTGCTGCGCACATTGTCAGACGTGGGCGGCGCGCCGCCCCATGCCATGTGGGACGTGCTGATCCGCAATGGCCGCTGCTTTGCCGATCTCGACAAGGCGTAAGTGGCCGCGCGCCAAAAGGTCGGCCACTCAAATTACCCGGAAACAGGGATTCGCCGCGAGGGGGGAAGGGGCGCAGGCAGCAAAGCCGCCAGCGCCCCGAACCATTAGTGGGCTGTCAGCAGCGGCGGACGGCTGTTGGTCAGCTTGGGTTTCTGGATCTCTTCCACGTCGATCACCAGCGCCCCGTCGCGCACCGAGACCTTGGCGATCCCGCCTTTGATGAGACGGCCGAACAGCAGCTCTTCCGCGAGCGGTTTCTTGATATGCTCTTGGATCGTGCGAGCCAGCGGTCGCGCACCCATGCGGTCGTCATAGCCGCGCTCGGCCAGCCAGTCGGCCGCTTCGCGGGTCAGTTCGATATGTACGTTGCGGTCGATTAGTTGGGCTTCGAGTTGCAGCACGAACTTGTCCACCACCTGCAAGATCACCTCGCGCGGCAGCGCCGAGAAGCTGACCACCGCATCAAGCCGGTTGCGGAACTCGGGGCTGAAGGCGCGTTCCACCGCCGCCGTATCTTCGCCCTCGCGGCGGTCGCGGCCAAAGCCGATTGCGGCCTTGGCCTGTTCGGCCGCACCCGCATTCGAAGTCATGATCAGGATCACGTTGCGGAAATCGACCTGACGGCCGTTGTGATCGGTCAGCTTGCCGTGGTCCATCACCTGCAAAAGGATGTTGAACACATCCGGGTGCGCCTTTTCGATTTCGTCGAGCAATAGCACGCAATGTGGATGCTGGTCGACGCCGTCGGTCAAAAGCCCGCCTTGGTCAAAGCCCACATAGCCGGGCGGTGCGCCGATCAGGCGGCTGACCGCGTGTTTTTCCATGTATTCCGACATATCGAAGCGCAGCAACTCGACCCCGAGCACATCCGAAAGCTGCTTGGCCACCTCGGTTTTGCCGACGCCAGTGGGGCCGGTAAAGAGGTAGTTGCCGATCGGCTTTTCCGGCTCGCGCAGCCCGGCGCGGGCCAGCTTGATGGCGCTTGAAAGCGTTTCGATCGCCTTGTCTTGGCCAAAAACCACGCGCTTGAGCGACTGTTCCAGATCGCGCAGCACTTCGGCATCGTCTTTAGAGACGTTGCGCGGCGGGATACGGGCGATCTTGGCCACCACCGCCTCGATCTCTTTCGGGCCAAGCGTCTTGCGGCGCTTGGATTCGGCCAGCAAATGTTGCGCCGCCCCCGCCTCGTCGATCACGTCGATCGCCTTGTCGGGCAGCTTGCGGTCATGGATATAGCGCGCCGAAAGTTCGACCGCCGCCTTGATCGCGTCGTTGGTATAGCGGATCTCGTGGTGCTCTTCGAAATAGGGCTTCAACCCCATCAGGATCTTGATCGAATCGGGCACCGAAGGTTCGTTCACGTCAATCTTCTGGAAGCGCCGCGCCAGCGCGCGATCCTTCTCGAAGTGCTGGCGGAACTCTTTGTAGGTGGTGCTGCCCATGCAGCGCAGCTTGCCGCCCTGCAAGGCGGGCTTGAGCAGGTTCGATGCATCCATCGAGCCGCCCGAGGTGGCCCCCGCGCCGATCACGGTATGGATCTCGTCGATGAACAGAATCGCGTCGGGATGGTCTTCCAGC
>NZ_JBFHIA010000318.1:0-2761 GCF_041596715.1 Phaeovulum sp.
CCGCGATCTGATCCTGCGGCTGGTCGCCGGGCACGAGGCGCTGATTACCGTTGAAGAAGGCGCAATCGGCGGTTTTGGCAGCCATGTCGCACAGCTTCTGGCCGAAGAAGGCATTTTCGATCGCGGCTACCGCTTCCGCAGCATGGTGCTGCCCGACACCTTCATCGACCATTCCTCGCCCGAAGATATGTATACCTCTGCCGCCATGAACGCCCCGCAGATCGAGGCAAAGGTGCTAGAGGTGCTGGGCGTCAAGGTGGCACGGCGCGCCTAGGCTTATGCCCGCGCCCAGTCGAGTGCGGCATCCTTAGCAAAGGGCAAATCGCAGCCGAACTCGCCGCAAAATGCGGCCCAGGCTTCGGTGTTGTTCTGGTGCAAACCGGTCAGCACCGGAATCCCCGCCGCAAGCGCGTGGGCGATCAGGTCACGAAAGCCGCCCCCTTCGATTTCGCCGCGGCCAAATCGGCTTAGCACCAAAAGGTCCGGCGTTTGCGCCAGATCAGCTTCAAGCGCCTTTGCGCATTTGGCTAGTTCGCCAAGGTGCAGCCGACAGCCTTCTGAATCGCGCCCAAGGTTTTGCGAGATGCAAAACACCTCGCTTGTCGCAAGCGAGGTAAGGTTCATCGCCGCACAATCGCAATCGCCATCGGTTTCGCCGCGCGATTGGATGACACCGGCTAGCCGCCAGCCCGCCTCCGCCAGTTCGGCGGCAATCGCGGCCAGTAGCGTGTCGATATCTTCAGCTTCAAAGCGAACAGCCGCCAGCGGGGTGCGGGTCATGCTGAACCGCCATCGCAAAAGGGTTGCCAGAATAGCGTATCGCCGTGCGAAACACGCTCTGTCGTTGCTGGAATGAGGGCAAGCCCATCCGCCTCGGCCAGCGGAAACAGTGTCGCCGAAGCACTATTGCCAAGGCGTTCAAGAACGGGCGTGCCGCTATCGTCGTGCCCTGCAAGATGCACGGGAAACACCTCTGCGCGGTCTGGTTTTCGGTGCCATTCAAAGCCCGCGCGCGCCGGGGTTGCCGCGAACTTTGGCGCGGTGCCCCCGGCAAGCCGCGCAATCTGCGGTGCCACAAATAGGTGAAAGCCGACAAAAGAGGCAAAGGGGTTGCCCGGCAGGCCGGTAATCGCACTCGCGCCAATCCGCCCAAAGGCGACCGGCTTTCCGGGCTTGATCGCCACGCGCCAGCCATCAAGCCGCCCGCCTGCGGCAATCAGCGCCGGTCGCACATGGTCGCGCCCCCCCACCGACACCGCGCCCGAGGTCAGCACCAGATCGAACCTGTCGGCAAGGCCCTCGAATGCGCGCGTGGTTGCGGCAAGATCATCGGGCAAAATGCCAAGGTCACTCGCTTCTGCCCCAGCGGCGCGCGCAAGTGCCAGCAACATGGGGCGATTGGCGTCATGGATGGCACCGGGGCCACGGGTGCCCTTGGCAAGCTCGTCGCCCGTCGAAAACACCCCAACGCGGGGCCTTCGCGCGACCGAAACATTCTCGATCCCGTTGGCGGCAAGCAAACCGATGTGCCGCGCGCCAATCCGCTGACCGGGTGCCAGCAACCTTGCGCCAAGCGGCTGGTCACTGCCCGCAAGGCGAATATTGGCGCCGGGCTTCGGTGCGCGGTCAAACCGCACGGTTTCGCCAGTTTCGGTGCAATGCTCGCTCATCGCGATGGCATCGGCACCCGCAGGCAGCGGCGCGCCGGTAAAGATGCGCGCGGCGGTGCCGGGTGCCAGCTCGGACGGCGCAGAACCCGCCGCAGCCGTGGCGGAAATGGGCAGCCTATCGCCACCCGCCAGATCCGCCAGCCGCAGGGCAAAGCCGTCCATCGCAGAATTATCGAAAAAGGGCATCGCGGCGGGGGCAACAACCGCCTTCGCGCAAAACCGCCCCAGCGCCTCGGCCAAGTTTACGGTTTCGACCGCGCCAATCGGTGCCACGCTATCCAGCGCAATTGCGATTGCAGCCTCCAGCGGCATCATCCCGCCGTGCGCCGCCTCGCGCTCTTCGCCATTTGCAGGACTGATGCTCGACATCGCGGTCTCCTTCGCAGCAACGGATGACCGGACCTTACCGGCCGCCCGCAGCTTACTGCGCCAAGGCGACGTGAACCATACCAAAGCACCGAAGGAATGGCTTCGGCAAAGGCGCAGCGGCCGCTAAAACGCTGAAAACGCGCCCTTCACGCCCCAGGCGGCGCTGATTGCAGCGCCGCCTGGGTATTGGCCACCCGCGCCGATCAGATATCCAGATTTTCCACGTTCAGCGCGTTTTGCTGGATGAACTCGCGCCGCGGTTCGACCACGTCGCCCATCAGCTTGGTGAAAATGTCGTCTGCCTCGGCCAGATCGTCGATCTTCACCTGCAACAGCGTGCGCGCTACGGGGTCAAGCGTGGTTTCCCACAGCTGTTCGGGGTTCATTTCGCCCAAGCCTTTGTAGCGTTGCAGGCTCAGCCCCTTTTCGCCCTCGGCCAAGATCGCCGACAACAGCTCCAGCGGCCCGTTGATGACCTGCTCGCGGTCCTTGCGGATCAACCGCGCGGGTGCGCCATAAACATCGTGGAGCGATTGCGTATGCGTCCCCAGCCTGCGCGCCTCGCCAGAGCGTAGCACCGCCCCGTCAAGCGTGCGCACCTCTTCCACGCCGCGCAGAATCCGGGCAAAGCGCAACCCGTGGTCTTGCGTGGGTCGCCCTTGCCAGCCACGCTCATATTCCACCGCAACAAGGTCCAGCCGCGCTGCAACCGCATTGGCCAC
>NZ_JBFHIA010000319.1:0-2738 GCF_041596715.1 Phaeovulum sp.
CCTCATCCTGCGCAAGACACCGCGCCCCCAGCGCCCGCATCCGCACCATTGCGGATGCGCCGTCGCGCCCCATACCCGTCAGCAGCACACAAAGGCTACGCTCGGCCATCGCTTGCGCCGAATCGAACAGCACATCGACCGAAGGGCGATGGCCGTTGACTTTATCGCCCGCGATCAGCCGACACCGCGGTATCGGCCCGACATCGACCGCAAGGTGATGCGCGCCTCCGGGGGCGAGATACACGTGCCCGGCCTCGAGCGGTGCGCCATCATAGGCAAGCGCGATGTGTGGGGCGAAGCGCTGCGCAAGACGCGTGGCAAAGCTTGCCAAAAAGCCGGCTGGCATGTGCTGCGTGATAAGCGTCGGCGGGCATAGCGGCGGATACCCCGCCAGCAAGGATTCGATGGCATCGACGCCGCCTGTCGAGGAGCCGATCAGCACATGGCGCCCGGCCCAGCGATAATCCGCGGGGGCAGGTGCAACGGGTGCGCGCGCAGTGCCCCTAGGCCGCGCCGACGCTGCCATGACCAGCGTATCGGCCAAAGTGTCGAAGCTGTTTGCCAGATCGCCGCCGCTGCCCTTGCCGATGCAGTCAACTGCGCCCAGCGACAGCGCCTCGAGTGCTGCGGCGCTGCCGCGATGCGTCAGCGTGGATACCATCACAACCGGCATTGGCCTGAGCCGCATCAGTTTTTCGAGAAATGCGATACCATCCATACGTGGCATCTCGACATCGAGCGTGAGGACGTCTGGGTTGAGAGCCTTGATCTTTTCGCGCGCGTCAAACGGGTCGAAGGCCTCGCCAACGGCGACCAGACGCGGGTCGGCGTCGATTCGCGCGCGGATCAGGCGGCGGATGGTGGGGGAATCATCAACGATCAGAACGCGCACGGGCATGGCGAATATCTCTTAAAAACGATGTTTATCAAGGTGACGGACCTATTCAAAAATCCTCCCAGTCGCTGGAAACGGTAGCGTTGCCGTAGGTGCCGGTGGCCGCGGCGGCCCGCGTTTTGCCGCGCGGTGGCGCTGGTGCCGCGGCACGCGTGGCAAGATGTTCTGTAGCGGCTTGTCTGGGCACCCCGGTGCGAAACCGCGCGGTGGTGTCGCTTAGCGACGTGGCACAGCGCGTCAGCGCATGGCTGGCCGCGGTAGTCTGCTCGAACATGGCGGCGTTATGCTGGGTCACTTGGTCGAGCTGGTTTACAGCGGTGTTGATCTCGGCCAGACCTGCGGCCTGCTCTTGCGAAGACCCGGCGATGGCCTCGACCTTTTCTGCGATTTCGGCCACCGAACCGACGATCTGCTGGAGCGCCTTGCCCGCCTGCCCGACCAGATCGACACCGCGCCGCACCTGCCCGGTCGATGCGGTGATCAGCCCGTCAATCTCGCGCGCGGCTTCGGAGGAACGCTGCGCGAGGGCGCGCACTTCGGATGCCACCACGGCAAAACCGCGCCCAGCCTCGCCCGCGCGCGCAGCCTCGACCCCGGCATTGAGCGCCAGAAGATTGGTTTGAAAGGCAATATCGTCGATAACACTGATGATTTTCGATATCTGCGCAGAGGAGGTCGCGATTTCACCCATCGCAGACA
The DNA here is from genome assembly GCF_041596715.1 of Phaeovulum sp. Taxonomy (GTDB): domain Bacteria; phylum Pseudomonadota; class Alphaproteobacteria; order Rhodobacterales; family Rhodobacteraceae; genus UBA6213. The sequence goes on from NZ_JBFHIA010000319.1 coordinate 1,595, forward strand.
CCGCCTGCTCGACGATTGCCCCAGAAGCTTCGGCACTGGCGCGCGCCTCGGCGACGGTGCGGCTTGCCTCGCCCGCGCCTTCGGCTGATGAGCGCACCGAAACCGTCAACTCATCAAGCGCCGCCGCGGTTTGTTCCAGCGTTGCGGCCTGCTGTTCGGTGCGCCGACTGAGGTCTTCGGCCGCTGCGGTGATTTCCTTCGCCTCGCTTTCAATGCCCGAGGCATTTTCCAGCACCGCCTGCATCGCATCGCGCAAATTGGCGGCGGCGGAGTTGAAATCGGCGCGCAGGCGTTCGTACTCTGCGGCAAAGCTCGTCTCGATCTGCACGGTCAGGTCACCATCGGACAACCGTTCTAGGGCAAGGCGCAACGCCTCGACCACGGATTTCTGGGCCGCAAGCATCGCCTGGCGTTCAAGCTCGGCAGCCCTCAGGCCTTGCTGCGCCGCCGTCACATCGACCGCCATCACCAGATAACTCAGCACCGCGCCCTTGGTATCGAGCACCGGTGTGATGCTGCCATCGAGCATCACCTCGCCGGTTTGCCCAAGCATCGTGATGCGGGCAAGCACGGTGTCGCCCTTTGCCAGACGCGCGCGCATTTCCGCATCGCCAATCGCATCTGCACCTTGCGCCTGCATCAGGTCCGAAAAGGCGCAACCGAGCATGGCCTCGCGCGGTTTTCCGAGCAGCGCCAGAAGGGTGTCATTGGCCGCGTTCAGCCGCCACTCGGGGTTGAAACCTGCGGTGATCTGGTTGCGCTCGATTGCGGCCAATGTTGCTGTTCTCAGCCGCGTCTCTGTCACATCGCGCCACTCGACGACATAGCCAAGCACGCCTTTGCCCGGCATCTGCGCCAATGTGATTTCGAGCGTGTAGTGCCGCGCGCCCAGTGGAATCTCGGCGCAGTAGGGCAGATTTTCGGGGTTTGAAAGAATAGCGCGCACGCGCCCCGGCAAGCTGTGAAACACATCGATATTGCGCCCGACAAGTTTCGCAGCGTCGATATCGGGTGCTATCTTGCGAAACTCGTCAATAGCCTCGTTGACAAGCGAAACCAGCGCCGGGTTGACGTAAGCGATATCAAAATCGGGCGTCGTCACCATCATCGCGGCCGAGGTGCCCTCAAACGCGGCACCTTTGAC
>NZ_JBFHIA010000320.1:0-2714 GCF_041596715.1 Phaeovulum sp.
GCTGTTGGAACGCACCGGCGCGACCATCACCTTTGCCAACGGCAGCGCGCCACTGCTGCGCGGAATCGAATATCCGGGCCATTCGGGTGCGGTGGTCGAGGTTGTCTGGCCTGCGGGCCGTGTTGTTGCCCCCGAGGGCGCACTTGGCGAAAATCGGCCCCTGTCGCGCTGAACAGGGGCCGAGGTCGGCTTAACACCTAGTTAACCAATTCGACCCATGCTTTGAAAGACTAAGCAGGGGCGGTTTTCACATGTTGGATGGCTGGGTGCTGGCGCTGATCATTGCAGCTACCTCGGTAGGCTCTGCCTGGATCGCGTTGCTGCTGCTTTCGCTGCGATATGACCGCGCGCCGGTCGCACCGAGCGCGGCGCTTTCGGAACTGGCGCTGGAGCCGGCGGTATTTCTGTTCGACAATGAGTTTCTGGTCGATGCCACGCAACCGGCGCGCGCGCTGCTTGAGGCTGCGCCGATGGGCGATAGCGACTGGGCGCGGCTTTCCGCGTTTCTGGCCCCGAGGTTCGATAATTTCAGCTCGGTGTTCTCGGATCTGGTCGATCGCGGGCGAATCGAGGTCAAGTCCCGGCCGCGCGGCATTGGCGAGGCACCGCTGCGACTGATCGCAGAAGCTGCGGGTGGCCTTGCGCGCCTGACCCTGATCGACCCCGAGGCAGAGGGCCGCGGCGTGATGGTGGACGGGCTGAGCCAGCGCGCGCTTGAAGACGAGGTAGAGCAGTTGCGCAGCGTGGCCGACCACGCGCCCATGCTCGTCTGGCGCGAAAACGCGGCGGGCGAGGTTATCTGGGCGAACCGCGCCTATCTTTTGCGGATCGAACCGCCCGATGCGGACGAGGGCGCGCTGGTCTGGCCCCTGCCACGGTTGTTCGAACCTGTCGCGGCGGGCAACGTGCTGCGGCGCTGCCTTGGCGCAGACACCGACGCGCCTGCGTGGTTCGATGTGCAAAGCCATGCGCTGGACGGCGGTGTGCAGTGCTTTGCGGTCTGCGCCGATGCAACCGTGCGGGCCGAACGTGCGCTGCGCGAGTTCGTGCAAACACTGACCAAGACCTTCGCAGATCTGCCGATTGGCATGGCGATTTTTGACCGACAGCGGCAGTTGCAACTATTCAACCCCGCGCTGATCGACCTGACACAACTCGGCGCTGATTTCCTTACAACGCGCCCGACGCTTTATGCCGTGCTCGACCGGTTGCGCGAGGCGCGGATGATGCCTGAACCCAAGGATTACCGAAGCTGGCGTCAGCAGATGAGCGCGCTTGAACAGGGCGCGGCGGCAGGGCACCACGTCGAAACATGGTCACTGCCGGGCGGGCAGACATACCGCGTCACCGGCCGCCCGCACCCGGACGGTGCGGTGGCGTTTTTGTTCGAAGACATAACCGCAGAGGTTTCGTTGACGCGGCGCTTCCGTGCAGAGCTGGAACTTGGCCAGTCGGTTCTTGATGCGATGGTTGAGGCGGTGGCGGTGTTTCTGCCTTCGGGAGAGCTTGCCACGGCGAACACCGCCTATGCCGAGCTTTGGGGGGACGACCCCGCAGGCACACTCGGCCGGGTGACACTACGCGATTCGCTGCAACTGTGGCAGGGCCGCGCGCGGCCGAACCCCGCGTGGGCAGAGTTGCGCGCGATTGCGACTGGTGCGTCCGATCGCACCAGTTGGTCGGGCGAGGTGGTGCTGGCCAGCGGCCAGCGCCTTGGCTGCCGCTTTCTGCCACTTTCGTCGGGTGCTAAACTGGTTGGCTTTACCCCACTGGCTGCACCAAAAGGCACCCGCAAAACCGCAGCTTCGCTAGCAACCGCCGTGCATCGCCGCGAGGCTGAGCTGGCGCTGCTGGCGCGCGGCGTCTGAGGCCGGGCAGGTCGGTTGCGCCTTGGTCTAAATCCGCCATGATTGCCGCGGGCGGGGCAACGAGGCAGGAACCAGAAGCATGAGCGCAGAGGCGATCGCAGGGACGCAGGTGTCAGAGGCCGCAATCGGCACAGCACTTGCAGAGCATCTGCGCCGCTGCGGGGCGATTGCGGTGCAACTGCGCGTGGCATCCGCCGCCGAATGTGCCGAGGCACTGCGTCACGCGCGGGCACTGGCCCCAGCAGACCGGCTGGTGGTGCTGGCACCCGCTGACCTGCTGCTACCCGGCGAGGCTGCACCAATTCGTGTCGTGCGGCTTTCATTTAGGGACGACACCGGGCCGAGTGCCAGCGAAATTGCCGCCGCGCTTGATTGCCTGCCGCGGCTTGATGCTGCGATTATCCTTGTCTTTCTTGGCCCAATGGCCGTGCCCTTGCCCAAAGCCATCGCGCAGCAAGTGCCCGACGGCGCGCGATTTGCCGACTGGCTGGCCACAAGCCTTGGCGATGCCACTTGCGGCGGCGGTGCCGCTGGCTAAGTTCGGGAAATGACACCGCTTGCCCCCCTTGCACTGCCCCTTGCCGATGCCGAGGCGACCGCCCGGCTTGGAACCATGCTGGCGCCATTGCTGCATGCTGGCGATGTGTTGTTGCTGGAAGGCCCGATTGGTGCCGGAAAAACGCACTTCGCGCGCACGCTTATTCAAGAACGGCTGCGCACCGCGGGGCTTCCGCCCGAGGATGTGCCTTCGCCAAGTTTTACGTTGGTGCAGGTCTACGACGCGGCGGGCACCGAGATCTGGCACGCAGACCTCTTTCGCCTTGGTAATGTGGCCGAGGCTGACGA
>NZ_JBFHIA010000321.1:0-2698 GCF_041596715.1 Phaeovulum sp.
GACCTTCGAGTTTGTGCGCCCGCTTGGCCCGCACGCCCCCAGAACCCGCATTTCGTTTGAGCCGGTGGGCGTGGTGGGGCTGATTACGCCGTGGAACTGGCCGATGAACCAGATCGCGCTCAAGGTCGTTCCGGCCTTGCTCGCGGGGTGCACGATGGTGCTGAAACCTTCCGAAATCGCGCCGCTGTCGGCGCTACTATTTGCCGAAATCCTGCATGAGGCGGGCGTTCCGCCGGGTGTTTTCAACCTTGTGAACGGCGACGGGCTGGGCGTGGGCACGCAGCTTTCAACGCATCCCGATGTGGCGATGATTTCTTTCACCGGCTCCACCCGTGCGGGCATCGCCATCACCAAGGCCGCCGCCGACACCTTGAAGAAGGTGGCGCTGGAACTGGGCGGCAAGGGTGCCAATCTGGTCTTTGCCGATGCGGATGCCGAGGCGGTCAAGCGCGGCGTGCGCCACTGCTTCAACAACTCGGGCCAATCGTGCAATGCGCCAACGCGGATGCTGGTCGAACGCGCGGCCTATGCCGACGCGGTCGAGATCGCGCGGCAAGCCGCACTTGCCACCCGCGTAGGCTCGGCTCACGAGGCCGGACGCCACATCGGCCCGGTGGTCAGCGAGGCGCAATATACCAAGATTCAGGGCATGATCGAAAAAGGCGTAGCCGAGGGCGCACGCCTTGTGGCCGGTGGCCCCGGCCGCCCCGATGGGTTGAACCGTGGCTGGTTCGTGCGGCCCACGGTTTTTGCCGATGTGACGCCCGACATGACGATCGCGCGCGAGGAAATCTTTGGCCCGGTCCTGTCGATCATTCCCTTCGACACCGAGGAAGAGGCGCTTTCGATCGCCAACGATACGCCCTACGGGCTGACCAACTACGTGCAAACCACCGATGGTACCCGCGCCAACCGCCTTGCACGCAGCCTAAGGTCGGGCATGGTTGAAATGAACGGTATCAGCCGCGGCGCGGGCGCGTTTTTTGGTGGCGTCGGCGCATCTGGGCGCGCGCGCGAGGGCGGGCATTGGGGAATCGAAGAGTTTCTCGACAGCAAGACGATTTCGGGCTGGTTCCCGGACTGACAAGGGGCTTCGGGCTGGCCAACTTGCCGCCCTGAAGCCCGGCGTCGCCACCCTAGAACGGGCAGGGCGAAGAATAGCTTTGGGCCTTGCCGCCGTCGGGGTGGCGAAAGCGCAGCGATTCCGCGTGCAACATCAAGCGGGGAAAATCGAGCGCCGGGCCCGTAGCATAAAGCCTGTCGCCCAAGATCGGGTGCCCCAGTTCGGACATATGCACCCGCAACTGATGGCTGCGCCCGGTCAAAGGCATCAAGCGCACGCGCGTTGTTCCATCCGCCTCGTGGCGCACCACGCGCCAGTCGGTCTGTGCCGGACGGCCTACCTCGTGGTCCACGTGCTGGCGCGGCCGGTTTGGCCAATCGACACACAATGGCAGATCCACTCGCCCTTCGCGTGGGTTCAGCTGCCCCCAAAGCCGTGCGACATAGACCTTTTTCGTCACCCGCTCTTCAAACTGCCAGCCAAGGTGGCGCTGCGCCAGAGGTGTCAGCGCAAAAACCATAACACCGGAAGTATCAAGATCGAGCCGATGCACCAGCAACACCTCGGGGTAAACCGCCCGAAGCCGCGCGATCAGGCAATCGGCCAGATGTTCGCCCTTGCCCGGAACCGACAATAGGCCCGCAGGTTTGTTGACCACCAGCACCTGCGCGTCTGCATGTATGATCTGCAGTGGATCGTCGGGCGGGCTATAGACGAAATCGCTCATGAGAGCGCAAGCTTTGCCGCAAGCCCACCAAACAGCACCGCCGCCACCTTGTTGACCGCGCCCATGCGCGATACGAGCGAGCGCCCAATATATCCCGCAAGCAGGCCATAGCCCATCGTCACGATTGTGCCGGTAAAGGCGAAGATAGACCCGAGCGCAACGATCTGCATCCAGGTCGGGCCATAGTCCGGGTTGGTGAATTGCGGCAGGAAGGCGAGAATGAAAAGCACCGGCTTGGGGTTCAGCGCGTTGGAAACAAAACCGCGCGCCACCGCCTTCCACGGGTTCACGATGCCGCGGCTGTCGCCGCCACTGCTGCCCGCGCGCCATGCCTTCACCGCAAGCCACGCCAGATAGGCAGCCCCCGCCCAGCGGATGACTTCAAGCGTGCCGGGGTGCGCCGCCATCAGCGCCGAAAGGCCAAGCGCCGCCAGCGTGACGTGCCAGACAACGCCTATCCCCGCCCCCAGCCCAGCCATCGCACCAGCCCGCGGCCCGCCGTTGATACCGCAGGCCGTGGCGAAAAACATATCTTGCCCCGGTGCGAAATTGACCACCAGTCCGCCAAGGATGAAGCCCACCAGCGCCTCGGCTGGAAAAGCCGCATAGATCTGCCACATCTGTTAATCTCCGCCGTCCGCCGTGCTTTATGAGGGCACGGCCCCGGTGCCGCAAGCGATCAAATTGCGCCGAAAACCTCGGTAAGGATGGCCTGCAATGCCGCGGTATCGGCATCATCGAAAGCCGCCGGGGTGTTGCTGTCGATGTCAAGCACGCCGATCAGCCTTCCACCAAGGCCGTGCACCGGCAGCACCAACTCGGATCGGGTGGTGGAAGAGCAGGCGATGTGGTCGGCGAAAGCCGCAACATCAGGCACGTTCATCGGCTTGCCGCTGCGCGCCACCGCA
>NZ_JBFHIA010000322.1:0-2693 GCF_041596715.1 Phaeovulum sp.
GGCGCGATCGAGGTTTCGTCGATCAGGCTGTCGTTGTCGGCGTCATTTCTGTAGGTGGAAAACCCATTGATCGAACGCCTGTAGGTTACAGAATCCGACAGACCCTTGAACGCATCGACGCCAAGGCTCAGCCGCCCATCCATCGCCGCGAAATCCTGCGTGTAAAGCAAGCGCAGGTTGTGGTTTTCATCTTCAAACTCTTGCTGGCGCATCGAGGCGATAGTCGAAGAACAGCCCGAAGGGCAGGCATCGGTGCCTTGGATGTTGCTATAACCATAGCTCAGCTCCAGCTTGCGGCCCGCGCCGAAGTCATGTTCCAGCGTCGAAGAAAACGAGGTCGTATCGTAATCCTCGTAGAGGTTGGAATATTGCGCCTGCGTCCAGTCGTCCTCAAACTGGGACTCGGTCAGACGACCCGCGTGTTCTTGATAGTAGCTTAGTTGCTCTGCCTTGAAGGTAAGCGTTGTCGATGGGGTGACTTGCCACTGCAGCTTCGCACTAAGAGCCCTCCGCTCGATCGCGGACCGATCCCGCCATCCTTCCGAATCCAGCGCGTTCGCACTGAACGAATAGCTCAGCACCTCTGAGGTGCCGACTGGCCCGGCAAGGTTCAACGCCGCGCGCGTGAGCCCGTAGCTTCCCACCTCGGTCGATATTTGCCCTTCAAACTCTTCAGAGGGTTCGCGAGAGATGATGTTGATCGTCCCGCCAACCGCCTTGGACGGATAGAGCACCGATGCCGGCCCACGGGTAATTTCCACCGCTTCGGCATCCCAAAGGTTTACCTCGTCAAGAAAACCGAACGCGCCCTGCGTCTGCGATCGCACGGTGAAGCCATCCACGAGGTTATTCGTATAGGCCTTGCCGCCGATCGGAATGCGAATGTTGCGGATCATCGAAATGCCCGGCACCCGCAAAAGCAGATCTGTTTCAGCCGACGTAGAACTGATGCGCTGCAACTCGGCTTGGTCGATCACAGTGCCTGCCGTTGGCGTATCTACGGTCTGCCTGCCAACCTCGGTGCGGTCCTGCACGCGCGTCGGGCGCAAGGCAAAACGGCTGTCGCTAGGCACTGACGGTGCGGCCGGGGCCTCGGTCACCACCGGGGCGGCGACTGTCGTTTGGGCCGCGGGCCGCGGTGCCGTTGGCTGCGGCGCGGGTGCGGGTGCGGCCGCGGTGACTTCGACCGTTTGCAACACAAGGTCAACCGTCTCGTCTGCCACGCAGAACTCGGTTGCCGGGTCGCATGGCACTTGGGCAGTTTGCGCCGTTGCCGCCGGAGCCAGAACAAGCGTCAGGAACGTGCTGCACAGAGCTTTTGCCATGACGCCACGAGCATGCACCTCACAAGGTGCACTCAAAGAGTACTTCATCTTGAATCCCACTGTCTGATTGTTGTTGTTCGGCCGATGCTTGTGCATCGGGTCGTTCAGGCATCAGAGCATGAGCGGGGGGCCGCGCGGGGCATTGTCATCGTCGATTGGCCAGGCAGGCAACTGGTGCGCCGCCTGTGGGCCGGCCAACAAGGCGGCCAAGTGCGTTGAAAGGAAAGGAACCGCCGCAGCGACAGGAAGCACCACGTTCCCCGCCAGTGAATAGGGGCATGTCGCGTGCGGTGTTTTTCCTTGCGGGGTGGTGTCATCCACGCGTTGGCCATCACGGCCAACAAGGATTTGCTGGTAGCCCCCTTCGGTACAAATGACGACTTCGACAGCCCCATCCCGGCTTTGCGAAAGCATCAAGCCATCGGGCAGCAATGCGCGGAACAGCACCGCGCAAACCGTCAGGAGAAGGGCGAAACCGCGCATTCTTTTTATTCCACGCACCGAGGCGTGGGCAGATCTTGGGCCCGCGTTATCAAAGCCGCGGCATAGGGCAATCGCGGCTCAAATCGGTGCTTTGCTGCGTGCGTTGCGAGGCAGGCCGCGGGCGCATCAGTTATGCGTTGCGTCCTAGGCCGAATACCAACGGCTTTGTGTCCGAAGCTCGTGCAGGTTTCAGCACAAACGAAGGCGGCGATGCGGGTCATACCGGCACCAAAGCGCCAGCGGCGGCATAAGCCTTGAAATCCAAACAGGGCATAGGTGGTCCTCTGGCAGGGGCGCGTGCTTGCGCCCGGGACGATCGGGTTTTCAGAAAACGCGATCAGGCCAGAGGGGGGGCGCGCGTCCCACGCGCAGGGTCAAGCACGTCACGCACCGCACGGCTTTCGCGCGGGGCCACAACCGCGGCGACATGGACAAAGACCAGATCGGCCTGAATAGCCGGAACCACAGGAAGAAGCCCTGCGCCAACCACGTTGCAGCAGGCCTTGCAGGTGCGGTGATCGGGCAGGTCGTCAGCACTTCCGCCCAGACAAAGGTCGGCCAGATTGCCACCCGCCGAGACGAAGGCCTGCATCGCCCTTTCGTCAGCCGAGGGAAGACGCTGCGCAAACCCGCTTGCCGCAAGGGCAATGGTCAGGGCGGCCAAGATAAACAGCCGATGCAAGATTGGCGCTGCGTTTTTCATACCAGAAGTTTCATGACCCAAGGTCGGCCAACACGACAACCGCTTTCATGCAGGTGCGCTTTTCGGTCGCAGTTGCAATCAGCGAAAGATCGTTACGTCACGCGCAAGAAAACCTGTCTCGCAGACCCCTAATTTCCCGCTCCTGCCCTTGCACGCGCCTGCACCCCGCCCCTAGATCGACC
>NZ_JBFHIA010000323.1:0-2665 GCF_041596715.1 Phaeovulum sp.
ATGGCTTTCTGGATGAACCAGTCGCGGTCGGGGGCAAGTGCCGTGGCCCAGCCCAGAACGCGGGTGCGCACCGCCTCGTCGGCGGGCTTGGGGTGGGGCAGGCGGGTCCAAGGTAGGGTGAAGGTCAGTGCGGCGCGGCGCGCCCACATGTTTGGGTGGGCAACCCAGCCTTCCACCTCGTCCAGCCGTTCCGGGTGCGCGACAAGGCGGCGCCCGCCCGCGGCGGCGGCATGGTCTGCAATGGCCCATGCGTCGAACTCGGGAACCCACGCGGCGATCAGCTGCCAGACCGCTGCATCATCGCCAATTCGGGCCTGCGTCAGCAGCTTGGCCGCGGCAATGCGCGCCTCGTGGATGTTTGAGCGCCAAAGCGCATCGGCCAGCGCAACCCGCCCCGGCACATCCAGCGCCGCACGCCATTCGGCCACCAAAGCCTCGATCTGCGGCACGGCAAGCCCAAGATAGGGGCGCGGGGCCTTGTGATAAGCGGCAGACCCCTCGGCGCGCACCGGGTCGGCAAGTGCCGCAAGCGCGGCAAGTTCCCCCTCGCCGATCATTCCACCGTCACCGATTTTGCCAGATTGCGCGGCTGGTCCACATCGGTGCCCTTGGCAATCGCGGTGTGGTAGGCAAGCAGTTGCGCCGGGATCGCATAAAGGATCGGCGCGAAAGGTTCGGCCACTTGCGGCAGCTTCAGGCTTGCCCAAACGCCCGCCGATGCGGCATCGAGCCCCGGCGCATCCGAGATCAGCAACACCATGCCGTGGCGCGCCATCACCTCTTGCATGTTCGACACGGTCTTGTCGAAAAGCCGATCATGCGGTGCCAGCACCACCACTGGCAGATTGCGGTCGATCAGCGCGATCGGACCATGCTTCAACTCGCCAGAGGCATAGCCCTCGGCGTGGATGTAGCTGATTTCCTTGAGCTTCAGCGCGCCCTCCAAGGCCAGCGGGAACATCGGTCCGCGCCCGAGGAACAGCACGTCGCTGGCCTCGGCAATGCGCTCGGCTAGCCGCGCGATATCGTCGGAAAGCGCCAGCGCCTGATTCATCAGGCCCGGCAGCGTTTGCAATGCGTCGATATGGCATGCGAGCGTTGCAGGCGTCATGCGGCCACGGTCCACCGCCGCTTTCAGCGCCAGTATCGCCAGCACCGCAAGCTGGCAGGTGAACGCTTTGGTCGAGGCGACGCCCACCTCGATGCCCGCCATGATCGGCAAGGCCAAGTCGGCTTCGCGCGCGATGGACGAACTGGGCACGTTGACCACCGCCAGCGTCTGCGCAGCTTGTGCCTTGCAATAGCGCAGCGCCGCGAGCGTGTCTGCGGTTTCGCCCGACTGGCTGACAAACAGCGCAAGGCTTGCGGCGGGAAGGGGCGGCTCGCGATAGCGAAACTCGCTGGCCACGTCGATTTCGCAAGGTAGCCCGGCAAGCGCCTCGAACCAGTATTTCGCCACCGCGCAAGCGTAATAGGCGGTGCCGCAGGCGACCAGCGTCAGCCGCTCGACGCCGGCAAGGTTCAACCCCTCGGGCAGGTTCAACGCGCCGCCTTGCAGATAATGCCCAAGCGCATCGCGCAAAACCGCGGGTTGTTCGGCGATTTCCTTGGCCATGAAGTGCTTGTAGCCAGCCTTCTCAACCCGGGCTTGTCCAATGTCGATGCGCTGGGCTTCGCGCTTGGTGCGCCTGCCTTCGGCGTCGAAGATTTCCGCACCCGCGCGGGTGACAAAGGCATGATCGCCTTCTTCAAGGTAGGTGATGGCGTCGGTAAAGGGGGCCAGCGCAATTGCGTCCGAGCCTACAAACATTTCGCCCTGCCCATGCCCGATCGCCAGCGGGCTGCCCTTGCGCGCGGCAATCAACAGGTCGGGTTCGCCGTCGAACAGAAACAGCAGCGCGAAAGCGCCTTCAAGCCGCGCCAGCGTGGCGCGCGCGGCTTCGCGGGCAGGCAGGCCTTGGGTCATGTAGTGGTGCGTCAGAAGCGCTACGGTTTCTGTATCGGTCTCGGTTTCACAGGCCATGCCCGCCGCTGCGAGGGTTTCGCGCAGATTGCGGTAATTTTCGATGATGCCGTTGTGCACCACCGTCACCGGGCCAGAGCGGTGCGGGTGCGCATTGCGCTCGGTCGCGGCACCGTGCGTGGCCCAGCGGGTATGGCCGATGCCCGCCTTGCCCGGCAATGGGTCGTGCACCAGCAGGTCTGAAAGATTGACCAGCTTGCCCACCGCCCGACGCCTGTCCAGCCGCCCCTCGTGCACGGTGGCGATGCCCGCCGAATCGTAGCCGCGATATTCCAGCCGCTTCAGGCTTTCAACGAGTTGCGGTGCGACCTCATGCTCGCCCAAGATGCCGATGATGCCGCACATCAGGTTTTTCCCTCGCGCCGCCGCGCCTTTTCGGCGCGCAGCCGGTCGAACAGCTTGGCTGCCAGCCCGAGCTTGTTGACCTGCTTTGCGCGCGCCAGCGCCACCGCGCCTGCCGGCACGTTTTCGGTGATGACCGACCCTGACCCGGTTAGCGCGCCATCGCCCACCGACACTGGCGCCACCAGCATCGTGTCAGAGCCGATAAAGGCATTTGCGCCGATTTCGGTGCGATGTTTCATGACGCCGTCATAGTTGCACGTCACCGTGCCCGCGCCGATGTTGGTGCGTTCGCCCACA
>NZ_JBFHIA010000324.1:0-2650 GCF_041596715.1 Phaeovulum sp.
CATCGGCATCAGCTCAGCGATGGGCACCTCGACCAGACCGGCGATGGTTTCTTCAGCGCAGCGAACCAGCGGAATGCCCGCCAGCACCTGCAGATGTCCCGCTGCGGCCCAGCCTGCGACATCGGCTGGATGGCAGCCCCAGCGCGCAGAAATCTCGTAGATCGAATAGAAGGCAATCGGCGGCAATGGCATCACGGGGCTCCTTCCAGGCATGCGGCATCACGCGGCCCAAGCCGTCGGAATGCGAGTTACAAAGCCCGACGCGCCAGGCGCGCGGGTGGGACTGGGTGCAGAGCATGCCTTCGAGGAAAACCACCTGTTGGTAAGAGCCGCCCCTAGTTGGGTGCGGGCACGGGACTTTTTTTGTTTTCGATTCTGTTGGACTGCTCGCAGAAAGTTTACGCTGGGTCAGGGCGCGTTTGAACCTCGGGAATATGTGAGGTTCAATTTGTCGCAAGCGGTCCTGACTGCGTCGTGTCGAACGTCGGTGAAACACGACCGGAACCGGCATTTCCGTCAATTCCACCCCACGCAGATCCCGCGAAACCCCCGGTGCGTCGGCCAATGCAGCCTGCCGGGAAGGACCAGCGATAATGGCAGGGTGATCGACGCCATAAACAGCACGCCTCAGGGCAAACGTTGGGCCCTGACAAAGCCACTCTTACGAGAGTCAGTGCCTGAAACTTCAATAAAACAAGGGGTGGAATTGAGGGGCGCGCTTCAATTCCACCTTCCGCCTGTATTCCGCCCGACGCGCTCTGCTTCGCTCGCCTTGCCCCCGTCAGAGGGGTGAGAAAAACAAACGGAGCAGCCCATGACTCACCCTCACCCTGAGGTACCAGCGGAACCGCTGAACTTGTTGGCCGACTGGATCAGCCGCGAGCAGTTGGCGCGCGAGCTGGGCCTCACACCAGACACTCTCGCCCGATGGGCGGCGCGCCGCGAGGGCCCGCCTTGCACCCGCATAGGGCGGAAAACCTTTTATCGGCGGGCGTCGGTACAGGACTGGATCCACGCGCAGGAACAGACGCACCCGGTGCGCAGATCACGGGGGCGGACATGATCGCCCTGCCCCGCAAATCCGACTGGCCTGCAGACCGTCTCGCCGAGGCCCGCGCCGTGATCGCCGATGTCGCCCATCACAGCGATCCCCTGATCCGGCTCGCCTGCAAGGTGCTGACCGCCCATGGCGAGACCGCCACCGAGCGCGAGGACGCGCAGCGGCTGATGGTGGTGATCGACGCGCGCCGGCCCGTTCGCCGCGCCCCGCGCGAAGATCAGGGGAGGGCCAGGCAATGACGCGCCGTGGCACCCCCGAGGCCGATCTGCAGCGCGCGGTGGTGCGGGCGCTGCGGCTCGCCCTACCCCGCACGGCGATCGTGCATCATTGCGCCAATGAGGTGACCGAACCCGGGCCCCATGGTGCCAAGCGCCAAGCGATCCTAGTCGGCATGGGTGTCTATGCGGGCTTTGCCGATCTGACCGTGCTTTGCGATGGACGCATTCTGTTTCTCGAGCTGAAGGCACCGAAGGGTCGCCTGCGCCCGGCGCAGGAGGCGTTCCGCGATGCCGTGCTGGCACAGGGCTTTGGTTGGGCGCTGGTGCGCAGCCTAGACGATGCGCTGGGCGTGCTCGCCGATCATGGCTTCACCACCCGCATTGTGGCCCCAGCACGGAAGGACGCGCCATGAGCCACAAGGGCACCAACTGGGCGATCCAGCAGCGTGGATTGAAGCCTGCCACCAAGATCGTGCTCTGGCATCTCTGCGATCGGCACAACCCTGACTTCGGCTGCTTCCCAACGCAGGCGCGGCTGGCCGAGGATGCAGAAATGTCGAGCTCGGCGCTGAATGGACATCTCGCGAGGCTAGAAGAGCTGGGCCTGATCCAGCGTATGCGCTGCCATGACCCGCGCACCCACAAGCGGCAAGCCACCCGCTACATCCTGGGGTTCGAGGATGGATTCCCAAAAGAGCCAACTCCGAAAATCGGAGAAGGAAATTCCGAAAGCGAACGCGAAATTTGCGGCGAGCCATCTCCGGAATCCGAACATGGAGCCATCTCCGGATTTGCGGCAAACCCATCTCCGGATTTTGCCGAAAGCCATCTCCGGAATCCGGAGACTAACCTTGTAAGAGAACCTTTAAGGAAACCAGTAAAGGAGGAGGAGGGCGCGCAAGCGCGCGATGCAGATTTTGATCTGTTATTTGCAGAGCTGCTCAGAGCGCTGGGTGTCGATGCCACCGCCCTGCCCGGCTGGTGGCAAGGTTGGCCAGCCAAGGCACATGTGCGCCGCTGGATTGATGATCTCGGGCTGAGCGAAGACCAAGTCCTCGAAACCGCTGCTGAGACCCGGCACAACCACCCTGCCCCGCCCGATGGACCCAAGGCGCTCGATCGGTTCATGGAACGGGCCGCCCAGCGCGATGCGCAAACCGCCGCAGCGCAAGCCGGCGGGCAGAGGCTCAAGCGGCGGTGCAAGCGAGATGAAGCACCCCGTTCCAGCCCAGACGAGCTCGCGGCCTATTACGCCAACCTGGTGAACTCCGACGGCTTCCTGCCCGCCAACATGATCTCCAACACCATCCGCAACAGCCTGCTGGCGCGCGGCCTCGTCACCCAAGAACGGCTCCGGATGCGAGGTGTGCGA
>NZ_JBFHIA010000325.1:0-2639 GCF_041596715.1 Phaeovulum sp.
ATAGGCGGCGGCAAAATCGCCCTCGTCGGCGGCCAGACCCGTTACCGTAGACATCAGCGGCACGCGCGGCGGGTGCACGGCAACGGAACCCAAGGCCGCCAGCAAGGGCGTTTGCACCGGTTCCATGTGGTGGCTGTGAAATGAATATTGCACAGCCAGCTTGCGCTGGAAAATGCCGCGCGCCTCTAGGTCTTCGGCCAATGCCGCAATCGCTTCGGTATCGCCTGACAGTGTCACCATACCGGGGCTGTTTACTGCACCAATTGACACCGCGCCGCTCAAGCCTTTGACAAGCGAGCGTGCTGCGTCTTCGGTCAAGGCGGCGGCCAGCATTGCGCCACGATCGGGTGCAGCCTCCATGCAGCGGCCACGATGAAAGATCACTCGCGCCGCCTCGTCAAACTCTAGCACGCCCGCAGCCCAAGCTGCTGCCACCTCGCCGACCGAATGGCCTACGCAAGCCGCAGGTTCCACGCCCCAAGAGCGCCAGAGTTCGGTCAGTGCAGCCTGAACCGCGAAGATCGCTGGCTGTGCGAAGGCGGTGTTATCCAACTGCGAGGTCGAGGCATCGCGCGACAACTTCTCGATCAGTGACCAGCCTCCCCATTGCGCGAATAGTGTATCTGCACGGGCCAGCACCGCGTCGAACACAGGTTCGCGCCCGATCAGGCCACGCGCCATGCCCCACCACTGCGTGCCTTGCCCACTATAGACAAACACCGGCCTTTCGCCCGCGCCGCCGCTGGCCTGCGATACACCTGCAACCTCTGCCTCGCCTGCCTCAAGCGCAGACAGCCGCTCTAGCAGCACATCGAGGTTTGGCGCGGCGATGGCCAACCGGCCAGAGCGCAGATTAAGCCGGGTCGCGGCTGCATGGCAGAGATCGGCAATTGGCGTTTGCGACCCCTCGATAAAGGCGCGCCAACTGCCAGCGACTGTCGCCGCGCGCTCTGGCTGCGCCACCGAAAGCGCCAGCACCACAGCTTCGGGATCGCTGATTGATCGGGCCCGAACGGGCGTCGGTGCAGTTTGCAGCACCAGATGCGCATTGCTTCCGCCAAAGCCGAAGCTGTTCACGCCGACACGCGCGACCTTTCGGGGTAGGGGCGTGGGCTCGGTTACGACCTGAAGGTTCAGTGTAGCAAAATCGATATTGGGTGATGGCGTGCGAAAATGTAGCGTCGGCGGCACCATGCCGTGCGACAACACCAGCGCCGCCTTGATCAGCCCCGCAGCACCAGCTGCCGATTCCAGATGACCGATATTGGTCTTGGAAGAACCGATCAGCAGCGGCCCAAGATTACCCCGTTTCTGGCCGATTGCCGTGCCCAATGCGCTGGCCTCGATCGGGTCGCCTACCTGCGTGCCGGTGCCGTGCGCTTCAACATAATCGATGCTGGCAGGATCTACCCCGGCATCTTGGCAAGCTGCCAGAACCAGCGCGCGCTGTGCAGCGGCGCTGGGCACCGTCAGGCTGCTGGTATGGCCGTCTTGATTGGCCGCCGTGCCGCGAATAACGGCGTGAATGCGCCGCCCCTCGGCCAGCGCTGCGCGCAATGGTTGCAGCGCAACCAGCCCCGCACCTTCGCCCCGCACAAAGCCGTTGGCCCGCGCGTCAAAGGCCTGACATCGCGCGTCAGGTGACAGCATCGACATGCGGCTGAAGGCAATGAAATGCGTGGGCATCAAAAGCGCGTTGACGCCCCCTGCCAGTGCCACCTTGCAATCGCCCGCCCGCAACGACCGCACCGCCAGATGGACAGCCGTCAGCGCCGAAGAACACGCGGTATCTACTGCAAGGCTGGGCCCCCCAAGGCCGAACACATGCGACAGCCGGTTTGCGGCAATCGAAAAGGCACCGCCGGTTGCGGTGAAGATGTCGATCGCGTCCATCTCGCCGACCCCAGCCTGCATTCCGGCGTAATCATTTGTCGAAATGCCCACGAAAACCCCGGTCTCGGAGGCTTGTCTGTCCAGACGGATCCCACCGTCTTGCAGCGCCTCCCACGCGCATTCAAGCAGCAGCCTTTGTTGCGGGTCCATGCGCTCGGCTTCGCGCCGTGAAAGACCGAAAAACTCGGCATCGAACATATCGATGTTTTCGATCAGCCCGGCCTGCCGGGCATAGGTCTTGCCACTAAGGCCGGGCTGGGGATCAAAATAGGCGTCGATATCGAAACGCTCGGCAGGGATATCGACGATCGCATCGCCGCCGCGCAATAGCATATTCCAATAGGCATCGGGCGAGTTGGCACCGCCCGGAAACCTGCATCCCATACCCACGATCGCAATATCATCATCGCGCAAGTCAACCGTGTTGAGATCGAGGTTGGTCATCCTGCGCGTACCCCTCTAACTTTACGAAATGCCGCAAAGGCTTGGCGGAACAATACAGGTTGATAGTGATATTTGTTGGCCGCCAAAGGCAAGGCCAAGTCGAAAATCGGGCCAAAACGCCGCGGTGCGCCGGTTCTTTCAGCGGGGGCAGAGCAGGCCACAGGCTGCGGGCAGGGGGCTGACGACTGGTTCCGCAACTTCAGCGAGGCTGCCTTTCCTTTCATACAAAGACGCGCTGTCAGAGGGGTGCGATTGGCCTTCGCAAAGACAAAGCTACCTTGCCCGTTGCTTCGCCCAGCACC
>NZ_JBFHIA010000326.1:0-2631 GCF_041596715.1 Phaeovulum sp.
CGACGAGGCGCGTATTGCGCTGGTCGAAGCCTATGCCAAGGAAAACGGCATGTGGCGCGGCGCGGACTATGCACCAATCTACACTTCGACGCTTGAGCTCGACATGAGCACCATCGTCCCCGCGATCTCGGGCCCCAAGCGCCCGCAGGATTACGTGGCACTGAACAGCGCCAAGGCGTCGTTCGCCAAGGAAATGACCGAAAGCTTCAAGCGCGACATGGGCAAATCCGTGCCGGTCAAGGGCGAAGAATACGCCATGACCTCGGGCAAGGTGGTAATTGCCTCGATCACCTCCTGCACCAATACGTCGAACCCCTATGTGATGATCGGTGCGGGCCTCGTGGCGCGCAAAGCGCGCGCTCTGGGCCTGACGCGCAAGCCTTGGGTGAAAACCTCGCTGGCGCCCGGAAGCCAAGTGGTTTCGGAATACCTCAACGCCGCAGGGCTGCAAGAAGACCTCGATGCGATCGGCTTCAACCTTGTGGGCTATGGCTGCACCACCTGCATCGGCAACTCTGGCCCATTGCAGCCCGAGATTTCGGCGGCCATTGCCGAGGGCGATCTGGTGGCAACCGCGGTGCTTTCGGGCAACCGCAACTTTGAAGGTCGTATCAGCCCCGACGTGCGCGCCAACTATCTGGCAAGCCCGCCGCTGGTGGTGGCCTACGCGCTGGCAGGCGATATGAACATCGACCTGACGAGCGAGCCTTTGGGCACCAGCACGGATGGCAAGCCGGTGTTCCTGAAAGACATCTGGCCCAGCAACAAGGAAATCGCCGATCTGGTCGAACAGACCGTAACGCGCGAGGCATTCCAGAAAAAATATGCCGACGTGTTCAAGGGCGACGCCAAATGGCAAGGCGTGAAGGTGACCGACTCGGAAACCTATGACTGGCCGGCAAGCTCTACCTACATCCAGAACCCGCCCTATTTCCGCGGCATGAAGAAGGATGCAGGCACGATTTCAAACATCCACGATGCGCGGGTGCTGGCGATCCTTGGTGACATGATCACCACCGACCACATCAGCCCGGCCGGTTCGTTCAAGGCAAGCACGCCAGCGGGCAAATACCTGACCGAGCGGCAAGTCGGCGTGGCCGATTTCAACAGCTACGGTTCGCGCCGTGGCAACCACGAAGTGATGATGCGCGGCACCTTCGCCAATATCCGCATCAAGAACGAGATGCTGGAAGGCGTCGAGGGTGGCTACACGCTTGGCCCGGATGGCAAGCAAACCTCGATCTACGATGCCTCGATGGCCTATCAGGACGCGGGCACCCCGCTGGTGGTCTTTGGCGGCATCGAATACGGCGCGGGCTCCAGCCGCGACTGGGCGGCCAAGGGCACCAACCTGCTGGGCGTCAAGGCAGTCATCGCGGAAAGCTTCGAGCGTATCCACCGCTCGAACCTGATCGGCATGGGTGTAATTCCGTTCGAGTTCACCGGCGGCGAGAACCGCAAGAGCCTCGGGCTGAAAGGCAATGAGGTGGTCACGATCGAAGGGCTTGAAGGCAAGATCGCGCCGCTGAGCCTTGTGCCGTGCACCATCCGCTATGCCGATGGGCGCGAAAAGACCATCCAGATCAAAAGCCGTATCGATACCGAGGTCGAGATCGAATACCTCGAAAACGGCGGCGTGCTGCATTACGTGCTGCGCAACCTCGCCAAGTCGTAAACAGCGGCCCAAAACGCAAAAGGCCCCGGATCGCTCCGGGGCCTTTTTCGTTTTAACACATCGGGTGTTACTTCGCCGCGAAATGCTCGCGGATACGGTTATTGACGACATTGGGCGTAAGCGACCCGGCAAAGCGGTAAAGTACCCTTCCCTGCCCGTCGATCACGAAGGTTTCCGGCACGCCGTAAACACCCCAGTTCAGCGCCGTATCGCGCCCCGAAAGGTCGGCACCGACCGCATCATAAGGGTTGCCCAGATCGGCCAGAAACTTCAGCGCGGCGCCAGGCTCATCCTTGTAGTTGACGCCGTAGACCGGCATCCCCTCAGCCGAAAGCTGGGTAATCAGCGGATGCTCGATCCGGCAAGGCGCACACCAGCTCGCCCAGAAGTTCACCAGCTTGACGTTGCCATCTTTCAGCACGTCCGAAGTAAGCGGCGGCAGATCCGCCAGTTGCGTGACCACCAGCGCCGGGGCCTCTTGCCCGATCAGTGCCGAGGGCAGCGCATTCGGATCATCGCGCCCCATGCCCCACACGAAGACCCCTGCAAGTGCCGCGAATACCAGCGGTGGCAATACTGCCAGCGGTGAAAGCCTAGCCATCAGATTTCATCCCCATCCGCGCTTCCTGTGCCGCGAGCGCGCGCTTCACCCGCGCCGAACGCCAAAGCGACTGCGCCACGATCACGACCAGCAACAGAAGCGTCACCCCATAGGCGGACATCACCGTAGAGGCATATTTTCCAAGCTCGACCATCACGCAGCCCTTTCGCGCAGTTCCAGCGCCTTGAGGCGGCGCGACCGGATTTCGGTGCGTGTGCGCAGCAATACCAGCGCCACGAACAACAATATGAATCCCGCGATGCTGATCAGCAGCGGGAAGTAATAGACATCCGAGACATTCTCTTCAACGTCGAGCGAAAGGCTTGCGCCCTGATGCAGCCCCTGATTCCAGAAG
>NZ_JBFHIA010000327.1:0-2615 GCF_041596715.1 Phaeovulum sp.
ATGTCGATGCTGGAATATGAGCGTCACCCGAAACAAAGCGTCGCCGAAAAGATCGCCTATTACGCCGGCGCTTGCACCCCGATTTGCCCGCAATGGTATGTCTCAACACTGATCGGCGCGACGGTGGGGCAGGCCATACCGCCCGAGTTTGCGCTCGATTTCGCGGTGCCGATCACGTTTCTGGCGATGCTGGCACCGATGCTGCGCACCCTTGCCCATGTCGCCGCGGCCACTGTGTCGATCGTGCTGGCGCTACTGCTGGCATTCCTGCCCGGCGGGACCGGGCTGCTGATCGCCGCTGCCGTGGCGATGTTCACCGGCGCGCAGGTCGAGCTTTGGCAGCACAGGAGGCGGCTGTGAACTATTCAAGCACCGCCATCTGGGTAGTAATCATCGGCCTCGGGGTCGGAACCTTTCTGCTGCGCTTTTCCTTTCTTGGCACGATCGGCAACCGGCCATTGCCCGAATGGGTGCTGCGCTATCTGCGCTACACACCGGTTGCGGTTCTGCCGGGGCTTGTGGCGCCGCTTGTCATCTGGCCCGCGGCAACCGAAGGCGTGTTTGACCCCGCGCGCTTTCTGGCGGCGCTTGCGACAGTGGGCATTGGCATCGTCACACGCAACAACTTCGCCGCAATCGTCGGCGGCTTGGTTGTGCTCTATCTGGCGTTATTTGGCCTCGGTTAGACGGCGGGCACACCGGGCGCAATCTCGCCGGGCTTGACCATCAGCACGCCCGAGTTGTCATCAGGGTCGCCATCGTAATGATCTTTTTCGACCACGCCGGGCAATTCGCCAAAGGCGCGTGCAAGCGGCTTGGGAAACATCGTGGTGCCAATGGCTTCAAACCCCGGAAGCCCACTCAGCACGCTTGAAACCGAGTTGGAACAAAACGCCTTGGGCACTGCGCCATAGGCTTCAACCCGGCTGCGCAGCAGTTCCGCCACCTCAAGCGAGACCGGCACGGTCTGTTCCAGCACCCAGTAGGTCTCGCGCGCGTGGTAATCGATGTAGAACGTGTAGATATGGTCGGTGATGCCATAGTGCACGTCGTTCCGCTCGGGCACATAGGGGTGGTACCAAGTGCCTGCGGGATCGAACATCACGCGCTCGACCCCGTTGATCATCAAAGCCGAATGTGCCCCCGCGCCGGTCGAAGTGCTGATGACCGTGAACAGCGTTACCGAAGGCGGCTCCTCGCTCGAATATCCCGCGCGCGCCACAACGTCGTCGGGTGCCCAGACAGGCTCGGCACCGCAAGCAGCCAGTAGCAGCGGAAGAAAAATCGCAAGAAGCAGTCGGTGCATTAATCGGGGCTCCGGGTTACGTCAGCTCAGCCGTTGACGATTGCGAGGAACACCAAAACCACCACTATTGCAACCGCAGCGCGCTTTGCGAAGGTAATGAAGCCCTCGAAAGTGCGCTCTTGTGTCGTGATGTCCATGCTGCCCTGTGCGTGTTCGGTCATTGCCGCCTCCCTCATCTGTTGTCTGGCCGCAACGCTCTAGCAAACCTGCGGTAATCTGTCACGCCCCGGAATGGGCGGAAGTTGCTTGCCAAAGCCAGACGCCATCGGCATCGCGCCAGCGCCGCGCCCGCCCGTTGATCAACAGATGGTTCAGGTGCGCCACGGTTTCCACCAGCGCCAGACCATAGATCCCTTCACCGATTTCGCGTCGATACAATGCAGGAAAACATGCCGTCGCGATTTTTGGCGTTTCGATCAGCGCCTCTAGCCGCGCGAGGCTTTTTTCGTGCCCTTCGGCCATTTGCCGCAACCGCCGCGGCAAGCCATTGAAGGGTGTCTTGTGGCCGGGTAGCACCAGATGGCGTTCCTCGGCATGAACCGCTAGGGCGGCACAAGAGGCCAGCCAATCGCCCACCGGGTCGGCATCGGGCTCGGTGGCGTAAACCCCCAGATTGGCGCTGATCGAGGGTAGCAACTGGTCGCCCCCGATCACCAGATCATCATCAAGGCTCCAAAGCGTGGCATGTTCGGGGGCATGCCCGTGGCCGATATGAACCCGCCAATCGCGCCCACCCGCACGCACCACCTCGCCCTCGACGATGCGGCGATAGCCTAGCGGCAAGGGGTGCACTGTGTCGCAATAGTTGAACGGGCGTTCCGCGGCGCGCCGCGCCAGAAGCCCCGGCTCCATCCCCGCCGCGCGCCAGAATGCAAGCGTTTCCACGGCGGGCAGCGGCTGTTCGTCCAGCGTCAACATCCGCGCGAAAAGCCAACTGGTGCGGGTGGTCCAAAGGCTCGCGCCGCGGGTCTGAAACCAACCGGCAAGACCGATATGGTCGGGGTGGTAATGCGTGGCCAGCACCCGCACCACAGGCTTTCCCGCAAGCGGCCCTGCCAGAAGCGCGCCCCAGATTTCGCGCGCCTCGGCGGTATCCATACCGGGGTCAACCACCGTCCAGCCATCGCCGTCGTCCAGCGCATAGGCGTTGACGTGATCTAGCGCCATCGGCAGCGGCAACCGCATCCAAAGCACCCCAGGCGCGATTTCGCGCACCGCCCCATGCGCGGGCGGTTCCGTCCAAGGATGGTGCACCGGCGCGCCGCCGTCAGGGGCGATCAATGCGCAAGATCCTCGGGCGACAGTGCGA
>NZ_JBFHIA010000328.1:0-2610 GCF_041596715.1 Phaeovulum sp.
GCGTTTTCCCGCCGAACGCACAACCCGCGAGAATCGGGCCGAGAAAGAGGGTGCTTTCGCTGGGGGCGGTGCGTGACAGAGGGCAGCGCCCGAACCGAGGGGTGGGCGTGAAGCGCCCGCCCCGTGGGGGCGGTTCGGGCGCTGCCCGGTGCAAAGGGGCACCGGGCGGGACTGGGGTTGAAGCTTGATCACCCTGCAACTCGCTGCTCCGAAACAACTACGGACTTGCAATTAGATGCGCGAATGCTCGATCATCGCCGATAGTAGCGGAGGAGGAAGTGTTGCTTAGAGGAATGGTGATCGGAGCGGCAATCGCCATCATCGCATGCGGGCAGGCGATGGCTGAGGGCGCGGAAGGTGTTCTGGCCCGCTGCGGTGCTTCGAAAGGTCAGAGCTATTTCCTGAAAAACGAGGTCACTAACTCTGACGGTCCAAACTGGGCCGAAGACGGCATGTCAAACGGGAAAATCGTTCTCGTCCGTCTCGGCGACGAATGGGATATTCAGTTCGACGATGCCGTGGGTGCATTTGGCTACAGACAGGATGAGGCGAGCGTAATCGTTCTGGGCGCGACAAATGACCTGCTCACCATTGGCGCGTTTCGAGGAACCTATACTGATGTTTACACATTTGACTTCGCTCACGCTGAGGTAGTCTGGACATCACACAAGACCGGGACAATCACTGGCAAAATTGGTCTCTACCGCGCCGCCTGCGATGTCGTCTCTCTCGCGTTCAATTGACGAGGGCTTGCGCGCCGATACAAGCATGATCGATGATGCGCGGCAGAAGTGTGTGCGCCCGTGGGGGAGCGAGCGGATGGATTGGAGCATTGCAATCGTTTTTGCGACGCTGGCGGGGCCGGTGCTAGCGGTGCAGGCGCAAAAGTTGCTTGAACGGGAGCGTGCCATCAAGGAGCGGAGGCTTAACATCTTCCGAACCCTGATGGCCACGCGGGCGGCCATGCTGTCGCCGGGGTACGTCGAAGCGCTAAATGCGGTGCCTGTGGAGTTCTACGGCAGCGGCAAGAAGCTCAAAGCGATCAACGATGCGTGGAAGCTCTATCTGGATCACCACACGATCGAAGGTCCTGCCACCGACGCTTGGGCACAGAAGCGACTAGACCTGTTCCAAGACCTGCTGCACCTAGTGTCGCAGTTCCTTGGCTATAGCTTCAGCAAGGCGCAGCTCGCCCGCGACATATACTCGCCCCGCGCACACGGCGACCTTGAGAACGAGCAGACCATTATCCGTAAAGGGCTGGTCAGTCTGTTCAAGGGCGAGATGGTGGTGCCCCTCGCGGTCAAGGAGTTTCCCGCTGCGGAGGCCGGAAGCGCTGAGCTGCAAGCAGCGCTGCAACAGGTGCTCACCGATTTGCTGCAAGGCAAGAAGCCCCTCGCGATTGCCAGAGACAATACCGAGGACAAACCGCGCTAGCTCGCGGCCGAGCCCCGCCTCAATCATCCATCTTCAACGCCGAGATAAATGCCGCCTGCGGGATCTCTACCTTCCCGAACTGGCGCATCTTCTTCTTCCCCGCCTTCTGCTTATCCAGCAGTTTGCGTTTGCGGGTGGCGTCGCCGCCGTAGCATTTGGCGGTTACGTCTTTGCGCATGGCACTCAGGGTTTCGCGCGCAATCACGCGGCTGCCGATGGCGGCCTGAATTGGAATCTTGAACATATGGCGGGGGATCAGCTCTTTCAGCTTTTCCACCATCGCGCGGCCGCGCGCCTCGGCCCGGTCTCGGTGCACCATCATGGAGAGGGCATCGACCGGCTCTTCGTTCACCAGCACCGACATTTTAACAAGGAAATCTTCGCGGTAGCCGGTGATGGTGTAATCAAAGCTGGCGTAGCCCTTGGTCACGGATTTCAGGCGGTCGTAAAAATCGAACACCACTTCGTTCAGCGGCAGGTCATAGACGACCATGGCGCGGCTGCCTGCGTAGGTCAGGTCCATCTGAATACCGCGGCGGTCTTGGCAGAGTTTCAGCACATCGCCGAGGTATTCATCGGGCACCATGATCGTGGCCTTGATGCGCGGTTCTTCGATGTGATCGACCAAGGTCAGGTCGGGCATATCGGCGGGGTTGTGCAATTCGCGCACGGTGCCATCGCGCAGGTGCAGGTGATAGACGACCGAGGGCGCGGTGGTGATGAGGTCTAGGTTGTATTCACGTTCCAGCCTGTCGCGCACCACTTCGAGGTGCAGCAGCCCCAGAAAGCCGCAGCGGAAGCCAAAGCCAAGGGCGGCAGAGGTTTCCATCTCGGAAGTAAAGGAGGCGTCGTTCAGCGTGAGCTTTTCGATCGCGTCGCGCAGCGGTTCGAAATCGGCAGCATCCACCGGGAAGAGGCCGCAGAACACCACGGGTTGCGAGGGTTTGAAGCCCGCCAGCGCCGTGGCGCAGGGGCGGCGTTCATGGGTGATGGTGTCGCCCACCCGCGTATCGCGCACCTGTTTGATGCTGGCGGTGAAAACGCCAATCTCGCCCGGGCCGAGTTCACCGATCTCGACCATCTGCGGGCGCAGCACGGCGAGCCGATCGATGCCGTAAACGGCGCCGGTTTGCATCATCTTGATGCGGTCGCCCTTTTTCACCGAGCCATCCA
>NZ_JBFHIA010000329.1:0-2595 GCF_041596715.1 Phaeovulum sp.
CGCGATATGGAGGGCTTGGCGGCAGAGCGCGCCGCCCGGCTTGGCTCTGACACCGATCTGAAGGTGATTGATGCGCTATTCGCACGCATGGAGGCCGCGCATCAAAAGCGCAATCCAGCGGATGAAGCAGCACTTGATGCCGAGTTTCACATGGCCATCGTCGAGGCCAGCCATAATGTCATCATGCTGCACATGATGCGCGCCATGTTCGGGCTGTTGCGCGAGGGCGTCTTTTATAATCGCTCGGTGATGTTTCGTCAGCGCACCACGCGCGAGGCACTGCTTGATCAGCACCGCACCATCAACGCGGCATTGCAAGCCCGCGAACCCGCCGCAGCGCGTGCCGCCATCGAGGCGCATCTGAGCTTTGTCGAAGCGGCGCTGCATGATCAGCAAAAGGCCGACAGGCACGAGGCGCTGGCACAGTTGCGCTTGCAGCACGAGGCCGAGCGCGCATGAAAAACCCGGCCACGAAGGGCCGGGTTTTCAAACAGTCTTGCAAGGTGCTCAGTTCAGCCGCGCTGCGACTTCGCTGATGGATGCGTCGATCATCTTGGACTTGGCATCAGCGCCAAGCTGTGCTGCCAGCAATTCAGATGCCGCAGCCACCGCCACGTTCACCGCGCGGTCTTTGACATCGCGCAGGGCCGCAGCCTCGGCAGAGGCGATCTGCTCTTCCGCAGCTTTCAGACGGCGCGCGATAGAGACCTTGAGTTCGGCCTTCGCCGCCTCGGCCGCCGCCAGCGCATCGCGCTTGGCGGTTGCCACGATCATATCGGCCGTGTCCTGCACTTCGCGGCTTTTGCGCTCGTAAGTGGCAAGCAGGGCCTGTGCCTCTTCACGCAGGCTCAGCGCTTCGTCCAGATCGGCCTTGATGCCTGCGGCGCGCTTATCAAGCAGGCCGCCCAGCAAAGCCGGGACCCGGTATTTCAGCAACACACCGACAAACAGCAGGAACGCCAGCGTGATGACGAAGTTCGGGTTGTGCAGCGAAAAGAACGCCCCACCTTCAGCTGCCATCGCCGGGGTAGCTACAAAAAGGGCCGGGATCAGAAGTTTTTTCATCACATCACCCCTTCAACCGAGCATCGACCGCCTTGGCAACCGCCTTGGCATCGGCCTTGCCGCCCAGTGCGGCCACGATGTCGGCGGCGGCTTCGCGCGCAACCGTCACCACGGCTTCCATCGCCCCGGCGCGAATCTCGCCAATCCGATGTTCGGACTCGCTTACCCGCGCGGCGATTTCGGCATCGGCATGCGCAGTTGCCGCATCGAGGTCTTTCTGAATCTCGGCGCGCGCTTGCAGCACGATCTTTTGCGCGTCTGCGCGGGCCTCGACCAAGGCGCGCTCATAGGCGGCTTCCGCCTCTTTGGCGCGCTGCTTGAACTCTTCCGCGGCGGTCAGATCGCTGGTGATAGCGCCCTGACGATCCGCCAGAACCCCGCCAATGCGCGGCAAAGCAATCCGCGACAGCACCCAGTAGATCACCACCAGCGTCACCACGAGCCAGAAGATCTGGTTCGGGAAGCTGGCAAAGTCGAGCTGCGGCATACCCGCCGATTCCGCGGCATGACCCGCGGCGGCGCTCGCGGCCTCGTGCGTAGTTGTTGCCATATCGTCCCCCTGGACCCTTCAAGAACCCGGATGGGCCTGAACCTCAGACCCACCCGACCGCAAGGATGGAAGCAGGTATCAGACGGCGAACATCAGCAGCAGGGCGACGAGGAACGAGAAGATCCCCAGCGCTTCGGCGAACGCGATGCCGATGAACAGCGTGGCGGTCTGGCCAGCAGCGGCCGAAGGGTTACGCAGCGCGCCCGACAGGAAGTTGCCGGCAACGTTGCCCACACCAACCGCAGCCCCGCCCATGCCCATGCAGGCCAGACCAGCGCCGATGTACGCACCCATTTGAACGATATTGCCTTCCATGTCCGTCTCTCCTTGATGTTGGAATAGTGATGATAGGGTTCGATGACTTGCGTCAGTGGTGCGGATGCAGCGCATCCTTGAGGTAGACGCAGGTCAGAATGGTGAAGACGTATGCCTGGATCACGGCGACCATGACCTCCAGACCATACATCGCGGCGATAGCAACCACCGACAGCGGCGAAATCACGGCGATCGCGGCGAAGGCCGCAAACACTTCGATCACCGCGTGCCCGGCCATCATGTTGCCTGCAAGTCGGATCGAGTGGCTGACCGGACGCACGAAGTAGGAAATGACCTCGATCAGCGCGAGGATCGGGCGGAGCGGCAAAGGCGCGGCGCTGACCCAGAACAGGCCCAGAAATCCGACGCCGTTCTTGACGAAGCCGATCACCGTTACGGTGATGAACACGGCAAGCGCCAGAACGCCGGTCACGGCGACATGCGAGGTGGACGCGAAGCTCATCGGCAGCAGGCTAAGCGAGTTTGCGAACACGATGAACATGAACAACGTCATAATATACGGGAAGTATTTCAGGCCGTCCTTGCCCGCGACATCTTCCACCATCTTGTGAATGAAGCCGTAGCTGAGTTCTGCGATCGATTGCATCCGGCTGGGAACGACAGCGCGCCCGCGCGTGCCCACCACCAGCATCAGAAAGATCGCC
>NZ_JBFHIA010000330.1:0-2571 GCF_041596715.1 Phaeovulum sp.
CCTTGCCCACCGCTGCTCGATGGCAGTCATCACCAATGACATCTACACCCGCGAAGATGCCGAATATCTGATGCGCGCGCAGGTTCTGGCAACCGACCGCATTCGCGGGGTCGAAACCGGCGGTTGCCCGCACACGGCCATTCGCGAAGATGCGTCCATCAACCTTGCGGCAATTGCAGACCTGCGTCAGGCCCACCCTGATCTAGACTTGATCCTGATCGAGTCAGGCGGCGACAATCTCGCGGCGACTTTTTCGCCCGAACTGGCCGATATCACGATCTATGTGATCGACACCGCCGCAGGTCAGGACATCCCGCGAAAGAAGGGTCCGGGTCTTACCCGGTCAGATCTGCTTGTTGTCAACAAGACCGATCTTGCGCCCCATGTGGGCGTCGATCTGGGCTTGCTGGAGGCTGATACGAAGGCCGCCCGTGGCCTGCGCCCCTATGTCATGGCGCAACTGCGCAAGGATGAAGGCATCGCCGATGTGATCGACTTTCTTGTCCTGACGGGGGGGCTGGATCTGGCGCGCGCCTGACCCGTTCCATCGCGCGCGGGCCTGTTTCCGCTCGGGCCCGCGCGGCCAAGCGCATGTCCTTCGCCTGCCGCCCGTCGCCGCAGCAGCACTCGGGGCTGACATGAATCAACGACATCGCGGGGGTTTCTCCCTATTATAAAGCGTTCCTTCATCGGGTCGCGTGCTGCGTTGCGCGTGCAGACCGGGGAGGGGCAAGCGGTTCGTCGGCACCTGGGGAGGAGCAGATGGCACGTGCGATCATAGCCAAACGCCATCCGAAGGGCGGTGCGCGCCTTTTGTCCACCGGATGGGAGGCGGCAAGGGCGCGGTTGGACGGGCTGCCCGGCGGCGGCTTGAACATCGCGCATGAGGCGGTAGATCGGCACGTTGCGGCCGGACACGGCGCGCAAGACGCGCTGATCTGGCTGGGCCGCGAGGGGGAACGGGCAGTCATCAGCTATGCCGATCTGGCCGAGCAGGCCGCGCGCTTTGCGCATGTCTTGCGCGCGCATGGCGTTGGCCCCGGTGAACGGTTGTTTCTGTTGGCGGGCCGGGTGCCCGAGCTTTATGCAGCAACGTTGGGCGCGCTGAAGGCCGGGGTTGCCGTCAGCCCGCTTTTTGCCGCCTTCGGGCCAGAGCCGGTGCGGGCCAGGATGGAAATCGGCGGGGCCAGTGTGCTGGTGACGACCGAGCCGCTTTATCGCCGCAAGGTTGCGGATTGGCGGGCGCAGATGCCGGGGCTGAAGCTGGTGTTGATTATTGGCGAGCAAGCGCCAGAGGGGTGCGTGGCGCTGGGCCCGGCAATGGCGGCGGCGGCAACAACCTTCGAAACGCATCCGACTGCGCCCGAAGACATGGCACTATTGCACTTCACCTCTGGCACCACGGGTTTGCCCAAGGGGGTTGTGCATGTGCATCAGGCCGTGGTGGCACATGCCGAAACGGGGCGGATCGCGCTCGATCTGCATCCGGGTGATATCTATTGGTGCACAGCCGACCCCGGTTGGGTCACGGGGATGAGCTATGGGATCATCTCGCCGCTGTGCAACCGCGTGACGATGGTGATCGACGAAGCCGAGTTCGATCTTGACCGCTGGTATGCGATCCTCAAGCGCGAGAAGGTGCAGGTGTGGTATACCGCGCCTACCGCAATCCGCATGATGATGCGCGCGGGCGAAGAAGCGGCGCAGGGGCACGATTTCACGGCGCTCCGGTTCCTTGCCTCGGTGGGCGAACCGCTGAACGCCGAGTGTGTGGTCTGGGGGCAAAAGACCTTTGGCCTGCCGTTCCACGACAACTGGTGGCAATCGGAAACCGGCGGCATCATGATTGCGAACACCCCCGACATGGACATCAAACCCGGCGCCATGGGCAAGCCCTTGCCCGGCATCGAGGCAGGCATCGTCACGCGCGAGGGCGATGAGGTGCGCGAACAGCCCGACGGCTCGATTGGAGAACTGGCGCTGCGGCCCGGCTGGCCTTCGATGATGCGCGCCTATCTGGGGCAGCCCGAACGCTATGCAAAATGTTTTGCGGGCGGCTGGTATCTGACCGGCGATCTGGCGATGCGCGACAGCGACGGGTATTACTGGTTCGTCGGACGAGCGGATGATCTGATAAAATCCTCGGGCCATCTGATCGGCCCGTTCGAGGTGGAAAGCGCGCTGATCGAACATCCCGCCGTAGCCGAGGTTGCGGTGATCGGCATCCCCGATGAAACCGCCGGCGAAGTGGTCAAGGCCTTTGTCACGCTCAAGGCCGGGTTCGAGCCGGGCGAGGCTCTAGAGCGTGAATTGCGCGGCCATGCGCGCAAACGCCTTGGCCCCGCAGTTGCACCCCGCGAGATTGTCTTTCGCGAAACGCTTCCGCGGACGAGGTCCGGCAAGATCATGCGTCGGCTGCTGCGCGCCCGCGAGCTTGGCCTGCCCGAGGGCGATCTTTCGACGCTGGAGGGGGATGCAAGATGACCAAAGTCAAACTTGACCACACCCACGCCCACGATCTTTTGCGCGACATGCTCCGCATCCGGCGGTTTGAAGAAAAGTGCTACGAGC
>NZ_JBFHIA010000331.1:0-2571 GCF_041596715.1 Phaeovulum sp.
CGGTCCTTTGGCGGTAGCGGCCTTGGCCTGAGTATTGCGCAGGAAATCGTCAAATCGCACGGCGGCTCGATCGACTATGTAAGCGAACTCGGGGTCGGCACCACCTTCACCGTTGAGTTGCCCATTTCGCAATAGCGCCCAAGCGCCGCGCCTGCCGCGTGGGTTCATTCAGATGCCTGCCGAACAATTCCATGGTCCGGCGCAGCGCGGCTGAAAATTGCCGCGCGCACCGCCCGGCGGCGAAGCGTTAGCCGAGCCCGGTTTTTGTCAAAGAAAGCGCAACTCGCACGAAGCTGGCCTCTATAGGGCGCAGGTGACGAGGCGGCTTTTCGTATCGCCAATAGGGCAAACCGCGCAGCAAGGCCCGCGCGGCGGCGCACCGCCACGATGTTTGCCGGTCGGCGCACCAGACCTTTTCAGCTGCGCACGTATTTCACCAACTGGTCGATGTCGAACTCGCGCGCGTCGATGATGCTTTTCATCAGGTCGCCGATCGAGATGATCCCTTCAAGGCGTCCTTCCTTGATCACCGGCAAATGGCGGATGCGACGATCGCTCATCATCGCCATGCAGGTTTCGACGGAATCGTCCGGCGAGACAGACAGCACTTCCGTCTCCATCACATCGCGGATGGGAGTGTTGGGTGCCGCGCGGCCCTTGAGAAACACTTCTCGTGCGTATTTCCGTTCGGTGAATATCCCGATGACCGCATCACCTTCGGTGATAATCACAGAGCCCACGTTTTGGGACGCCATGAGTTTCAGTGCTTCAAGCACCTTGTCGTCGGGGCCCAAGCAGTGGACCTCTGTTCCTTTGGACGCAAGTATATCCCGAGCAAACGCCATCATTTCTCTCCTGATGGTTTCGGTTCGCAGTAGACACGGGGTAAAGCATGCAGCCCTTGGCATGTGCTGTCCATGACATGCATCAACCGAAAAACCCGTGCCGCGCCCCTACCCGGGTGATCGCTGTTGTCATGTTCGCGCTTCTTGATCGCAGCGGCAAATGCCTTAGCGGCAAGCAATATTCGGGTGCCGATTTAGGCCAGATGGGCGAATGGCGTCGCGCCTTACTTCAAGGAATAGTTGATAGGAACGAGTATGCGCACTTGCCCATTTGCCCCGGTGGATGGCGGCGGCGGATATGGTCCCGCCGTCGCGAGCAGCTTCAAGGCCGCCTCGTCCAAAGAAGCGGAGCCGGAGCCTTCCACAATGACCGCATCCACGAAATCGCCCGCTGCCGCGAGTGTAAGCCGCGCTGTCGCTGTGCCTTGCGTTTTCGCCTTGCGCGCGTCTTCCGGGTAAACCTTGCTTTTTTGCAAGGCGATTTGCAGCGCGCGCATCCATTCCGCAACCGCTTGCGGGTCAGCAGGCTTTTGTGCAACGGACTGAACGCGCGCGCGGTCGATATCATCTAACAAGGCAGTGGCCATGTGGGTGGTGCTATCGTGCTCCACGGCTTGCTGCGGCATGGCTGGTGCCATGCGAGGGGGTGCCATGGTAGGGGGGCGTGCCACCTCTGGCAGGGCGACTTCGCTCTGTTCGGGCAAGGGTGGTGCCAGTTCGGCGGGCGGTTCTTTCATCACCGTGGGGGGGATTTCTTCCTGCGCACGGGCCTCCTGCCCTAGCGCCAGGTCTTCCAGTTCAGTCCCGCGCGAGGTTTCGATTTCGGCCAGTTCAACAACATACCCGCCTTCAGGCGGAGCAAAGGGTTTTGGCAGTTCGCGCTGAGCAAGGCTCAGCGCGAACGCGGCATGGGCGGCGGCAGCCAGCAATCCCCCAACCACCCATGCCCCAAGTTCTGGCGCGGCACGCGAAACCTTCATGAAGAGCCTCCACCGCTTTCGCGGGCCACCAAGGCGATCTTCAGGTATCCCGCGACCTTCAACTGGTCCATCAGCGCAATCAGTTTTCCGTAGGGCACAGTTTCATCGGCGCGCAGAAACAGGCGCGCCGCCTTGTCGCCTTTGGTTGCCAGATCAAGGGCTGCGCCCAAGCGATCTAAGGAAACTTCCTCGGTGCCGACCGTCAGGGCATCTGCCGCCGTGAGCGTGAGGTAGATCGGCTCGTCCGGGCGTTCGACGGGTGGCGAGGCGCTGTGCCCCGGCAGATCCACCGGGATGTCCACCGTCGAAAGCGGTGCGGCGATCATGAAGATAATCAGCAGAACCAGCATCACGTCGATAAACGGCGTCACGTTGATCTCGCTCATCTCTTCGGAAGCATCGTCTGTTTGAACCGAGAAGCCCATCAGGCAACCTCCCCTTCCCGTTCAAGATCGCGCCCCGCAATCACCAACAAAAGCGCGCCGGCATCGGCCAGATCTGCCCGATGCCCGGCGATGACGCGCGACAAGGCGTTGTAAATTACAACCGCCGGAATCGCGGCACCCAATCCGACCGCGGTCGCCAACAGCGCCTCGGCAATGCCCGGGGCAACTACGGCAAGGTTCGTTGTCTGGCTTTGTGCGATCGACACGAAAGAGTTCATGATCCCCCAGACCGTCCCGAACAGCCCAACGAAGGGCCCGACAGCACCGATCGTCGCCAACAGGCCCGTGCCACGCTGCAAC
>NZ_JBFHIA010000332.1:0-2562 GCF_041596715.1 Phaeovulum sp.
CTGCGGGCCAGTGCGCTTGATTTCGTAGACTTCCTTGGCAGCGGTGCCTACCTTTATATCGGTGCCGCGCTGGCGCTCGTTCTGATCGCCCTGTTCGACCGCACCCGCGCCTAGGCCTCAGTACCGGATGCCAAAGCGCGTCGCGTCGTAGATGCCTGCATGGATGTTGCGCGCAGCCACCGCATCGCCAATACGGTATAGCACGAACGCCCCACCCGGCTGGCGCGATGGAAACACCTCGCCCGACCCTATCAGGGCTGCGTAATCCACCGCGCCCAGATTGCGGCTCATCGGCTTGAGCGCGTGGTAAAGCGCATCGTTCGCAGTTGTACCGTGGTCGGCAACCAGCAGGTCCACCTGCCGCTCGTCGCTCCAACCCGGTGCAAAATCTGATTTGAACCGCACCGCAATCCCGTTTCCGGCGCGGGTTGCGCTGGCAAGGCGCGTGTTGATTGTGACCCGCACCCCAAGCTCGTGAAAGGCGCGCATGTAGGGCACGTGGTTCATGCCCCCCACGTCAGGTGCCAAGCTGCGCTCGGGCGTCACCAGCTCGACCTCCGCCCCCCCGCGCGCGGCCATTTCAGCGGCCATCAGCCCCGCATGTCCGGCACCGTCCTCGTAAACGATTACGCGGCCCTGCGGCGCGAGCTCACCTGAAATCACGTCCCAGCTAGAACGCGCCAGCCCCGCCGCAGCCTCAGGCTCTTGCGGCAAGCCCCCCGTAGCGATCACCACGAAATCGGGGGCCAGCGCGCGCACGTCATCGACCTCGGCCAAGACATTGCAGCGAAGCTCCACCCCCAGCCTCTCGATCTCTGCCAACCGCCAGTCAACGATACCAACCATTTCGCGCCGCCTCGGGTGCAGCGTAATCAGACCCACCTGCCCGCCGGGCCGCGCCGCAGCCTCAAGCAGCACCACCTGATGCCCGCGCTCGCCCGCAACCCGCGCCGCCTCAAGCCCCGCAGGGCCCGCGCCGACCACGACCACCCTGCGCGAAATCTCGGCCCGCGGTATCACGTGCGGTATCTCGGCCTCGCGGCCGGTGGCGGCATTGTGAATGCACAGCGCCCCGCCCCCTTCGTAGATACGATCGAGGCAATAGGTGGCACCGACGCAGGGGCGAATATGCGCCTCCCGTCCGGCAGCAACCTTGGCAGTTATGTGTGGGTCGGCAATATGCGCCCGTGTCATGCCCACCATGTCAAGCTTGCCGCTGGCGATCGCATGCCGCGCAGTCGCCACATCGGGGATCCGCGCGGCATGAAACATCGGCAGACCGGTGACACCCCTGACCTCACCCGCAAAGTCGAGATGCGGGGCCGATGGCATGCCTTGAATAGGTATAACCCCGGTCAGCGCCGCATCGGTATCGATATGCCCGCGGATCAGATTGAGAAAATCGACCTTGCCCGAATCGGCCAACCGCCGCGCGATCTCGACCCCCTCTTCGCGGCTCAGCCCGTGCTCCATCGCCTCGTCTGCAACCAACCGCAGCCCGACGATGAACCCGGGCCCCACCGCCTCGCGCACGGCATCAAGCACCGCCCAGCTAAAGCGCAGACGGTTATCGAGACTGCCGCCCCAGATATCGCTGCGCCGATTGGTGGCGGGCGACCAGAAACTGTCCATCAGGTGGCCGTAAGCCTCGAACTCTATCCCGTCGAGCCCCGCCGCCTGCATCCGCTGCGCTGCGGCCGCATAGTCGGCGATGATACGCTCGATATCCCAATCCTCGGCCTCCTTTGGAAACGCCCGATGCGCCGCTTCGCGCACTGGGCTTGCGCTCAACACCGGTAGCCAATGCGCTTTGTTCCAACCGGTACGCCGCCCAAGATGGGTCAACTGGATCATCACCTTGCAGTCATGTTCGTGACAATCTTCGACAAGCGCTTTCAACCACGGCACAATCGCATCGTCATAGGCGTGCAGGTTGCCAAACGCCTGCGGGCTGTCGGCCGAAACCACCGCGGAACCCGCGGTCATCGTCAGCGCCATGCCACCCCGCGCCTTTTCCCGGTGATAAAGACGATAGCGTTCCTTCGGCATCCCGCCGTCGGAATAGGCAGGTTCATGCGCAGTCGACATGATCCGGTTTTTCAGCGTGATGTGCTTCAACTGGAATGGGGTCAGAAGCGGATCATGAACCATGCAAAACTCCCTTTTCGCGCGATCCTGCCTTAGCCGCGCGCGCCCCGCCAGCCCGTAGCCGACATCTGCAAGCCACTTCGCGCTCCGCGGGGGATATTTTGACTGAAGCATTGGGTTCTGCTTCAGAAAGAAATATCCCCGCCGGAGGCCAGCACGCGCTGAATGTGCCTTGCCGATTGGCACTGGCGCAGGCGGTCGCGGATATGGAATATGCAGGCGATTCCGGAGGGCGTCGATGGACCTTGTTGCCGAACTGACTGCGTTGCTGGGGGCCACGAACGTGCTGACCGGGGCCGATGCCGCGGGCTTCGGGCGCGAGTGGACGGGCAAGTACCACTGGCAACCACGCGCCGTGCTGCGACCCGCAAATACGAGCGAAGTGGCCGCGGTGCTACGGCTGGCTTCGGCCGC
>NZ_JBFHIA010000333.1:0-2545 GCF_041596715.1 Phaeovulum sp.
CGCGGGCGCGCCCTGGTCCAACCAGGTTTGCGCCAGTGCCAGGCCCAGCACTTCGCCGAACATCTGGCTGATTTCCGGCGCGGTGATGAAGTCACCCGCAGCGCCAAGCGGGTCGTGCGTCGTGTAGTAGCCGTGCGATGGATGCAGCAGGCAAAGCAGCATGTATTCGGCAAGCGGCATCGGCCCCGTCGCGGCGATCCGCGCAGCGAGGATCTGCCCAAGCGGCGTCACCGCGCCGCCCTCGCGCGCCAAAGAAACCAGAGCCCAACCGCCAACATCGGCAGCGACAAGACCTGACCCATGCTCAGCCCCCATCCCGCCCAGTCGATCACATGGCCAAGCGGGTTTGTGGGGGTGATGTATTGCGCATCGGCAACGCGGAAAAACTCGACGAAAAAGCGCGCAGCGCCGTAACCTGCCAGAAACGCGCCCAAAACCCGCCCCGGTGCTTTCAGCGCGCCGCGCCGCACAAGCAGCCAGAGAACCACCCCCAGAACCAGCCCCTCGAGCCCAGCTTCGTAAAGCTGCGAGGGATGGCGCGCGCAGGGGCCGATGATGCCGGGGCAATTCTGCGCCGCAGCCCCCGGAAAGATCACCCCCCAAGGCAAATCGGTCGGGCGGCCCCAAAGCTCGGCGTTGATGAAATTGGCGATCCGCCCAAGCATCAGGCCCACGGGCGTTGCCAAGGCGAAGGCGTCGGCAAGGGCCAAAGGTGCGACAGCGTTGCGGCGGCAATACCAAAGGCCCGCCAGCACAACCCCCAGAAAGCCGCCATGGAACGACATGCCACCTTGCCAGACTTGCAAGATTTCCAATGGGTTCGACAGAAAGTATCCCGGCTGGTAGAACAGCACGAAACCCAGTCTGCCGCCAATCACCACGCCGATCACAACGGCGGTCATCAACTCTTCCACCGCCGCGGGCGCGATCGGGGCGCTTCCTCCCCATAGCGCGGGCCTGCGCATCAGCCAGACAAGGATCGCCCAAGCCGCCAGCAACCCCGCGATATAGGCCAGCGCATACCAGCGCAGCGCGAATTCAAAGCCCCAGAGAGTGACCGAAAACACCTCGGGGCCAATTGCCGGGAATGGAATGGCGGCTTGCATGAAATCTCCTTTGACGGGCAGAAAGACCCCGACCCCGGGGCGAAGTCAACCTTGAGCTTTCAGTTCGCGCCGCACATATAGGGCCAGACACGGCCTAAGGAGCGCGCGATGCAAACCCCGAACAAGATCTTTGACGAGATGTCCAAACTGATGACCAACGCGATGGGCGTTGCGCAAGGCGCGCGCTCGGAGGCGGAGACCGCAGTCAAGGGCTGGATGGACCGCTGGTTCGCCGAGCGCGACTTTGTTACCCGCGAAGAGTTTGACGCGGTCAAGGCGATGGCGCTGAAAGCGCGCGAAGAGAACGAGGCGTTGAAAGCCCGGCTCGACGCGATGGCGGCCAAACCCGCCAAGGCGGCGAAACCGAAGGCTTGATACCTATTGCGGCATGCTTCAGCTAAAATATCCCCGCCGGAGGCGTTTCTTTCGGCCGGGGCGCGCTCCGCGGGGGATATTTTGTCTGAAGCAGTTCAGGGCGCAAGCTCTTGGCGCAGAGTGCCGCTCTTGTCGTAGACGAGCACGCCGCCGGCTTCGGTGACCACCACGATCAGGTCTTTGGCGAAGGTGAGCGCCGCGATTTTTGCGCCTTCCGGCAAGGCAATCGCTGCGGGCAGTTCGGGCAGGGTGGGCGGCGGCGCGGCGAGGCGGATGACAAGCAGCGCCACAATCACTAAAAGCCCCACAATCATCGTGGCGGTCAGTATCGTCACCAGTCGTTTGATGAAACGCAACTCGGGCGGCAGTTGGGCTGGCGCGGGCGGCTCGGAAGGCAAGTCGGACATGGAAGCGCGCATCCTTGAGGTGGTGATCGGCGAGGCGCCGCCGTTGCGTCTTGATAAAGCGCTGGCGCGTGATGTGCCAGAGCAGGCTGCTTTGTCGCGATCGCGCATCGCGCGGATGATCGAAGAGGGTGCCGTGTCATGCAATGGCGCGGTGGTGCGCGATCTCAAGGCGCGGGTCTCGGAAGGCGAGGTTTACGCGATCGCGCTGGAACCGCCGCGCGCGGTGCAGGCCGAGGCCGAAGACATTGCGTTGAACGTGATCTGGGAAGATGACGATCTGATCGTCATCGACAAGCCCGCGGGGTTGGTGGTGCACCCGGCACCCGGCTCGCGCGATGGCACGTTGGTGAATGCCTTGCTGCACCATTTCGGCGGCCGCCTTTCGGGGGTGGGGGGCGAAGCGCGGCCCGGTATCGTGCACCGGATCGACAAGGAAACCTCGGGTCTTTTGGTGGTGGCCAAATCGGACCGCGCGCATCACGGGCTTGCGGCGCAGTTCGAGGCGCATACGGTCGCGCGGCGCTATCTGGCGCTGGTGCACGGCGTGCCTTCGGCCGCCGATCCGCGATTGGCAGGCACGCGCGGGATCAGTTTTGAGGCGGCGGGGGTGCTGCGGATCGAGACCCGGCTAGGCCGCCACCGCACCGACCGGCAGAG
>NZ_JBFHIA010000334.1:0-2540 GCF_041596715.1 Phaeovulum sp.
GCGTGTATTTTGCGGCGTAGTCATACCAACCGCTGGTCACGATTTCGGTCACACAAAGCGCGCGATCACCAAGCACGCTGACCGTCAACTCGCGCCCCGGCGCGTAGGCCTCAACCAGCACGATCTCGGGCATGTCATCGGACAGAACCGGTGGTGAATTGACGCCTTCAGCCACTATATAGACGCCCAGCGATGACCCTTCGGCATTGGGTTTGACAACATAGGGCGGCGGCAACACATGGCGTGCCATCACCTCGGATTTGCTGGCAAGCCGCCCCGCCGCCACCGGCAAACCGGCCGCCGCGAAAGCCGCCTTGGCGCGGGTTTTATCCATCGCGAGGGCCGATGCCAGCACACCCGAATGGCTGTAAGGAAGGCGCAGCCATTCCAGCAGCCCTTGCACACAGCCATCTTCGCCCCAGCGACCATGCAATGCGTTGAACACCGCGTCCGGCTTGGCTTCGAGCAAACGCGCAGCAACGTCAGCGCCCGCGTCAATCGCGACCACTTCAAAGCCTGCCACCCGCAGCGCTTCAGCGCATTCGCGCCCTGAAGAAAGCGACACGTCCCGTTCCATGGACGCGCCTCCCATCAGTACCGCCACTCGGTGGGCTGTCCTGCTCGACACACCCGCCACGTTCGCCTCTCCCGGGGTTTTTCCCCGTGGAATGTTGTTACTTATCGTGCGCTTCGTCCAAAATCTCGCCGACCCGCATGATTTCCCACTCTAGCCGTATTCCGCTCGTGAGCAAAACCCTTTTTCGGACTTCTTCACCCAATCCCTCGAGATCGGCAGCAGTCGCGCCGCCCGCGTTGATAAGAAAGTTCGAATGTTTCTCGCTCATCTGCGCGCCACCTAGCCGCGCGCCGCGCATCCCCGCCGCGTCAATCACCTTCCAGGCCTTCAGATCCTGCACATCATCGGCCCGCCCCGTCGAGGAAAACCCAGCCGGATTACGAAAGGTAGACCCGGCACTGCGTTCTTTGATGGGTTGGCTTGCGTCGCGCTTGGCGACTTGATCGGCCATCTTGGCTTCCAGTTCCTGCGGATCAGCCGAAATTGCTTCAAAAGTGGCAGAAACCAGCACCCATTCTGGTGGAAGCTGGCTCTGACGGTATGAAAACTGCAAGTCTTTCGGGCCCAGAACAACCCGCTCACCGGCCCGACTTATCGCCACGGCCTCGCGCAGATGGTCCGCGACATAGGCACCGTAGCAGCCCGCGTTCATGCGCACCGCACCGCCGATGCTGCCGGGAATGGTGCGCAAAAAGGTCAGATCCAGCCCCGCCGCAACCGCGCGCCGCGCCACTTGCGCATCAAGCGCCGCAGCACCCGCCGTAATCAGGTTGCCGGAGATTTCGATACCGTTGAAGCCGCGCCCAAGCCGCACCACCACGCCGCGAATACCCCCATCGCGCACGATCAGGTTAGAGCCGACACCCATCGGAAAAACCGGAACTTCGGGCGGCAAAGCCTTCAGAAAACTCGCAAGATCGGCCTCGTCCGCGGGCTGAAACAGCCACTCTGCCGGGCCGCCCACGCGCAGCCAGGTCAGATCAGAAAGCGCGCGTCCGGCGGTCAGTGTGCCGCGGACTTCGGGCAGCTTCATACCCGCCCCCCGCGCCAGAACCGCATGCGGCGGAACGCAAAAATCAGCGGCCACCGCAGCATCGAAACCCCGGCGGCAAGCACCAAAAGGCCCCAGAACGGGCCGTTCTCTAGCGTAACCCAACCGAGCAGCGGAATCCCGCAGCCGATCAGCACCCACGCCTGGCGCCAATGGTTATCGCGTGATGGCAATAGTGCCAAAAGGTTGGCAACCAGCGCCCAGAGACACACAGCGATCAGTGAAAGTGTCATTCGACTGACTCCTCGTGTGGTGGTGGCAGCGAAACCCCCATCGCGCGCCGCGCCAGATACCAGAGCGGGCGGCGAAACAGCGAAACAAAGGCGGCCAACAGCGCGGCCACCGGCCAAAAACCGTGCTCTAGCCCGATCCAGACCATCAGCACGGGTGCCGCCAACAGCAGCGGCAGGCCCGGCCAAATCTGCAAGCGCAGCGGCAACAAAGCCGTGGCCGTCGCGGCCAGCGCCCAGATACAGGCAAGGATCAGCGGGAGGCTCATATGCGCCAGTCCTTGAGCGCCTGCGGCAAGCCGTTCGCCCATGTCGAAATCGTGCCTGCGCCAAGACAGACCACCATATCGCCCGGCTGCGCCTCATCACGCACCAGTTGCGCGAAATCCGCTTCCGAAACCACGGCGCGGGCGTGGCGGTGGCCATGCGCAATCAGCCCGGCCACCAGATCGTCGCGGCTGGCGCCTGCAATGGGTTCTTCGCCCGCAGCATAGACTTCGGCAATGCCAACCACGTCGGCTTCGTTGAAACAGGTGCAAAAGTCCTCGAACAGGCTCGACAGGCGCGAATATCGGTGCGGCTGGTGCACGGCGATAACGCGGCCGCGCGTGGTTTGCCGCGCCGCGCGCAGCACCGCCGCAATTTCGACCGGGTGGTGGCCGTAATCGTCGATGATGGTAAC
>NZ_JBFHIA010000335.1:0-2517 GCF_041596715.1 Phaeovulum sp.
GCGATCGCCTGCGCGATTTCCTCGAGCACCACGAGCCCCGGCGCATTGATGCCGTCGTCATTGGTGATCAGAATACGCATGAACCCCCCAAGGTTGGACTGGTCCTGATTAGCCCGCGCAGGGCGGGGCGTAAAGTCGCCTAGGTCTGCTTCAGCTCAAATATCCCCGCCGGAGGCACTGCTGCGGGCGAAGCTGCGCTCCGCGGGGGATATTTCTTTCTGAAGCAGGTTAGATAAGCGTCAAAATACGCTCAGCTTCGCTCTTGGCCGGGGTCAGGGCTGTGCGGTCTTCGCCGGGGAAGAAGCGTGCGCGCGTGGCGGTGGGCATCGGTGCGGGCGTGTCGATCAGCACGCGCGGGCCGATCTTGACGCCCTCGGCCTGCCAGCTTTGCGCCAGCGCGATCTGCGCGGCCTTTGTCGCGCCATAAGCGCCGAAAAACTTTTGCCCGGCGCGAGGATCATCGAAGAAGATCGCGGTGCCTTGGGCGGCGCGCAATAGTGGCTCGAACGTGGTGATGAGGTTTGCTGTCGCGCTGATATTGCAGGCGACGGACTTGGCGAGGTCTTTGGCCGCTATGTGGGCCACGGGCGAAAGGGATTCCACATGCGCTGCGGTATGCGCCCAAAGGTGCAGCCCGCCCCAGCGTTGGGCAATGATGCCCGCCAGTTGCGTCATGGCTTCGGCATTGGTCACGTCCATCGGTGCGAGTGTTGCGCTGCCGCCTGCGGCGCGGATCCGGTCGTCGAGTTCTTCCAGCCCACCTTGGGTGCGCGCAACGGCGACCACATGCCAGCCTGCGGCGGCCAGCGCCTCGGCCAGCGCCGCGCCTAGGCCGCGCGAGGCACCGGTTACGAGGGCGATCTTCGAGGGGGCGACGGGGGGGATGACATCTGTGCTCATGGCGCTGGCTTTCGCATTCTGGCGCATCGCATGCAAGGGGGAGCGTTGACATCTTGGCCCGCTGCGGCATAACTGCGCGGACCCTGACCCCTTTTGCAAGAGGCCTCCCAATGACGCTTTCCAAGGCTCTGCTGCCCACCCAGACGCTAGCCACGCGCGCCCTCATGGTGCTGGGCGGTTCGATCTTCATCGCGCTCGCTGCGCGGATCTCGGTGCCGATGTTCCCGGTGCCGATGACACTGTCGACGCTCGCCGTGCTGCTGATTGGGCTGAGCATGGGCTGGCGGCTCGGGCTGGCCACGGTTGGCGCTTATATCGCCGAGGCCGCAGCCGGCTTGCCGGTGCTGGCTGCCGGATCGGTGCTTGGTGGCCCGACCACGGGTTTCATTCTTGGCTACCTGCCGATGGTGGCGCTTGCGGGGCTTGCCGCCGATCTTGGCGCGCGCCGCTTTGTGCCCGCACTGGTCGCGTCGGTCGCAGCCTCGCTGCTGATCTACGTGCCGGGAGTGCTTTGGCTTGACGCAGTGACCGCGCTGTCGTTTTCGGGCGCGATCGAAAAGGGCATGTTGCCCTTCGTTGCGGGCGATATGGTGAAATCGGTCCTGGCGGCGCTGGCGGTTGCGGGCGGCTGGGCCGCGATAAGCGCCAAGCGCGGCTGATTTCAGGCTTGATCGAGATGAGAGCGGGGCGCCTTTTGGCGCCCCTTTTTGTGTCTGGTGGCAATGAAAAGGGCCGGAGCTTTCGCTCCGGCCCCAGTTCAACGCCTCAAGGGTTCAGCGTTTATCGAGCGGCGCATAATCGCGCGTGGTTTCGCCGATATAGAGCTGACGCGGGCGACCGATTTTCAGGTTCGGGTCGCCGATCATCTCTTTCCACTGGCTGATCCAGCCGACGGTACGGCTGAGCGCGAAGATCGGCGTGAACATCGAGGTTGGGAAGCCCATCGCCTCTAGAATGATGCCCGAGTAGAAATCAACGTTGGGGTAGAGCTTCTTGGAGACGAAGTATTCGTCCTCCAGTGCGATCCGCTCCAGCTCTTTCGCGACTTTCAGGGTTTCGTTGTTGTGGATGCCCAGAAGGTCGAGTACCTCGTCGGCGGACTCTTTCATCACCTTGGCGCGCGGGTCGAAGTTTTTGTAGACGCGGTGCCCGAAGCCCATCAGGCGGAACGGGTCGCTCTTGTCTTTCGCCTTGGCGATAAACTCGGGAATCCGGTCCACGGTGCCGATCTCGCGCAGCATCTCGAGGCAGGCTTGGTTGGCACCGCCGTGTGCCGGGCCCCAGAGGCAGGCGATGCCCGCAGCGACGCAGGCGAAGGGGTTGGCGCCCGACGAGCCTGCCAGACGCACCGTCGAGGTCGAGGCATTCTGCTCGTGATCGGCGTGCAGCATCATGATGCGGTCCATCGCCTTGGCCAACGCCGGTTTCACGACGTAGGTTTCGGCGGGAACCGAGAAACACATGTGCAGGAAGTTCGACGCATAATCGAGGTCATTGCGCGGGTAGACGAAGGGCTGGCCAACCGAATATTTGAACGCCATCGCCGCAATCGTCGGCAATTTCGCGATCATGCGCATTGCCGCCACTTCGCGTTGCCACGGGTCATTGATATCGAGA
>NZ_JBFHIA010000336.1:0-2507 GCF_041596715.1 Phaeovulum sp.
CTTGGTCATCACCGCGCAAGCCATGCAGCTATCAAGCAGCGTTCCATACCAGCCGCCGTGCACGCCGCTCATCGGGTTCGTGTGTTCAAAAAGCGCCGAGCCACGAAAGACCACGCGCCCCGGTTCAACCGAATGAAGGGTATAGTTCAGCACCCCCGCAATCGGTGGCCCAGACAATTCGCCCGATAGCACCGCTTGCATGAACTCTAGCCCAGATCGTGACAAAAGGTCTTCCCGGGTGGGCATATCGGCGGGTGTACGGGCGATGAAGGCATAGGGCATTGGGGGCTCCGGGGCTTTGCGCCCGCAGACTTGCGCCCCAAGCGCCCGGGCGCAAGAGGGGTGGGTAGCAAAAGCTGCGGCGGCTGGCCCGGCGTCGTGCCTTCAGGCGACCTTTTCCAGTGCCGGCGTGGGCGATACGCCCAATGCGTGGCACACATCGCGCGTCAGCCCGGGGCGGTTGAGCGTGTAGAAATGCAGATCCTCGACACCGCCCTGAATGAGGTCATCGCAAAGTTCGGTGCACAGTGCCGTGGACAGCAGTTCCTGCCGCCCGTCGCGTTCGGCGGCAGTGAAGGCTTCTTCAATCCATACGGGCACCGAGGTGCCGCAGCGTTGCGCAAAGCGTTTCGCCCCGGCCCAAGACTGAATCGGCAGGATGCCGGGGATGATCTTGGCCTTGACCCCGGCCTTTTCGGCCGCATCGCGGAAACGAAAGAAGGTTTCCGCTTCAAAGAAAAATTGCGTGATGGCGCTGGTCGCGCCGGCTTCGCATTTACGC
Organism: Phaeovulum sp.; assembly: GCF_041596715.1. Lineage (GTDB taxonomy): Bacteria > Pseudomonadota > Alphaproteobacteria > Rhodobacterales > Rhodobacteraceae > UBA6213. The sequence continues at coordinate 782 of NZ_JBFHIA010000336.1, forward strand.
TTGAGCCAACGCACATCGGCACCTGCGTCTGCGGCGTCGGGGTGCGGCTCGGGGTAAGCGCCGCAACGAATGGTGAAACGGCCATCATCCGCCAGCGCCTCTATCAGTTCGACAGAACTGGCAAAGCCTTCGGGGTGCGCCGTAAATCGTGTGGCCCCCTTCGGTGCATCGCCGCGCAGCGCCACGATCTCGCGCACGCCTGCTTGCGCATAGGCATCGACGATTTCCATCGTCTCGGTGCGGGTTGCATCGACGCAGGTCAGGTGCGCGGCAACATTCAGCCCGTAGTTGCGCCCGATCGTTGTGACCGCCTCATGCGTAAGTTTGCGCGTCGCGCCACCTGCGCCATAGGTGACCGAGGCAAAGCTAGGCTTCAGCGGTGCCAGCACTTGTGCGGTTTCCCAAAGCCGGAAGGACGCATCGAGCGTTTGCGGCGGAAAAAACTCAAAACTTACACGTGGCGTGGGCATGGCGTATCCTTTTGTTGCCCCCTTGTCGCACATTATGGAATGTGAGACAAACTCATAGTGTTCAATAACAACATGAGGATTGCAGCATAATGCATCTGGAACTGCGCCACCTGCGCACGATCCGCGCCATTCATGAAGAGGGCGGGCTGGCGCGGGCCGCCGAGTTGCTGCACATCACGCAATCCGCGCTTAGCCATCAGATCAAGGGTTTGGAGGATCAGGCCGGGATAGAGCTTTTCGTGCGCGCCGCGCGCCCGATGCGGCTGTCTGCGGCGGGGATGCGGCTGTTGCGGCTGGCCGAGCGGGTGCTGCCCGAGGTGGATGCCGTGACCGAAGAGTTTGGTGCGCTGCGGCAGGGCCGCGCCGGGCGCTTGCACATTGCAATCGAATGTCATGCCTGTTTCGACTGGCTTTTCCCGGTGCTTGAACAATTCCGCCGCGCTTGGCCTGAGGTTGACGTTGATATTCGCCCCGGCCTTGCCTTTGGCGCATTGCCAGCACTGATCCGGCAAGAGGTCGATCTGGTGATCTCGTCCGACCCCGAAAAGCTCGAAGGCGTCACCTTTTCGCCGCTGTTCGACTATGCCCCGATGTTCGTGGCCGCGGCCTCTAGCCCGCTTGCCGCCAAGCCCTATGTAGAGGCCGAGGATTTCCGCGACCAAGTGTTGCTGACCTATCCGGTCGAACGCGGCAGGCTGGACATTTTCACCGAACTTCTCAGCGCCGCACGGGTAGAGCCAAAGGCGATCCGGCAGGTAGAACTGACCGCGGTGATCCTGATGCTGGTGGCCTCGGGGCGCGGTGTGGCGGTGCTGCCCGATTGGGTGCTGCGCGAGGTGAAATATCGCCCCGATTACATCACGCGTCCCGTCACCGCCAAGGGCCTGACCAAGCGGCTTTACGCCGCCACGCGCAGTGAAGATACGACCGAGCCTTTCATGGCGCATTTCCTTCGGCTGGGGCGCAGCGAGCCAGTGAAATTGCAAAGGGCCTGATATGGCGGTGGAATTGCCGATCCTCGCGCTTGCCGATGCCGCAGCACTCGCCGCGCAAATCGCGGCAGACCCCAAAGCGCCGGGCTTTTGGTTGAAGCTGGCCAAGAAAGGGGCGGGCGGCGTGGCCCCAAGCCGGCAAGAGGCGGTTGATGTGGCGCTTTGCTGGGGCTGGATCGACGGGCAGGTGCGGAGTTTTGATGAACAGTATTTTCTGGTCCGCCTGACGCCGCGGCGCGCAGGCTCTATCTGGTCGCAGTATAA
>NZ_JBFHIA010000337.1:0-2503 GCF_041596715.1 Phaeovulum sp.
GGGCAAAGCGCGCGGATACGCAGCAGAACGTCGTCAAGCTGCGCGTCGGTAGTGTCGGGCGCATCAAAGTTCTTTTCGGCAGTAGACCCGACCGCGACAGTGCCGTTGGCATGCGGCACCACCAGCAACCCGTTGGCAAACACCTGCGGCGCGGCCCCCGCATCAAACTCCAATATCGCCGCCTGCCCCTTCACGCCGTTGCCAACCTGCTTGCCAAACGCCTCTGAAAGCGCGCCGAGCCCCTCGACCCCTGTCGCCCAGACAACTGCGCCCTCGTCAGCGCCCTCGCCCACAACGATCTCGCCGCCCTTCGCGCGGATCGCGGCCACCAGCGCAGGGCCAAGCTGGCGCGGGTTGGCGCGCGCGCTTAGCGTATCGTGCACGACCCAGCCGCTTGGCGTTTCTGGTGCCAGAACGCCAAAGTCCGTCACCGGGGCCACTCGCCATTCGCCTTTGGCTCGCCAATGCGCCTCGGCACCCGCGGTGCGCGCGCGCGCAAGGTTCACCGCCGCGTCGTCCGCCAGCGGTTGCAACCGCCCGATGCGCGCGAAGCCGGTTTGCATACCCCCGGCCTGTTCAATCCCCGCCCAGAAATCGCCTGCCATCACCAGGCTTTCAAACTGAAACTGCTTTTTGGCGTTCCACTGTTCGGGCACATGCGGGGCCAATGCCCCTACAACACCGCCACTTGAACCAGCGCCGATCCTCGTGCATTCGATCACCCGCACCCGCGCACCGCGCCGCGCACATTCCCATGCCACCGAAAGCCCGAATACGCCGCCGCCCCGAACCGTCACATCTACCGTTGCCATCGCCCCAGCCCTTCGCCAATGTCGCGCCGCGAGGGGTAATCTGAATGGCAGAGCAAGACCAGAGCGGGCTTGAATGGCGGGCGGGCGATTTGCCGGTTTCGACCCGATTCGGCGACCCGTATTTCAGCCTCGACAACGGCCTTGCCGAAGCTCGGCACGTTTTTCTGGCAGGCAACGATCTGCCCGCCCGCCTCTGCCCCGGCTTTGCGGTGGCAGAGCTTGGGTTCGGCACCGGGCTGAATATGTTGGCGCTGGCGCTGGAGGCAGACAGGCATGCCGGGCCGATCCGTTTTACCTCGTTCGAGGCCTACCCGATGAGCGCGCCCGAAATTGCCCGTGCGCTTGCCGCCTTTCCCGAGGCCAATGCGATTGCCCAGCCTTTTCTGGCCGCCTGGACCAAGGGCATACGCAAGTTCAGCCTTGGTGCGCTGACGGTAGAGGTGGTGATAGGCGATGCGCGCGAGACGCTGCCACAATGGCAGGGCATGGCCGATGCGTGGTTTCTTGACGGCTTCTCGCCCGCGCGAAACCCCGAGCTTTGGTCCCCCGAGCTTATGGCCGAAGTCGCCCGCCACACCGCGCCGCAGGGCAGCTTTGCCACCTACACCGCCGCAGGCCATGTTCGGCGCGGCTTGAATGCGGCCGGGTTTACAGTTACCCGGCTTCCAGGACATGGCCACAAGCGGCATATGACCGCAGGCCGCTTGGAGCCCCCCGCATGACACCGCAAAACACCCGCAAAGGCGTGGCGATGATGATCGGCGCGACGCTGATCTTCGCGCTGCAAGACGGCATCTCGCGCCATCTCGCCGGGGCCTACAACGTCTATATGGTGGTGATGATCCGCTATTGGTTCTTTGGGCTGTTCGTGGTGGCGCTGGCCGCAAGGCAATCTGGCGGGTTGCGCGCCGCGGTCAAAAGCGCGCAGCCACTGGTGCAAGTGTTGCGCGCGGTGCTGCTGGTCACGGAAGTGATCGTGATGGTGCAAGCCTTTGTGATTCTTGGTCTGGTCGAAAGCCACGCGGTTTTTATCTGCTACCCGCTTCTGGTGGCCGCACTTTCCGGCCCGGTGCTGGGCGAACGAGTTGGCTGGCGGCGTTGGGTGGCAATCGGCATCGGCTTTTCAGGGGTTTTGATAATTCTCCAACCGGGGGTCAAGGTGTTCTCGCCCGCCGCGCTGATACCTCTGCTGGCGGCATTCATGTTTGCCCTCTACGGCTTGCTGACACGCTTTGTGGCGCGCCGTGACAGTGCCGCAGTATCGTTTTTCTGGACTGGCGCAGTGGGTGCGCTGGCCGCCACCGTGGTAGGCATGTGGTTCTGGCAACCGATGAGCAGCCCTGACTGGGCGTGGATGGCGCTGCTTTGCGTCACCTCGATCACCGCGCATTGGCTGCTGATCAAGGCTTACGAAGCCGCAGAAGCATCGGCGATCCAACCATTCGCCTATTTGCAGTTGGTATTCATCGCGGTGCTCGGCATCACGATATTCGACGAGGTGCTTAAGCCCGAAGTCGCCGTCGGCGCGGTGGTTGTGGTGGGTGCGGGCTTATTCACCCTGTGGCGCGCGCGCGTTGCCGCGCAGCAATCATAGCTTAGCGACCCTTGAGCAGATTGGTCATGTTGACCGGCGACGATACGCCCGTGATCCGCGCGCGGTAAACCGCGACACTTTCGGAAACCCGCATCAC
>NZ_JBFHIA010000338.1:0-2488 GCF_041596715.1 Phaeovulum sp.
ACCTTCGTCCACCGCGTAACGGATTTCGGCAAGCCGCAGCTTCAGCGGCATGAGCCCTGCCGGAAAACCTGTCGCGACGGAGGCGACAGGGATGCCCGAACCCGCCAGCGCGCGCACTGCCGGGGCGACCATGGTGGGGTACACGCAAACCGCGCCGGTCTGCACCGCCTCTAGCCCCAACCCTGCGAGGACATGGTCGGCCAGAGGGCGGCGCGCCTTGGCGCAAAGCCGCGCGACCCGATCGGGCGTATCATCCCCCGCGAGGGTGGTAAGGTCCATGCAGCGGATCGCATTCACAAGCCACGCGGCCTGCCATTCTTTCTTCAGGCTGCGCCGCCCGCCAAGGCTTTCGCTGCGGCGCACGGCGGCGGGGGTGTTGACCGCCACTTTCTCGAACCAGTCGGGGGCCAGCGGCACACCGGGGTTGCGCGGAAAAGCGTGGGCTTGGGCATCCGAAGACATGGGCGGGGAACTTTCCTGTTCGCGGGACACTGGCAGGCGATTATCGCGCAAGGCTAGCTGCTTGCTGTTGCTGCTTCAACGCCGAGCATCGCAAAAGCCACCGACCTTGCTGCTTTTTGCCAGATCGGCGGCAGCTTGCCGCGCCGCTTTCTAGCGGCGCGGGCGGCCTTTGAAGGTGCCAAACCAAGCCTTGATGCGCCCCCAGAAGCCGCGCGCCCTTTGCGCTGCAGCCTCGCCGCGGTCTTCAACGCCATCCCATGCCTCGGCCACATCTTGCGCGACCGGGTCAATCATGCGTTCGCGGAATTGCAACCACATCCGTCGCAGCACCAGCAAGACGATCGCCAGAATAACGAAGAAAATGATGTTGAACCAAGGTATTACAGTAACATCTGGCCCGTCCACCGGGCGTATCGAAATCGCATTCGGAAAAGTTGAAAAATACAGATTGCGCCAGCCATAGTGGGTCACCATCGCCCAGCGCGGCGCTTCGGCAGTCGATTTCAGATCATCTGCTTCGGTTTGCAGGTTTGCCGTGTCGAACTTGAAATAGGGCGGCCAGTTCCATCCGGTGTCTTCGTTCCGGTAGACCATCGGTTTGCCGTCGGCCCCGATGGCTTGGATGAACTGCACATCTCGGTTCATCAGGCCGCTGGCCTGATCGTCAGGCGTGGACCAGAAAATCCGTGTCCAATCGCCCAGATCTTGCCGTTCCTGATAGGTATTCACGACCCGCACAATATCGTGCTGCGGCAGCGTGTAGTGCAGGAAAAGCCCGACCACTAGCAGAACCGTGATGCGAAAACCCCATTTGATGTAGCGCCACATGGGCCGCCTCCTATTGCACGTTCACGATGTAGATGATGACCGCAACCACCGCCATCGGAACCACATAAACGAGCCAGATCAGCTTGCGCCGCAGGCTCTTTTCATATTCCGCCATGCCCGCTTCGATATAGGCTTCGCGGTCGGGCGCGGCCTCTGGGCGCTTCTTGTCCCAGTGCTTTTCCAGCCGTTCGCGTTCGGTCGAGCGCGCGTAGATCGCAACCAGCCAGTAGATCGCGGTCAGGCCGATCAGCGCGAAGAATGCCACCCGCAGAAAACCGATCATTCTTACCCCCTTCGTACCGCCCCCCAGGGCCCGACACGTACCACCACATCAGCCGTACCGGGGCGCGCGGATGCGGCATCGGTCATGTCAGGCTCGGGGCCAAACAGTTGCGCGCGCGCGCCTGCCTTGTCTATCTGATATTCGCGCGCAAGAAAATCGGCCACATAGGCGCGCTTAGCCTCGGGCCAAGCCGCATAGAGGCGGTAGAACAGTTCCTTGTGGCAAATGAAAAGCTGGCGCACATCAAGCGGTGCCAGTTCGGCCAGAAGCATGTTGACCAGATCGCGGTTTGGCCCCTGTGCGGCGCGCAGCGTGTAAAAATAGGCCGGATGGCGGCTATCCATCCGCGGCCATGGCCCACCCGCCTCGACCCAGCGCAAAAGCGCGGCAAGGCCCTGAAACTCTTCCGGCAGCTTGCTGCCCAGCGTCTGCGCCACCGCCCGAAGGGCCGCGCGCGTGGTGCCGGCACCGGTATCAAGGCCCAGATGCGTTGCCGCCTCGACCAGAATGAAATCCATCTTCTGGCGCAGAATGGCCCCCGCATCGGTGCCGCGCGCGCGCACGATCGGCTCTACCAGACTGTTCAGGTCCAGAAACTTCGCCACCTCGTTGCGTTGCGAGAGGTCAAACACCCGCGCAATCGGCAGCGGGCCGAAGGCCGCGCGTGGCCCGACCGAAATCAGCGCCGGATGGGCAACCGAGCGGAACAGATAGACGCCACCGAAATGCGCCGTCCAGAAATCCGGCGTTTCGAAACTGGTCGAGCCGAGCACGACCGGCTGGCGCGTCACGTCGCCGGTTTTCTTGGCAAGGCCAATCATCTGCGCGATCAGCACATCATCCCACCACGCGTCAGGCTCGGCCCGGAACCGCTCGATCAACTTGGCGAGTTTGGTCGCCTCGGCCACATGCGCG
>NZ_JBFHIA010000339.1:0-2484 GCF_041596715.1 Phaeovulum sp.
CTTTTCAGGTGCTGGCGCTGGTGTCGGGGCAGAGGCGCGGCTTGCCGACATCGGCTGCGATGCTGCCCGCGATGCCTGGCTGGGCGTGCGCGAAACTGCTGCTTGCAACCGGGCAAGCGCCTCGGGCGTGGGCGAACCCGGCGCGCGCGGACGCGGTGCCACAAAGGCACCTGCGTCTTCCTCGACATTCAACTCGCGTGCGATCGGCTGCACCGCCGGTTGCGGGCGATATGCGGGGGGCGGCAGTTCTTGCTCGGCTTCGGCTGCGGCCTCTGCGTCAAGCAACTCCTCCGGCTCCAGATCAGCGGCGCGCGGCGCGCGGGCCGGGGTGTCGAACAGCGAACGCTCTTCGGCGCTGGTGCGATAGACCTGTTGCGTCACTGGCGCCGCAGCCGGTGCCGCAGGTTTTTGCGCAGCGGCAGGCGTGGGCGCGGGCGTTGCGGCGACCTCTGCGGGCACATGCGGCAGCGGTTCGGCCAGACGGCGACGCGCCACCGGCGTCTCGACAGTTGCCGCGATCACATCAATGCCCGTGGCCACGACCGAAACACGCATCTGCCCAGCCATATCCGGGTCAAGCGTCGAGCCGACGATGATATTGGCGTCGGGGTCCACTTCCTCGCGGATGCGGTTGGCGGCTTCGTCCAGTTCAAACAGCGTCAGGTCATACCCGCCGGTGATGTTGATCAACACACCCTTGGCGCCACGCAGGCTGATTTCGTCCAACAGCGGGTTGGCAATGGCCTTTTCGGCAGCCTGAATAGCGCGCTCGTCGCCCGAGGCTTCGCCGGTGCCCATCATTGCCTTGCCCATCTCGTCCATCACCGCGCGAACGTCGGCAAAGTCGAGGTTGATGAGGCCGGGGCGCACCATCAGGTCGGTAACGCCCTTGACGCCTTGGTACAGCACATCGTCCGCCATCGCGAAGGCTTCGGTGAATGTGGTCTTTTCGTTCGCCAGCCGGAACAGGTTCTGGTTGGGAATGATGATCAGCGTATCGACGACTTTTTGCAGCGCCAGAATGCCGGCCTCGGCCTGCTTCATGCGCTTGGCACCTTCGAACTGGAAAGGCTTGGTCACAACGCCGACGGTCAGCACGCCCAGCTCGCGCGCGGCTTGCGCGATGATCGGCGCGGCACCAGTGCCGGTGCCGCCGCCCATGCCTGCGGTTATAAAGCACATATGCGCACCTGCGAGGTGATCGACGATCTCCTCGATCGATTCTTCGGCGGCCGAAGCGCCCACTTCAGGCCGCGCACCCGCGCCCAGCCCTTCGGTGACGCGGACACCCATCTGGATGCGCGCTTGGGCCTTCGATTGCGCCAGTGCTTGCGCATCGGTGTTGGCCACCACGAACTCAACTCCGTCGAGTTCCTGATCGATCATGTTGTTGACCGCGTTACAACCAGCACCACCGACCCCGAACACGGTGATCCGCGGCTTCAGTTCCTCGCGTTTCGGCATCGTCAGATTCAGTGCCATGTGGTGTTCCGCCTGTGTTTATCCGGGTCTCTCGTCCGGTTATCCCCGCAAATTGGACCGATTTTATCCAAATTGCCATGACACGTCACCAGAAAAACGTGCCTACGCTACAAAATATAGCCCCAGATCGCGTGATCTCAGCGGTATTTCGCGCAAATCACCCGATCTTGGGATCATCGGTTGCATTCTTACCAGTTATCGCGGAACCAACGCACCGCCCGTTTCAGCGAGCGCGCCGGGTAGCGTTCGGCTGGAAACTCGAAATCCCACCACTCATCTTGCGGATGCGCGGCGAAAAGCGCGAGCCCGACGGCGCTGGCAAAGCCCGCGCCGGTTGCGGCTTGTGGCAGACCCTGCACCCGCAGCGGTCGGCCAAGGCGCACCGCATGGCCGAGGATGCGCGCGGCAAGCCCGTCAAGCCCCGGTATCTGGCTGGCACCGCCCGTCAGCACGATCTGCTGGCTGGGCAGGCTGTCAAAACCCGCAGCATCCAGCAGCGCGCGCAGCTCTTCGAGGATTTCCTCGACGCGCGGACGGATGATGCCAATCAACTCCGCCCGGCTAACCTTGCGGCGGTCTTTTTCCCAATCGCCACTGTCGCCACCGACCTCGATCATCTCGCGGTCGTCCATGCCGGTGGCATGAACACCACCGTGGAAGGTCTTGATCCGTTCGGCCACCGCCATCGGCACTTGCAGGCCCTTGGAGATATCCGAAGTAATGTGATCGCCGCCCATGCGCACCGCATCGGCAAAGATCATGTGCTTCTTGATGAATACCGACACGCCGCTTACGCCACCGCCCATGTCGATGCAGGCAGCACCCAGTTCCTGTTCGTCTTCCACCAACGCCGCGATCCCCGCCGCATAGGCAGCAGACGCAATACCGGCCAGTTCAAGGTCGCATCGACGCAGACAGAAGGTCAGGTTTTCCACCGCGTCGGCATCGACTGCAAGCAGGTGCATATCCACCGCGAGCCGGGTTCCGACATGGCCGCGCGGA
>NZ_JBFHIA010000340.1:0-2463 GCF_041596715.1 Phaeovulum sp.
CTGCGCGCCAATACCGCGCGGATCGCCGACGCATTGCGCGCCGCAGGTATCGAGGGCGGTATCGCGGATAATTACGCGTTGACCCGGATGTTTGGCACGCAAAGCGGTGATTACGGCACCGGGCTGCCCGACGCCGTGATGATGAGCGGCGATTGGGAAGAGGACGACGGGCAACTGTCTGATGGCTATCTGATGCGGATGGGCTGGGCCTATGGGCCAGACCGAACGCAATGGAGCCAAAAGCTCGGCGATGGCGCACCCGACGCTTTCGCAATGCAACTGGCGGGGACGGATGCTGCGGTGTTTTCGCGCTCGTCCAACCTGCGCGGCCTTTTGGATACCGATCACCCGTTCGAATATCTGGGCGGGCTGAGCCTTGCGGTTCGCGCGATCGACGGAGAGAGCCCGGCACTTTACATCTCGAACATGCGCGACCCCAACCGGACCAAGCTGCAAAGCGCGGAAAGCTTCATGGCCTCGGAACTGCGCGCGGTCTACCAGCATCCCCGCTGGGTGGCCGAGATGAAGGACGAAGGCTTTGCCGGAACACTGGCGCTTCTGGATACGGTCAACAACTTCTGGGGTTGGCAAGCGATGGACCGCAACATCGTGCGCGATGACCAGTGGCGCGAGTTCATGGCCGTCTATGTCGAGGACCGCTACGATCTCGGGGTGCGGGAATGGTTCGAGGCTACCAACCCGCAAGCCATGGCGCAGATCACCGAGCGTATGATCGAAGCCATCCGCAAGGGCTATTGGGATGCCGACGCGGAAACGTTGAAGACGCTGGTAGATGTCTACACCGAGGTCGCCGCGGCGCATGACGTGGTTACCGACAACCGCGTCTTTACCGAATATGTCGCCGAACAGGCAGCCGGGTTCGGCCTGACCCTAGCGGCGATGGTGCCGGATGCCGCCAGCCAGCCCGAAGCGGCACCTGCCGCCGCGCCCGAAATCGTGACCGGGCAAGAGATGCGCGAAAACGTGCAAGAAGCCGCAGCTTCCGCGCCCCCCCAATATTTCGCCCTGATTCCGATCTTTCTGATCGGGTTCGGCTTTCTTTGGCAGGCTGGCCTGCTGTCGCTGCGTCCGCGCGCAACCCTATCTGGAGACCTCGCATGAATATTCTTGAATCCACGATGTTCGAAATCTCGAAACTGTTCCTTACGCCGGTGCTGTTGATCCTTTCGGTGATGTTCGTGGTGGCGCTGGTTTTGCTGGGCAGTTTTCTTGCCGAACTGACAACGCGCGCGGTTGGACGCAGGGGCGCACAACCGCTGACCGATTTCCGCGCGAAGAACCCCGGCATCAGCCGGGACGCGCTGGAACTGCACCTACTGCGCCGCCTAGAGGTGCTGCGCGTCGTATCCCGCGTGGCCCCCATGCTGGGCCTTGTCGGGACGATGATCCCGATGGGTCCGGCGCTGGTTGCCGTCAGTCAGGGCGATACAGCAGGGATCGCAGAAAACCTCGTGATCGCCTTCGCGGCGGTTATCATCGCGCTTTTGGCGGCGGCTATTTCCTTCACGGTCGTATCGGTGCGGCGGCGGTGGCTGCTGGAAGAGATGGAAGGCATCCTTAGCGCCATCCCGGTGCGACAAGGCGCGAAAGGGGCAGCCCATGACTGAACTGCGCGCAAACGAGGTGCATCACCAGCTGTCCATTCTGGAAGACGAAGATAGCGATGACCCGATCCTTTCGGTGGTCAACATCATCGACGTGTTTCTGGTCATCATAGCGGTGCTGCTGATCACCGTTATGGAGAACCCATTGAACCCGTTTTCCGCCGAGCAGGTGACGGTCATCAAGAATCCGGGGCAGCCGGATATGGAAATCATCATCAAGGACGGTGAGGAGATGACGACCTTCTCCTCTACAGGTGCCATCGGTTCGGGCACCGGCACCAAGGCCGGGATCGCCTATCGGATGGAAGACGGCAGTATGGTTTACGTACCCGAAGGAGGCACAAATGAGTGATCTGGTGGTCAGTGACCTGACGCCGATGGGCATGTATGAAAACGCTGATATCGTTGTGCAATCGATCCTGATCTTGCTTGTCTGCGCCTCGATTCTGACTTGGACCGTGCTGTTCGCCAAGTCGCTTGAGCTTGCCTTTCGCCGCTTCACCCTGCGTCGAGGTCTTTCGCGCCTGCGAACTGCGCAAGACCTCGGCGCGCTCGGCAGCTTGAAGGGGGCCGCTTCTCGGATGCTGGATGAAACGCGCCGCGAACTTTCGCTTTCGGGAAGCCCGGCAGTGCCGGGCGGAATCAAGGAACGGGTCGCGTTGCGCCTTGGTCGCGTCGAGGCGCGGGAGGGGCGTCGGTTGCAGCGTGGCACGGGCCTGTTGGCGACGATCGGTGCTGTCGGGCCCTTCGTTGGGCTGTTCGGGACGGTCTGGGGGATCATGAACTCTTTCGTGTCGATCGCACAAAGCCAGACAACGAACCTTGCCGTAGTTGCCCC
>NZ_JBFHIA010000341.1:0-2462 GCF_041596715.1 Phaeovulum sp.
CAGATTTTGCCCAACGTCGGACCGACCGCCCGTATTTCGCCCGCAGGGCCGAGCCAAAGATGCATTGGCATCAGCTTGCCAAGTGCGGCAAGCGACAGGTTAGGCGTGACGGAAAGGGCAGGGCGCTGGTTCATGTGGCCACCGGTTGTGCCAGTTCGAACTGCCGCCCATGCGCGTGGCTTGTGTCAAGCAGTTCAACCATGATGCGATCGCATGCGGTATCCGTGGCGTCTGTGGGGGCCAAGTCGATCAGCGCCAGCGCGCCATAATCGTCGGCCATCGCGCGCAGCAGGCCCGACATTACCAACCCCCAACCCGGCACCCGCCCCTGCACGGTAAGCGTCAGTTGCCCCGCACCCGCAACCGCAAGCGCCAGATGCGGGATGTCGATCTCTGGCAGCGCCATGCGCGCGCGCGCCGGAAGTTCGTCGAGCGACATCAGAAAATCGTCGTAATCGACACCGCCAAAGCGCAGCAACCGGCGCAGCGGTTCTAGCGTGACAAGAAACGCGCCGAGGTCTTCCAGCAGCGCATCGCGGGGCTTTCCAAGCCGGTCTGCGGCGGTATCGAGCAAGGCAAAGGTCAACGCATCGTCATAGGGTAGCAGCGCCTCGAACCCGTCTGCGGGCGCTGACGCCGCTTCGGCCACCTGCTGCCAAAGCGGCGTGCCATAGGTGTCGCCCAGAAATCGCTGAATCGAGCGGTTGATAAGACCGAGCATCGCCTTGCCCTTGATTGCAGGGTCAGGCTAACGGGCAAGTGTTAACGAACCCCCAATCGCGTCAGGGCCGCAGCACCACCGGCAACCCGCCGATGTCGAGCGCGAAAATGCCCGATGGCACGAGCCTTACACCGTCGGCATAGAGCCGATCGATGGCCCCCGCAGCGGCCACGCCCGGCGCATCGCCCAAAAGGCGCAGATCACCCGCTTCCTGCCAGCCGTCGCTTGCCTGCCGGTAACTTTGCGGGGCCCCCGGCAGCGCCACGGGCCCTGCGCCAAACAAGAACACCGCCTCGTCGCCCGGCCATACCGCCACAAGATCGGCCAACACCAGCAGGCAGCCGGGGTGGCCTTCGGGCGTGGTGCGGGTGCAGGTTTCCAGCACCGCCGCGCGCGCGTCGGTATCGAGCGCGCGCCAAAGCGCATCGGGCATCGTGCCGCCTTGGGGCAGCACCGGCACCTCGGCGGCGCGCGCCAGCGTGGGGTCTGGCGCTTCGAAGCTGGCTTCATACTGCCAGCGGTTCGGCGCGGTATCGAGCGCGAGTAACCGCGCGGCCAGAACCTCTTGCTTGGGCTGGTCGGCGCGCGCGCGCAACTCTGCCAGTGCGGCTTGTCCGGGGTGGCCCCATTCATGTGCCAGTTGCCAAAGCGGCAAATCCTCGGGAAGCATCGCACCCGCCGCGACCCGCGCCATTTGCGAGCGCGCGGCAATCGCTTCGGGGTTGATCGCCGGGGTCAGCCATAGCGCCGCCAGCCCGATCATCACCACCGCCATCGCCAGATTGGCGCGGCGGATGCGCTCCATCCAGCGATCGCCCCCCAGCACTGCCAGCGCGTAAAGGGCGCCAAAGGCAAAGCTGATCCCGGCCCCTGCCGCTGCCGCGACGCGCCCCGGCGTCCAGCCGTATTGGCCGACGCGCAGCACCACCGCCCAAACCGCCAGCCCGCCGAGAATCGGCACCAGCACCGCCAATATTCGTGCAGCCTCTGGCAGCAGCCAGCCTGTTACAGCCTCATCTTCGCCCTGATCGACGGCAATCGAGATCAGCGCAACCGCCGTTGCTGCGGCCAGCATCATGACCGCACCTGCCGAAAGATTGCCGAACAGCGCGCTAAGGCCGCGCAGAGGCAGCACGGCCACAAACACCACCACTACCAGCAAGACCACCGGCAGCAGCAGGCGCAGAAATCGCAACAGCAGATAGGGCGAAAGTCGCTCGGCCAATTCCGCCACGACCGCCAGGCCCAGCCCCAGCGCGCCGCCAGTCAGCAGCCAGATCACCAGCGGCTGGCGCAGCGCCTCGCCCAGATAGGTGACCCCGACCAGATCGAGCAGCACCGAAGATGCCAACAGCACCATCCAGACCACCCCGGCAAAGGCGGCTGCCGAACCGATCCGCAGAACCGCGTTCCAGCTATGGGTGAACAGGGCTGCGTAATCGAGCCAGCCCCAGCGCCCACCTTGCAACCGCGCCATCAGGAACGGCATCGGCATGACCGCAAGCACCACGAGTGCCGCCAACACGTGTTCCGAAGCTAGATATTCTTCGACCGAGGCAAAGCGCGTGGCCCCCCAAAGCGCCAGCCCCGCGACCGGGGTTGCCAGCGCGGCCGCAACAAGCGTGGCGCGCAGCCCCAATTCTGCCAACATGGTCAGCGCGCCGCCGAAGCCTACGGCGACCAAGACCCAAAGAAAAAGCAGTGCACGCTCATCGACCTTATCGGCCAGCACTTCGGCCAA
>NZ_JBFHIA010000342.1:0-2462 GCF_041596715.1 Phaeovulum sp.
GACGGAACCTGACGATCCGCTGGCGGCACTGCGCGCGCAGGCACAGACCTTGCCTGCGGCCTTCATGACGTCGCTCACCACCGCAATCGCCTTTCTCAGCCTTCTGGTGGTGCAGGCCCCCGCGCTTTCGCACCTGTCACTGGCAGGTGCCGCGGGCATGGCGCTGACCTTCGCGGCGGTGGCGCTCAGCTTTCCGTTGCTGTTCTCGATTTTCGGGGCGCAACAAAGCGAGTTGCGCAAGAACCTGCCGCGGTTTGTGCGCCCGCTTTCGCTGGCCAAGGCGGCTTTGGGTATGCCGCGGCGCGTGGTAGCCGTGACGGTCGTGCTCATTGCGGTGCTGATTGCGATGGAAACGCAGGTGACCACCTCTTTCAGCATGACCGAATACCTGCCGCGCAAGACCGATGTGGGCATGACGCTTGACGATCTTGCGGCTGCGGGGCTTGCCTCGGACAGTATTCAGGTGATCGTGACCGACGCAGATGGCGTGCCGGGCGTATCCGAAGCCGACCGCACCCGGCTTTCACTGGTGGCCACCGAAATCTATGGCGAAGGCGCGGGCGATGCCAACGCGCTTTCGGCATGGGCCGAGGCCGGGGCCGGCACCCCGCTGATGCGCCGCTTCATTGCGCAAGACGGGCTGGCCTATGCGCTGCCACTGGCGATGGCGGTGCAGCGCGATGGCAGCGACAACCTCAAGAACGCGCGCAACCAGCTAGAGGCACGATTTGCGGAACTGGGGCTCGCGGGCCAAGTGGTGCTGCGCAGCTACAGCCTTGTCATGGTCGAAGTGCTTCCGGGGTTAATCGGCAAGCTCAGACTGGGCTTTTACCTCTCGATTCTGGCCATCACCGGGTTGATCTGGGCAATGCTCGGCTCGGCACGGCTGGCGGCGGTTTCGGTGCTGCCGAACGTAATTCCTATTCTCTGCGTCGATGCGTTCTTGTTGCTGACAGGCCAGCAGGTCACGCTGACCTCGGCCATTGCCACCACCGTCGCCTTTGGTATCGCAGTGGATAATGGCATCCACCTTCTCAACCGCTTCCGCCTTGCGCCGACGGGTTCGGTCGCGGCGCGGTTGAACTATGCATTGGACCATTCTGCGCCACCGATCATTACCACCACGCTCTTGTTACTGGGGGGCTTTTCGGTGGTGCTCTTGTCCTCGATGCCCTCAGTGGCCACCTTTGGTGTGCTGGTAGGGCTGGCACTTGTGCTGGCAATGCTGTCCTCCGTCCTGCTGTTGCCGGGCCTTGTGCGTTGGAGCCTGAAATGACCGCCGCTACCCGCCTTTCGCTTGCCATGCTTCTGTCCACCCTTGCCGCGGGCGGGGCTTGGGCCGAAGCGTCGCTAGACCTTGCAACGATCGGCGGCGATTGGCAGGGCGCAGGCAGCTATGCCCGCGGCACCGACGAGCCGGGGCGGATCAGGTGCAAAATCAGCATTTCCGACACTGCCCGCGGCACCACGCTGGTCGAAGGGCGCTGCGCCACGGCTGAAGGCTCGGACGTATTCGGGCTAGAGGTGAGCGAGGGCGAGAACGGCCAGATCAGCGCCCAGAACCGCATGGACCCGCCCGGCAACCTGCCCGTGCTGCTGGAAGGCACGCTGGCGGACGGGATCTTGGTCTTGCAGGGCGAAGGCATTGCGGCGCTGGAAATGCGCCTTGAAGACGATGCGCTGACGCTTGCCATCGTTTCGGGCGCAGAGGCGCGCCCCGGGCGGATGGATGTGCGCCTGACGCGTGCTGCACCCTAACCGATCAGCACCACAAGCCACGCAGCCCCGCCCGCGATTGCCGACAAGGCCACCGCCGCCGATCCGCAATCTTTTGCCTTGCGCGCGAGCGGGTGAGATTCAAGCGAGATGTAATCAACCGCTGTCTCGATCCCGGTGTTCATCAGCTCGGCTGCCAAAAGCACAAAGCCCAGCCCGATGATGACCGCGCGTTCGGCAGGCTCGATATCCAGCCAGCACGCCAACGACACCGAGATCGCCTGCACCAAGGTCCACTGCCGAAGCGTCTTTTCGCTGGCCCAAGCCGCAACCCAGCCCTGCAACGACCAGATCACCGTATTGCGGAATCGCCGTCCTTCGGCACTGAGTATTTGCAGCATGGCGGCCCTCCCCCTCCCCCAAATGGTGCAGTCATGTCGCGCAGAATATGCGAGCATTTCGCGCAGCGCCAGATGCTTGCGCCCAGCCCAAGGTCAGCTTGACGAGCGCAGCTTGGCCAACAGGCGCGCGTTGCGGCACCAGTCAGGGGCCGTCATGGCGCGCTCGGCCCTCGCCTCGGACAGAAACGCAAGACAGCCGTGCACGCCCGAGCAATTGCGGCAGCGTGCCACCATCTCGGCCAAGTCGCCGCGCGAAATCACCCCGTCCGCGATCAATTCGTTCAGGTTGACCCCGTGCCGGCGCGCCATGCCTCGGGTTATCCAGAAATGCAGGTCGGTGTTTCC
>NZ_JBFHIA010000343.1:0-2391 GCF_041596715.1 Phaeovulum sp.
CCGCGCTGCGCAGCGCCTGCGCCAGTTCGGATGCGATCCGGTCGGCCAGCGCCAACGCCATCAGGTCGCGGTCGGGGTATTCGATCAACATCATTCGCGGATCTCGCGCCAGCGGCGGCCATCGCGGTGCATCAGCATCAAAGCGTCTTCCGGGCCGGACGAGCCTGCGTCATAGGGTTGCGGGCGCGTCTTTGCAGCCTCCCAACCCGCAATGATCGGGTCGGTCCATGCCCATGCGGCCTCGACCTCGTCGCCGCGCATGAACAGAGTCTGGTTGCCACGGATCACATCCATAATCAGCCGCTCATATGCATCAGGCATATCCGCCCCCTCTTCGCCGAGTGCGTCAGCGAAAGACATGTCAAGCGGCACCTGCACAAGGCGCATGCCCCCCGGTCCCGGTTCCTTGATCATCATCTTCAGGTTCATGCCCTCGTTTGGTTGCAGACGGATCACCAGCATATTCTCGCGCCAGTCGGTCGCATCGTCAAAGATCGAATGCGGCGGCTCTTTGAACACTACCGCAATTTCCGAGGTGCGTGCGCGCAATTTCTTTCCGGTGCGCAGATAGAACGGGATGCCCTTCCAGCGCCAGTTGGCGACATGGCAGCGCAGCGCCACATAGCTTTCAGTGCGGCTGTCGGGGTTGCCAGCATCGTCGCGGTAGCTGGCCCCGTTCGGTCCAACATACTGACCGCGCACGATATCCTCTGGCCCGAGCGGGTCGAGCGCGCGGATAACCTTGAGCTTTTCGTCGCGCACCGCACTGGGGTCGAAGTGATAGGGCGGCTCCATCGCGATCAGGCACAATAGCTGCATGAGGTGGTTCTGCACCATGTCACGCATCGCGCCCGAGGTATCGTAATAGGCCCCGCGCCCGCCGACCCCCACGGTTTCGGCCACCGTGATCTGCACATGGTCAACGTATTGCGCGTTCCAGAGCGGCTCGAACAGAATGTTGGCAAAGCGCACCGCCATCAGGTTCTGCACGGTTTCCTTGCCGAGGTAATGGTCGATCCGGTAAATCTGGCTTTCGGTGAAATGCGCCGCGAGCGTATCGTTCAGCGCGCGCGCCGAAACCAGATCGCGGCCAAAGGGCTTTTCCACCACGATGCGCGCATCCGCTTGGGCAATACCGTAGTTGTGCAGCCGATCAGCCAGCGCGCCGAAAAGCTCGGGCGCGACTGAAAAATAGAACGCCTGCACCAGATCTGGCCGCACCAGCGCCTTGAGCGTTTCCCAGCCAGTCTCGCCCGTGGCGTCGATGGTCACATAGTGCAGGCAGCGCAGAAAAGCCGCGATCTGCTCGGCGCTTTGCTTGGACTCGTCCACGAACTCTTTCAGCGCCTCGGCAACCTGTTCGCGGAACTGTTCGTCATTCAGCTCGGTTCGAGCGACACCGATGATGCGCGCCTCGTCAGGAACCTGCCCGCCAAAAAACCGCCGATAAAGGCTGGGCAAGATCTTGCGCCGCGCCAGATCGCCGGTTGCGCCAAAAATCACCAGATCGAATGGGTCCACCGGGATGACACGCGAAACCATACGGGGAGGCTCCTTGATGTTAGCGCAAACGCGGGCTTTCTAGCGCCCTCCAAATCGGAAGTCTAGCATTGCCCGCATATTGGGGCCAGTGCGGGTGTCAACCAGCCAAAGCCTTGCCCAGCCGTGGCAGGTCTGCGCGCTTCAGCAATGCGCGCAAAGGTTGCGGCGCGCCGCGCGCGGCTTCGGCACGGGCGCGCACGTCCTCGGCCAGCGCCGCGATCTCGGCGGGGTGGTGCGACCACAATTCCCAAAGAAATCCGTCAGGGTCGCGCCGTTCAATCCCCTCGGCGGTCAGAATGCCGCGCGGAAAATCGGCGCGGTTCAGCGTGATGATGGCATCCGCGCCCCCGGCAATTGCGGCGGCGAGCACATGGATGTCGTTTTCATCGGGCAGGTGCAACCGCGCCTCAAGCCCTTCGCGCCGCGCAACACTCGCGCCGGGATGCGCCGCTTTCAGCGCCGCGATCTCGGCACGCGCATAGACTTCTTCGACAGGTCCTAGCTTGCGCGTGGCGCGGGCCCATTCTTCAAGAATCCGCTCGGACCAGAGCGGTTCATAAAACCCCAGATCCGCCGCCCCCACCAGCATTTCGCGCAATACCGTGGGGTAGAGCACGCAAGCATCGAGCAGCGCGCGCATCAGTCGAGCCGGAAAACCAGCGCCTTGAGATAGGCGCTTTCGGCCAGTTGCGGCAGCATCGGATGGTCTGGCCCCGCACCGCCGGTAAAGATCAGTTGCCCACGCCGCCCGCCGCGCCCGATACCGCGCGCCGAGGCATTGCGGAACGCCGACAAATCGGCCGCATGCGAGCAGGAACAAAGCCCCAGATAGCCCCCCGGCGCCACCAG
>NZ_JBFHIA010000344.1:0-2391 GCF_041596715.1 Phaeovulum sp.
GCAGATGCGCGGCTGTTTGGCCTGCCGGGCCCCGCAGACCCCTTCGCCGTGGCCGAAGCGATGCGCGCGCCGATAGCGGCGCATTTGGCGCAAGGTGGCAGGCTACACCAGATCAGCCGTCACATGCTTGGCCTGTTTCACGGCCGCCCCGGCGCGCGAGGCTGGCGCCGCGCGCTTAGTGAGGGGGCCTGTACCGCCGGTGCAGGGCTTGCACTTTATGACGCGGCACTTGCCGAGGTGGCGCGCGCCTGACCCGGCGCGCGCCCTAGCACCTTAGTCGATCACCACGCGCGTCTCGCTCATTTCGCGCAGCGCGATGCGCACGCCTTCGCGGCCAAGTCCCGAGCCTTTGATGCCGCCGAATGGCACATGTTCTGCCCGGAAATCGGGGCCTTCGTTGACCATCACCCCCCCGACCTGCAACCTGCGCGTCAAATGGCGGATCGCGGCGTGGTCGTTGGTGAAGATCCCGGCTTGCAGCCCAAACTCGGTGCTGTTTACCTCGGCAATGACCGCATCGAGGCTGTCAAAGCGGCGCAGCGCCAGCACCGGGCCGAAAGTTTCGCTTGCCCAAAGCCGCGCGGTTGGCGGCACGGCCTCTATCACCGTTGGGGCAAACAACGTGCCTTCTGCCGTACCGCCAGCCAATAGCCGCGCACCCCCGGCCTCTGCCTCGCGCAGCCGTGCGGCAAGGTCCGTGGCGGCGGCCATATCGATCAGCGTGCCCATTTGCGTGTCATCGCGCGCGGGGTCGCCGTAGCGATGATCCGCGACCAGTGCCAGCAACTGCTGGGAAAAAGCATCTGCCACCGCGCTATGGACATAGAGTTTTTTCACCGCGGCACAGCTTTGCCCAGCAATTTCGAAACGGTGGCCGATGGCGGTGGCGGCGGCCGCGGCAAGGTCTGCGTCGGGCAGCACGATCAGCGGGTCGTTGCCGCCCAGTTCCATCAGACAACGCACCAGCCCGCTTGCACGTTTCAGCGCAAGCCCGGCTTCAGGCCCCCCGGTGAAGCTGAGCAGATCAATCGGCGCGCGCGCCAGCGACATTGCAGGCATCGCGCCGCCGTGCACGATTTGCACCAGATCAGTTGGAAAGCCCGCCTCCTCGGCCAGCTTTATCAAATAGTCGGCGGCCAGCGGTGCCTTGGGCGAAGGTTTGGCCACCACGGCATTGCCCGCAGCAATTGCCGGGCCAAGTTTGTGGCACAGAAGGTTCAGCGGATAGTTGAAAGGTGTGATCGCCGCGACAACGCCGGTTGGCACATAGCTTACCACCGCCTGCCGGTCTTTGCCGCCTGCCACCACGGCGCAGTGCAGCACTTCGCCGTCAAGGAACGTTGCGGCATCGCCCGAAAGGCGCAGTGTGTTCTGCGCACGCCGCGCTTCGCCGCGGGCCTCGGTGATGGTTTTGCCTACCTCTGCGCAGATGATCTGCGCCAGCACCTCGGCATCGCGCTCGATCAGGTCGGCAAGGCGGTTAAGCAGTGCGCGCCGCTCGTGCGGGGTAGAGTTGCGGAATGCGGCGGCGGAGCTGCGGGCGCGGGCAACGACCGCAAGCACTTCGGCCTCGTCGGCTTCGGGCAACTCGGCCAGCATTGCGCCGCTAAACGGGTTGGTCACGGCAAATCGAGCAGCGCGCGCGCGGCGCGCGGCGGGGATGGCAAGGGTCATTCGGTCTCTCCTGAAGTCAAATCGGGGGCGGCGAGCAGATCGGCTACCGAGATCGGCCGGGCGGGCCAGCGTGGCTGGCCAAGCCTGCGCCGTGGTGCATCGCCAAGGTTTCCGTCAACGATCCGCGCCACCCACTCGGTGCAGAAACGGCCTTGGCAGGCACCCATGCCGAAACGCCCATCAAGGCGCAGTTGGCGGGTTGACGGGGCGGGGCCAAGCGCCTTGAGCTCGGCCAAGGTGCGCGCCTCGCAGCGGCAGATCACGGTGTCGTCCGGCAGATCGGCCAGCTTTGCCGCGCCCTTGTGTGCGTAGATGCGCGCAAGCCGTGCCTGCGCTGCCGCTTCGCGCGCCAAAGCCTCTGCGCCGAGTGGTGGCGTGGTGCCGGTCAGCCGCGCGGCCAAGGCCCGCCCGCCCGCGCGTCCATCGGCCAAAGCGGCTGCCGCACCAAGTGCTTCGCGGCAATCGCCCAAGCGGAGCACCGGAAGCGCCACGCAGTCGGTCAGCCCCGCGTCGTTGGGGCGGATACCATCGTGCAGGCCGATATGCTCGGCTGCAAAGCGGCGCATACCGCGCCGTGTTTCAACCTCGGCCACCAACGCGCCCGCCTCGGGGGCGATGCGCAAAAGATGCGCGCCGGTCAGAATCGGCACCCGCGCCACGCGCAGCCGCGTCAGATGACGCGCGGCCTCGACCATGTAGCTGATTGGCAGGCGGAGC
>NZ_JBFHIA010000345.1:0-2384 GCF_041596715.1 Phaeovulum sp.
AGCGCCGGGTGATTTCAACATCTGGCTGGTGATGCTGGCCTTCGCGCTTGGCATGATCGGCATGGAGTTTGCCACCACCTTCACCAACGCCATGCTGCCCGACCTTGGCCCACCCGAGCAGATCGGGCGCATATCGGGGTCTGGCTGGGCATTCGGCTATCTGGGTGGCATGGTGGCGCTGATCGTCATGCTCACGCTTTTTGCCGAAAACGGCGCAGGTAAAACGCTGATCGGGATTTCCCCGATACTGGGGCTTGATGCGACGATGCGCGAAGGCACGCGCGCGGTCGGCCCGTTCACCGCGATCTGGTATGCGCTGTTCATGGTGCCGTTTTTCCTTTGGGTGCGCGAGGTGCGCCGCCCCGGTATGGTGCCAATCGGGGCTGCTGTGCGCGGCGCTTGGCCCGAACTGCGCGAAACCCTGCGCGGCCTGCCCAAGAATCGCAGCCTGTTCGCCTTTCTCATCGGGTCGATGTTTTACCGCGATGCGCTGAACGGCATTTACTATTTCGGCGGCATCTATGCCGTGGGCGTGCTTGGCTGGTCGATCGTCAGCGTGGGGATATTCGGGATTCTGGGTACGATCACGGGGGCAACCTTTGCGTGGCTTGGCGGCAAGGCTGATGACCGCTTTGGCCCCAAGCCGGTGATCCTGTTTACGGTGGCAGTGCTGACGCTGGTGGCGGTGGGCGTGGTCTATGTGTCGCGCGACTCGGTTTTCGGTTTTGCCGTGGCGGCTGATAGCAAGCTGCCCGACATCGCCTTTTACGTGATCGGTGGGCTGATCGGCGCGGCGGGTGGGTCGATGCAGGCGGCGAGCCGCTCGATGATGGTGCGACAGGCCGACCCTGCCAAATTGACCGAAAGTTTCGGGCTTTATGCGCTGACCGGCAAGGCGACCTCGTTTATCGCGCCGCTGAGCATCGGCGTGGCAACGCAACTTAGCGGTAGTCAACAGATTGGCATTTCGCCGCTGGTGGCGCTGTTTCTGGCCGGGCTGGTGCTGATGTTATGGGTGAAACCACAAGGGGAGGTGGTGCAATGATCCGTTGGCTTCTGGCTGCAATGCTGCTGGCCACACCCGCCGGGGCAGAGCCGCTGGCGCGCACCCTGTTTGGCGCGACACAAACGCCCGCGGCGGGCGCAAGCTCTGCAATCGGGTCTTATGCAAAGGGCTGCGCTGCGGGGCTGGTCGCTATGCCTGAAAGCGGGCCAAGCTGGCAGGCGATGCGGCTTAGTCGCAACCGTTTCTGGGGCCAGCCTGTGATGATCGACTATCTTCAGAATCTGTCGCAGGTGGCGCAGGGGCTGGGCTGGGCCGGGCTTTACATTGGCGATATCAGCCAGCCGCGCGGCGGGCCGATGACCGGCGATCATGCAAGCCACCAGATCGGACTGGATGCTGATGTCTGGATGCTGCCACCCAGCCGGCTGAACCTGAGCCGCAACGAGCGCGAGAATATCTCGTCCATCTCGGTGCGCACCGCAGACCAGAAAGCGGTGAATGAAAACTGGACCCCCGCCCATGCCGCGCTGCTGGAGGCCGCGGCGCGCGATCCGCGGGTAGACCGCATTTTCGTGGCCGCCGCGATCAAGCTGGAACTGTGCAAGACCGCGAAGCGGAGCGATACGGTCTGGCTGCAAAAGCTGCGCCCGATTGCCGGGCACAATACGCATTTTCATGTGCGGCTGCGCTGCCCCGAGGGGATGGACAATTGCATCACCCAGTCTCCGACGGTCAGCGAGTTGTCAAACGGCGGCAACGGCTGCGATGCGACGCTTGACTGGTGGGTGACAGACTACCTTTCGCCGCCCAAACCTGCGACCACCCCACCGCCCAAGGCCACTACCCCGCCGCCGCGTAACGCCAAGACCTATCTCATGTCCGATTTGCCCAGCCAATGCGCCGCCGTACTTGCAGCAAAATAACCGCCGCGATTTTCGCGCTCATTCTTTCCACTGGTGCCGCGCCCGCCGAGGGTTTGGCCGAATATCTGGGCTCTATCACGTGGAGCAGCCCAGAGGCGGGGTTTGGTGGGTTTTCGGGCATCGAGGTTGCGGCGGATGGCACCTCGTTTCTGGCGCTGTCTGATCGCGCGACACTCTGGCAGGGGCGATTGCTGCGCGATGCCGAGGGGCTGCTGACTGGTGCAGAGGCGCTGGGTTTTGATCGGTTGCATGATGCGGACGGTGCGCTGCTTACCGGATATCTGACCGATTCCGAAGGGCTGGCGCTGGCATCTGACGGAAGCATTTTTGTCAGCTTCGAGGGGCTGGCGCGGGTGGTGCGCTACCCCACCCCCGGTGCACCGTCGCAGCCGCTGCCGCGCACCGATGCCTTCCGCGCAATGCTATCGAACACATCGCTCGAGGCGCTGGCGATC
>NZ_JBFHIA010000346.1:0-2352 GCF_041596715.1 Phaeovulum sp.
CAACGGGCACCTGTGGAACGTAATGATCACCTACCACGGCGTCTTGATGATGTTCTTCGTGGTGATCCCCGCGCTGTTCGGCGGCTTTGGCAACTATTTCATGCCGTTGCAGATCGGCGCCCCGGACATGGCCTTTCCGCGTCTGAACAACCTCAGCTTCTGGCTGTATGTCGCGGGCGTCAGCCTTGGCGTCGCCTCCTTGCTCAGCCCCGGCTCTGCTGACGGGCAGCTTGGCACCGGCGTGGGTTGGGTGCTTTACCCGCCACTTTCGACGCAGAACTCCGACACGATCGCCATGGACCTTGCGATTTTCGCGGTCCACCTGTCGGGTGCCAGCTCGATTCTTGGCGCGATCAACATGATCACCACATTCCTCAACATGCGCGCGCCGGGTATGACCCTGCACAAGGTGCCGCTGTTCCCTTGGTCAATCTTCGTGACCGCATGGCTGATTCTGCTGGCGCTGCCGGTGCTTGCGGGTGCGATCACCATGCTTTTGATGGACCGCAACTTCGGCACGACCTTCTTTGACCCGGCCGGCGGTGGCGACCCGATTCTCTATCAGCACATCCTGTGGTTCTTCGGGCACCCCGAGGTCTACATCATCATCATTCCGGGTTTCGGCATCATCAGCCACATCATCCCGACCTTCGCGCGCAAGCCGATTTTCGGCTATCTGCCGATGGTCTATGCGATGGTCTCGATCGGCGTGCTGGGCTTCGTCGTCTGGGCGCACCATATGTACACCGTGGGCATGAGCCTGACCCAGCAGAGTTACTTCATGCTGGCCACGATGGTGATCGCGGTGCCAACGGGTGTGAAGGTGTTCAGCTGGATCGCCACAATGTGGGGCGGCTCGATCGAGTTCAAGACGCCGATGCTCTGGGCTTTCGGCTTCCTGTTCCTGTTCACTGTCGGTGGCGTGACCGGCGTGGTGCTAAGCCAAGCGCCGCTCGACCGGGTGTATCATGACACCTATTACGTGGTGGCGCACTTCCACTACGTGATGAGCCTTGGCGCGGCATTCGCGATCTTTGCGGGCATCTACTACTGGATTGGCAAGATGTCCGGTCGCCAGTATCCGGAATGGGCAGGCAAGCTGCATTTCTGGGCGATGTTCATCGGCTCGAACCTGATTTTCTTTCCGCAGCACTTCCTTGGCCGTCAGGGTATGCCGCGGCGGATCATCGACTACCCCGATGCCTTCGCCTACTGGAACTACGTCTCGTCCATCGGCGCGTTCATCAGCTTCGCCTCCTTTGTCTTCTTCCTTGGTGTCGTGTTCTACACGCTGCGCTACGGCAAACGCGTGACCGAGAACAACTACTGGAACGAATACGCGGATTCGCTGGAATGGACCCTGCCCTGCCCACCGCCCGAACACACGTTCGAGCAGTTGCCCAAGCGCGAGGACTGGGACCACTCTCACGCGCATTGAGGCCCTTGGATGCCCTATCTATGGGTGCATGAGAATGACGCGGCCCCGGATCGTTCCGGGGCCGTTTTTACACGCCGTTGGCGGCTCACGCTTTGGCCACAACGATCGACGGGTCCGCGCGGATTGGCGATATTCGTGGGGCTGACCGCGGCCTTGCTGGGGGTGCCGATGTTCGCGCTGCTCGGCTCGCCCGCGCTTTGGGTATTGCTGGCATTCGCGGTGGCGGCACTGGCCGGGTTGATATTGGCGCTGAGGCTTGTCCAGCGCCAAGGCATGGTGCGCGAAGATCTGGTCTTGGGCGACGAAAGCCTTACGTTGGAGCGGCGGCGCAAGGGTGCCGAGCCGCTTTATTGGCAGGCCAACCCGCATTGGGTATGCCCAAGGCTTTACCCCTCGGGCGGGCCTGTGCCAGCCTACCTGACCCTGCAAGGCGGTGGGCGCGAGGTGGAATTGGGTGCGTTTCTGACACCAGAAGAGCGCGAGCGGCTTTATGGCGAACTTTGCGCAGCGCTGAACGCCGCGCCCTCTAGCCCAGCCGCGCCTTGACCAAGGGGCCGACGCTGCCAAAGTCCATCTGGCCCGTATAGCGCGCCTTCAATTCCGCCATCACGCGGCCAATGTCGCGTATGCCGGTCGCGCCGGTTGCAAGCACCGCCGCCTCTATAGCGGCTTCGGTTTCCTCAGCCGTCATCTGGCGGGGCAGAAACTCTTCGATCACCTTGATCTCGGCAGCTTCCTTTTCGGCCAGTTCCAGCCGCCCGCCCTCTTCATAGGCGCGCATGCTTTCGTTTCGCTGCTTGATCATTCGCGCCATGATGCCAAGAATCTCGGCATCGCCCACGGTGCCGCCGTCGGGTTCGCCGCGCGCTGCAATCTCGCGGTCCTTGATGGCGGCGTTGATGAGGCGCAGCGTC
>NZ_JBFHIA010000347.1:0-2316 GCF_041596715.1 Phaeovulum sp.
GCGCACCTACGCCTATCTCTACCTTCTCTTTCTCTATGCGCCGATCATTCTGCTGCCGGTTTTCGCCTTTAACGACGGCACGATCATCGCCTTTCCGCTCAAGGGCTTCACCGTTGAATGGTTCCGGCAGATGGCGGCCAACACGACGCTGCGCACGGCGGTGGAAAACTCGCTTATCATCGCGCTTTCCTCTGCGATATTTGCCACGACGCTTGGCATCTTTGCCGCGCGCGCCGCGACACGCTTCAGCTTTCCGGGCAAGGCGGGGATCATCGGCTTGATCATGCTGCCCTTGGTGCTGCCCGAGATCATCGTGGCGGTATCATTGCTGGTTGTGCTGCTGGGCATCGGCGTGACGCTTTCGGTCTTTACCGTCATTCTGGGCCATGTGCTGATCTGCACGCCCTATGCGATTGCGATTCTGAACACCGCATTCAACGCGCTCGACCGCAGCCTAGAAGAGGCGGCATATGATCTGGGCGAAACCAAATGGTCCACCTTCCGGCTGATTACACTGCCGCTGGTGATGCCCGGCATCATTTCGTCGCTGCTGATGTCGTTCACGATTTCGCTCGATGAGTTCATCATCGCGTTCTTCCTCGCCGGGAACGAGCCGACGCTGCCCACCTACATCTTCTCGCAACTGCGATTCCCAAAACAGATCCCGATGATCATGGCGCTGGGCACCTGCCTTGTTGCCGCGTCGATCGTGCTTTTGACCATCGCCGAATATTTCCGCCGCCGCGGCATAGCCAAGACCGGCGGCACCGATACCGGAGGCTTCCTGTGACCACCCGCCCCACCATGATCGAGTTTCAGGATGTCCATAAATACTATGGCGACTATCACGCACTGCGCGGCATCACCGCCACCATCAAGGCAGGCGAGTTCTTTTCGCTGCTAGGCCCGTCGGGCTGCGGCAAAACCACGCTCTTGCGCACCATCGCGGGGTTTGAAGAGATTTCTTCGGGCGCTGTGATGATTGACGGCAAGCACATGGAACATGTGCCCGCCAACCAGCGCCCCACCAACATGGTGTTTCAAAGCTACGCGATCTTTCCGCATCTGACGGTGGAGCAGAACGTGGGCTTCGGCCTTCGTCGCGAGCCGGGAAGCGCCGATGAAAAGACGCGCCGCGTGGAAGAAGCGCTCGAGATGGTGAACCTCAAGGGGTATGGGAAGCGCGCGGCACATGCGCTTTCTGGCGGGCAACGGCAGCGCGTGGCGCTTGCGAGGGCGCTGATCCTCAAGCCCAAGGTGCTGCTGCTGGATGAACCGCTTTCCGCGCTCGACAAGAAAATGCGCGAGCAGATGCAGGTCGAGTTGATCAAGTTGCAGCGCCAGGTGGGCATTACCTTCGTTCTGGTCACGCATGATCAGGAAGAGGCGCTGGTGATGTCAGATCGCATCGCGGTGATGTTCGAGGGCGAAATCCTGCAACTTGCTGAACCCGAGGTGCTTTACCGCCGCCCCAATTCGCGCCGTGTGGCCGAGTTCATTGGCGTCATGAACTTTCTGCCCGCGTTTGTTCTGGGCGAGGCGGGGGATACCGTGCAGCTAGAAGTGGCGGGGCTTGGCCGGGTCGATATCGAGGCGGCGCAGGGCACGGGCCGGGCTACGGATGGCACCGTCAGCGTGGGATTCCGGCCAGAAACGCTGACGATCCTTTACGACGGCCAGAAGGCGATGGACCGCGAAACCCCCGGCACCATCGAAGAGGTCGTCTATTATGGCGACATGACCTATTACGATGTGCGCCTTGATGGGGTCGAAAATGTCGTGCGGATTTCGATGCGCAACGTCTTTGGCCGCCCCGTGCTGGAATACGGCAGCCGCACCCGCGTGGCGTGGTCTGCCGGGGCACTTGTGCTGTTTCGCTGAAACCCCTTGCATCGCCACTTGGCAAGCCACTGGCGGCGCGCTAGTTTCGCCGCCATGAAAACGACCCGGATCAGCATTTGCTGCATTAGCCACTGACTGCGTGTCGGCGGGCCGTTCCTTCGTTTTGCAAAACCGGATGAACCTGATAGACCGCCGCCGGCAGCGCCCGCGAGGTAAGATATGACGGCCATCCGCCTGACCAACACCATGACGCACCGCAAAGAGGTGTTTGCGCCGCTCGATCCGGCGAATGTGCGCATGTATCTGTGCGGACCCACGGTCTATGACCGCGCGCACTTGGGCAACGCGCGCCCGGTGGTGGTGTTCGATGTGCTTTTCCGCCTGCTGCGCCACGTCTATGGGCCGGATCACGTGACCTATGTGCGCAACTTCACCGACGTGGATGACAAGATCATCGCGAAGGCTGCTGAAACC
>NZ_JBFHIA010000348.1:0-2313 GCF_041596715.1 Phaeovulum sp.
GGTAGAGACGATGCAGATCGAAATGCTGCCATCCGGCCAGCTTGTCGGCACCCATCCAGAAGCGCAGGCCCCCATTCCCTTCATCTGGGCCGATGAGCCGCCGTGGAGTTTCGAGGCGGATGCGACCAAAGACGGGGCACCGGCACCGCTTCTTTCATCGTCGGACGTTGAAATGCTGATGGGGTGCGGGGTCGAGAATCTTGCGCGCCTTATCGGCCATACCACGGCCACGATGGACGGCGTTGTCATGGACATGACCTTGCGCCTGATGGTCGTCGGGCCAGAGCAGATGTACGGCATTTTTCATACCTCATCCGTGGTCAATGGCATGCCGGTAAGAAGCTGGCGCGCAGTGACGATGACCCGCTGACGCGCGCGAAAACCCTCTGGCACAAAGGATGGCTTTGATGCGTTTCAAAAAACGGACAGCGGTGGGGTATTTCTGGCACCAGCAAGGCTGGATCTATGCGCTGCTCATCCTTGCGGGAATTGCGCTAGCTACCTTCAAGATCACCGAAGCGCAAGCTGCCGCGCGGGTTTTGGCGGACGGGGTCGAGGCGGTGGGGCAGGTAACAGACAAGTCCTACTCCTCGCGCGCTGGCAAGGGCCTCACTACCTATCGACTTGGATATTCCTTTCCCACGCCTGATGACCCCTACACACGTGGTGAACAGGTCGTGAGCCAGACGTTTTACGACGCGCAATCTGAAGGCGCAGAGATCTTGGTGCGGTATCTTCCGTCTGACGTGGGCATCAGCGCTGTTGAGCCTGACAGCCTCGCCACTTTGTATTGGCTGGCTCTGGCGGCCTCTGCCGGGCTGGTGCTGGCGGGGCTTGCGGGCGGGGCCTACACCATCTTGCGCGCGCTTGCGTGTGTGGGGCTGCGCGAGACAGGCGAGATTCGTGCCGCCGAAGTGACCGGCCACGTGACCGAAGGCAAAAAGAACACCACGGGTCATATGCAGTGGCGCGATGCCGTCGGAATGACCGGGCGCACCGATACCCGGCGCTTGGGTGACCTTCTGCCTGTAGGAACTGCAATCACCATTTTTGCAGATCCCGAAGGGCGCAGGAAGGCTGTTTGGGAAGGCGACATAGGCAGCAGATGACACCCGCTTTGCGCGGGACGGACCGCAATGTTTCAACCCGTTTCAAGAGGGCTCGCGGATGCTCAGCCATTTTCTGAAATTAGCCGGAAAGCCTTGTCTCGGCGTGCTTTTCGTCCTCGCCTGGCCCGCATGGGCGCAAGGTGAGCGCGAACCGATCCCCGAGGCGGATTTGCGAACCCTGCTGCCCTTCAGCCAAAACGACACCTTGAAATACGCACATTGTGAGGTGAAGTCATACCCAACCTGCACCTACGTTTGGGGGGTGCCCGCCAGCGACGACGACGCCCGGGTCAAGCTGGGCGCAAAGCCAGAGGGTGACAGGCTGACGACGATCTTCGCGCAGGCGCATGGCCTGAACGACTTTGATCGCGTGCTTGCAACCTATTCTGATGCGGATCCGGTAGAGGGGTTGGGTATCAAGGCGGCATGGTCAGCAAAGCGCGATCAGCTGTCTTTCATGATGGCTGACTATCTGATTATTCATGTAAATATTGATGCGCGTGGCGTTGCTGACCCGAAAGCCGTTGCGTTGCAAACTGCGATGTTCTTATCGTCTGCGAACTGACGCGCGGTGTTTTTTGCGCTGTAATAAGGCCCAACGCCCGCTGTTCAAAACCCGCGCGCAAAATGCGCCATCCCCCAGATCGCGCCCATGAGGTGGGCCGCAAAAACGGCTCTGCCGGGGCAGGGGGCGCGTTTGAGGAAGAAGCCGTAACAAATGTGGCTTGAATGGTAGGCCCGGAGGGACTCGAACCCCCAACCAAGGCGTTATGAGCGCCCTGCTCTAACCATTGAGCTACGGGCCCGCCGTGCCGACCGCAAGGCAGGGTGGAGGTTGGATAGCAGACCGTGCAGGTGCGTCAAGCAAAAGCCCCTATAGGTGCCGCAATTGCCGCGGGGGCAGAGGCTGGCGCGGCGGCCATGCCGGGGAAGCTCGCATGGGCGCTTTAGCTGCTGGCCGACCGTAACCACCATTCGGGCTGGTGCAGGGCTAGCACGCGCTGCGCGAGGTGGGCGAAGGCCCACCATTCGGCCTTTGCCCTCGCTGCCAATGCGGTGCTCTTGCAATGACGTAGGAAAGAGCCTTGCGCTAGGCAATCTTTGGCTGCGGAACTTCGGTGTTCCAAGCCGCCATTATCGCGTTGTGGCGGGCCAGAACTTCCGGCGGGAAGACATCCGCAGGAACGGGAAAGCGGCTGTTGGA
>NZ_JBFHIA010000349.1:0-2284 GCF_041596715.1 Phaeovulum sp.
AGCAGTTGGCGCGCGCCTATGCCGATCTGATCTGCACGCACCTGCCCGAAGGGCCGATGGCACTCGCCGGGTTTTCGATGGGAGGGTTTCTGGCACTGGCATTGACCGCGGAACTGGAATCGCGCGGGCGAGAGGTGCTGCTCACCTGCGCGATCGACGCAAATCCAAAGTGGATAGACCCCAAGCTAGACCCGGCCGACCGTTTGGGCCCGTTGATGGGCGAGTTCATCACCTCGATTGGCGCGCAAGGTGCGCTGCACTGGCATGACGGGCCGCCCGACCGCACGGCAATCAGCGGTCTTATTCGCAAGACGACACCTCTGCCCGAGGCCGACCGGGTGCAGGCATTTCTTGACTGGTTGCCAAGCGTGGGGCGCACCGACCCCCGCATCGCACCCGATCAGGTGCGCCGGATCGTCGCGCTCAACCTGCGCCATATCGGGCTGTTCGAGGGCGCAACCTTCGCGCCGCTCAGCGCACCGATCTGGGTTTTCACCTCGATGAGTGACGCCGAAGCAAGTGGCTTCTGGCCATCTTTGGTCAAGGCAGGCTCAAAGGGCGAGGCACTGGTGAAGCCAGTTCGACAGGTGTTCGACAGCGATCATCTGGGCATATTGAAACCGCCTGTGGTAAGCGAAATCGCCACTGCGCTTGACGACGTAATCAGGGCAAACCCGCTAGAGCCGGGCAGCCGCTACGCGGCCATGGCGTAAAATTCGTTCGAGTGCAGCAGCTTAGGTGCAGGCCGCGCCTGAACCGGCGTGCGACACCAACGAGACCCAGATCGAACGCGTAGAAGGCGCAATGCAGGGCAAAGCCCTAGCCTTTGCCCCCGTGGTCGGTGGGCCATGAGGGCGACAACAGGAACCCTCCCCAGTGAGGGTGCGGAGTCAGGCGATGGTGGGCTCTGGCGGGTTTTGCGCATGTGGCTCCTCGCGCGCGAGGTTCAGCTTTCCACTATGCGCTCCATCAAGAGCATTTCGGGATTAACGCCCAGCTTCTCGGCACTTGCGCGCACCGCATCGCGCAGCGCCGCACTGCGCGCCAGCAGCAGCCGAAACCGCGCTTCGTCCAAGACAAGGAGCGTTGAGGGGGCGATGGCCCGAACCTCGGCTCTTCGCGCCTTGCGCATAAGCAAGGCCATTTGGCCAAACATATCGCCCCTGCCCAGCCTCCAACTCTGGCCAGCGCTTTCAAGCTCGACCGCCCCCGAGGCTATGAAAAAGACGCTTTTCGCAGCACTGTCCTTGCTAACGATCACCGTTCCTGCATCGACATACCTGGTTTTCAAAGACCGACCCAGCTTCTTCAGTGCGCGATCGTCGAGATCTGCGAACAAGGGAAACTGCCGGAAAAACTCGATCCTTTGCACCGCGATATCAAGGCGCGGGCGCGCCTCTGCTGCGTTACGGCGGGCGATGAGGTCTTGCATCAGTGCCGTGTAGACCTCGGCACCGATCAGGCCATCTTCGCGTATGGCGGTGTATTCCCGCTCTTCTAGTCGAAGGGCGGTGCGCCGGATAAAGCGGCGTTCCAGTTCTTCCGCGTAGCCGGGATATTGCAGCCGAAGCCCTTCCAATGCCGTTTCGACAGTTTCGACCCGCCGCGTAAGCAGCGCATGCAGAAGTTCGGCAACCCGCCGGCCATGAATCCGGCGGATGCGCCCGTCGATGAAGGCGTCAAGATCGCGCAAGATAAGCCTTTGCGACAGCAGACGCTCGAAGCGGTCGGCAGTCATGCGCACCAGTGGTCTTGAAAGCCTCAATCTGCTGTGAAGCATAACCGCGGCACGAAAAGCCCGCCCATAGGCGACCGAACGGCGGGCCGCACGCTGATAGCCGCTGCGCCCGCCAGAGCGCGCGCCCTCGATCAGCCGGTCGGCGTCAAACAGGGTCTGTTCTGCCATCCGGGCAGAAATCGTTCGTTCGCGTACCCGCGCGAGGATCGTGGTGCGCTCGAACCCGGCAAGTGCGATCAGACCCAGCGTGATCCGGTCTCTGTCAAGAATGGCGTTACGGTCGTCGGCGGATCTGACGGCCTCGCCCAGCCGTTCGCCGAACTGCTTGGCCTCGGTCCGCACGATATCATGGGTCAACTCATAGGCATCGGTGGTGCGGGCGACATCTTCTCGCACGGTCTGTAGCGCAACGGCGACGACCTGCCGCGACATCGCCTCGTCGATGGGCGACAGCCGATCCAGACCGAGCCAGCCAATCACCGTTCGCAGCGTGGTACCCTGAACCATCAGGGTAAAAAGCGTGAAGCCCGTCGCAAGGATGCCGAC
>NZ_JBFHIA010000350.1:0-2278 GCF_041596715.1 Phaeovulum sp.
AGAACGGCTGCGCACCGCGGGGCTTCCGCCCGAGGATGTGCCTTCGCCAAGTTTTACGTTGGTGCAGGTCTACGACGCGGCGGGCACCGAGATCTGGCACGCAGACCTCTTTCGCCTTGGTAATGTGGCCGAGGCTGACGAGCTGGGCCTTTCGGATGCCTATGACACCGCAATCTGCCTGATCGAATGGCCCGAAAGGCTTGGCCCAGAGGCACCTGCCGACGCGCTGCGCCTTGCCTTCGCCTATGACGGAGAGGCGCGCATCGTGACGTTATCCGCCAGCGCGCCGCGCTGGAGGCCGATCTTGGCCGATCTGCGCCGCGAGTATGCAACGCTTCGCGCGCAAGGTGCCACATGAAGCTCGAGGCGCATCTTTTCGGCCTGCCGCCGGGGGTCGATTTTGCGCAAAGCCTCGTTGCGGGTCTGGCCGAGCGGATGGCGGGCGCACCGCCCGAGGCAATGGCTACGGCGCAGATCATGCTGCCCTCGGCTCGGATGCTGCGGCAGGTCCGCGCGGCCTTCGCCGCGCGGGGCGCGGGTTTTCTGCCGCGGCTGCGGCTGATTACCGACCTTGGAAACGACCCTGTTCCGGGGCTTTCCGCAGCCGTGCCGCCACTGCGCCGCAGGCTGGAACTGGCGCAACTTGTGGCACGCATGGCCGAACGCGCACCCGATTTCGCCGCAGGTGCCGGGGTGTTTTCGCTTGCCGGATCGCTGGCCGATCTTCTGGCCGAAATGCAGATGGAGGGGGTTTCCCCCGAGGCGCCGGAAACGCTCGACGTAGCTGACCACGCCGCCCACTGGCAGCGCAGTCTTGCCTTTTTGCGCATCGTCGGGCGCTATTTCGAGCCTGATGCCCCGCCCGACCCAGAGGCGCGGCTGCGCCGCGTCGTCGAAGCCACCGTGACGCGCTGGGCCAATAACCCGCCCGAAAATCCGGTGATCGTGGCAGGTTCGACCGGGTCGCGCGGCGCAACCTCGATGCTGATGCGCGCGGTGGCGCAGTTGCCGCTAGGTGCCGTGGTGTTACCCGGATTTGATTTCGAAATGCCGCAATCGGGCTGGAATAGTCTCGATTCTGGCTCTGTTCCGGCCGAGGATCATCCGCAATATCGCTTTGCCACCTTGATCCGCGCGCTCGATGCGCCCTTCACGCTGCCCGCGTGGCATGGGGCAACACCACCCTGCCCCGCGCGCAATGCGCTGGTGTCGCTTGCGCTACGGCCCGCCCCAGTCACCGATAGCTGGATGCGCGACGGCGCGACCCTGCGCGATCTGGGCCACGCGGCCGCCGATATGACCCTGATCGAAGCCCCAGACCCGCGCAGCGAGGCGACAGCGCTGGCGCTTATGCTGCGCGAGGCCGCCGAAACCGGGGTGCGGGCGGCGCTTGTCAGCCCTGATCGCGGGCTGACACGGCGTGTGGCTGCGGCGCTCGACCGGTGGGGGATAACGGTGGACGATAGCGCGGGGCAGCCCTTGGCGCTGTCGCCGCCCGGGCGGTTTTTGCGCCATGTCGCCGCGCTGCAAGGGCGCAAGCTATCGCTTGAGGCGATGTTCGTGCTGCTCAAGCACCCGCTGTGCGCGACGGGTGCGGGCGCGCGCGGCGATCATTTGCGCTTTACCCGCGATCTGGAATTACATCTGCGCCGCCACGGCCCGGCCTTTCCCGATGCCGCGGCGCTGGCAGAATGGGCCGAGGCGCGCCCCGAGCCTGAAAGACGCGGTTGGGCAAACTGGGTATCGGCGGCATTCGCGAATGTGGAAGATGCGCCAGAACTGCCACTTTCGGCCTGCATAGAGACACATTTGGCGCGGGCTGAGACTTTGGCGGCGGGGCCTGCGGGCATAGCCGCAGACAGCGAGCTTTGGCAGCAAGAGGCCGGGCGCGATCTGGTGCGGCGCATCGCCTTGGCCAAGCGCGAGGCCGAGCATGGCGGCACCTTTAGCCCCGCGCAGTACGCCGATTTCTTTGCGCAGTTGATCGCGCCGGGTGCCGCACGCATGGCAGAGCCGACACACCCCGGCATCGCAATTCTGGGTGGTTTTGAGGCCCGAACCATTGAGGCCGATCTGGTCTTGCTCGGCGGGTTGAACGAAGCAAGCTGGCCGCAGGCAATTGCGCCCGACCCATGGTTAAGCCGCCGGATGCGGCTGGAAGCGGGTCTGTTGTTGCCGGAACGGCAAATCGGGCTGGCGGCGCACGACTTTCAGCAGGCCATTGCCGCGCGCCGCGTTGTGCTAAGCCGTGCCGCGCGCACTGCCGATGCCGAAACGG
>NZ_JBFHIA010000351.1:0-2268 GCF_041596715.1 Phaeovulum sp.
CATTGATGACGTACTGACACTGCGCGCGCGCCAGTTCCGCGAGGATCAGGGGCCGCTGGCGCACCCGGTGCGCCCCGAAAGCTATGTGGAAATCAACAACTTCTACACCGCCACGGTCTATGAAAAGGGCGCCGAAGTGATTGGTATGCTCAAGCGGCTTGTCGGCGACGAAGGTTACCGCGCCGCGCTCGATCTGTATTTTGACCGCCACGACGGGCAGGCAGCGACCATCGAAGACTGGTTGAAGGTCTTTGAAGACGCCACCGGGCGCGACCTTGGCCAGTTCAAACGCTGGTATTCCGATGCGGGCACGCCGCGCCTAAGCGTTGAAGAACACTGGAAGGACGGCACCTATACGCTTGATTTCACACAACTAACGCCACCAACGCCGGGGCAGCAGGAAAAACCGCCACGGGTAATTCCCATTGCGGTCGGCCTGCTTTCGCCCAATGGCGACGAGGTGGTGCCGACGCAGGTGCTGGAAATGACCGAGGGCAAGCAGAGCTTTTCCTTCCCCGGTCTTGCCGCGCGGCCGATCCCCTCGATCCTGCGCGGCTTTTCCGCGCCGGTGGTGTTGGAGCGCACGGTTTCCGCGGCGGAGCGCGCGTTCTTGCTGGCCCATGATACCGACCCCTTCAACCGCTGGGAGGCGGGGCGCGCGCTTGCCCGCGAGGCTCTGATTGCCATGATCGGTGGGGCCGCACCCGAGACCGAGCACCTTGATGCGGTCGGCAGGCTATTGCGTGATGAGTCGGCAGACCCCGCGTTCCGCGCACTTTGCCTGAGGTTGCCGGGCGAAGACGAGATTGCCGGCGCTCTGCACGATCGCGGCACGGTGCCGGACCCAGACGCCATTCACGCGGCACGCGAGACTCTGGCGCGCGCGCTGGCCGAACGCCACGCGGCATTGCTTGCAGAAACCTACTCGGCCATGGCGGTGCCGGGGGCCTATGCACCCGACGCGGCCGCGGCAGGGCAGCGCGCGCTGCGGCTCGCCTGTCTTGGGATTCTCAGCCGCATCGACGGCGGCGCACAGGCGCAGGCACTGTTCGACGCCGCACCGAACATGACCGAAACACTGGGTGCGCTGGTCTGCTTGATCGAGGTTGGGCGGGCCGAAGCGGCGCTTGCCGCGTTCCGCAAGCGTTGGTCGGGCGATCGGCTGGTGATGGACAAATGGTTCATGGTGCAGCTTGCCCATGCCCAGCCCGCCGACGCGCCAGCGCTTGCCGCGCGCCTTGCCGCCGACCCGGCGTTCGACTGGAAGAACCCGAACCGTTTCCGCTCGCTGATGGGCGGCTTTGCGGCCAACCACGCAGGCTTTCACCACGCTTCGGGCGAAGGCTACCGCTTTTACGCGGATTGGCTGCTGCGGCTTGACCCGCTCAACCCGCAGATGGCCGCGCGCATGTCCACCGCGTTCGAGACTTGGCCACGCTACGATGCGGCACGGCGCACGGCCGCGCAGGCAGAGCTTGCCCGAATCGCTGCGGCACCAAAGCTTAGCCGCGATATGGGCGAAATGGTGGCGCGACTAGCGGCCAGCGCGGGCTAACGCGCGGCGAATGCCGCACAGTTGCATTAAAAAAGCGTCGGGCGGCGCACAATCGCACCGCCCACGCGCGGCTGTATCGCAGTCGGCGACAATGAAGAAAGTGCCGCCACAATTGCCTTATTTGCGCCACATTTGGTGGGCGAAAATGTCGCATGAAAAGCTTGGATACATATGAATACCGCCGCCAAGGCCGCAGGCCCGCCAGCTACGCCGCGCTCGGGTTTGGCATGGGCCTGACCTATGTCAATTACCTGATTGATGCGCCTTTGCTGGGCTGGATCGCGGTCAGCCTGCTTTTGGCAATCACGCTGAACCGGCTGGCGCTTAACCATACGGCGGGGCTGCAAATCGGGCGCGGGCGGCTAGAGGTTTACCAAGGCAAGGACCGGCGCAACTTCGCACTGGCGCGCATCAGCGGTGCCGAACTGGGCCGTGGTTCGTGCCTGTTGCATATGTCCGATGGCTCTCGTGTTGCGCTGCCACATGCAGCACTTCCACCGCGCGAGCGGCTGGCCGAAGAGCTTCGGGCCTGCGGTGTGCCGGTCAATTTCGGAAACGAGGGCAGCGAAGGCCGGCGCGCCATGCGCCAACAGGCGGCGCTTTACTAGGGCCCGACCTTCACTCTCCTATCTCGGGATCCATCCGCGGCGCTGGTGCCGCTTCGGCCTGTTTGCCCAGCCGCGCATTAAGCGCAGATGACTACCAAAAGCGTC
>NZ_JBFHIA010000352.1:0-2261 GCF_041596715.1 Phaeovulum sp.
GGTCGGGCGTCAGAATACCCCGCACCATATCCGCCCGAGCTTTTCGGAACTGGAAGAAGCGATCAAGGCGATCAAGCAGGACGCGGCATGATCGCCGCGCTTCGCCTTTGGCTTTTTGTATTGCTGTTTGCCGTGCCGGCATCGGCCGAAACTGTGCCGGTGCTATCTGGCGAGCATGAGTCGTTTTCACGTCTCGTATTGCGGCTAAGCGAGCCGAGCGGCTGGCTGCTCGGCAAAGCCGATGGCGGGTACGAATTGCGGCTTTCGCGGCCCGAAATCACCCTCGATCTGGCGCGGGTTTTTCAGTTCATTCCGCGCACGCGCATCACGGCGCTGACTGCGGCCGAAAGCGGGCTTTCGCTATCGGTGGCGCGCGGAACACATGCGACCGCCTTTGAAGCGCAGCCCGGAACGATCGTGATTGACGTTGCGAACGGGCCCGCGCCCGCAGGCTCGCCATTCGAAGCGTCATTGGTGCCTGACGTCCCGGCGGGTGCTGCCACCACGCTACCCACGCTCGACGCTCTGACCCTGCCAATGCGCCCAGCCATTGTGCCACCCGATCCCCGCCTCGCCTACGCTTGGCCCAATCTCACCGCCCCTGCACAGGCCCCCAGCGCTTCGCCCGCCGCCCACGACCCACGTGTAGCAGAGGCCGAGCAGCAATTGATGTTGCAGCTTGGCCGCGCGGCCAGCCAGGGCCTTGTGACCATGACGCTTCCAGATAGCCCAAACCCGCCAGCCGCACTACCGCCCCTTTCCCCCCAGCCACCCGCCGAACCTGATCTTGCCACACAGGCGACGCATCAACTGGCGGTGCGTTCACAAACCGTGTTTGATCGCGACGGTCCCAAAGGACGTCCACGCGAAGCCCTCAACCCGGATGGGTTGGCCTGCATTGCGGACGAGTTCGTGAACGTCTCGGATTGGTCAAACGGCGACCCGGTGGCGCTCCAGATCGGTACCGCGCAGACCGGCCTGCTTGGAGAGTTTGACCGGCCAGACAGTGACCGGGTGCTTGCACTCGCGCGGCTATATATCGCGCTCGGCATGGGCGCAGAGGTTCCCGCGCTTTTGCAAAGCCTCGGCACCGAAGTTTCGCATGCAGAACTGTTGCGCGCCATGGCTGCGATCATCGACGATGCGCCAGTGCCAACCGCCGCGCGGCTGGCCGAAATGACGGCATGCGAATCTCAGATCGCGCTGTGGGCTGTGCTTGCCAGTTCTTCGCTTGAACACGGTGATGCGGTAAACACGGTTGCCGTATTGCGCGCGTTTTCGAACCTTCCGCTCAATTTGCGGCATCTGCTCGGGCCGCGGCTTGCGGACCGTCTGCTTGACATCGGTGCCGAGGCGGCGGCCCGCGGCTTGCGAAGCGCGATCACCCGCGCGCCGGGCGACCACGGCACGGCGGTCGGGCTGATCGACGCGGGGATCGAGCTTTCGGCAGGCGCGCCCGCGGCCGCCGCCGCGGCGCTGATGCCGATCATGGCCGAAAACGGACCAGATGCGCCCCTAGCAACGATCCGCTTCATTGACGCGCAGCTTGCGGCCGGGGAAGCTGTGCAGCAGCCAACCATCGACGCCGTCGCCGCGCTGGCGTTTGAACACCGCGAAGCCGCGCTTGGCCCAGAACTCGCGCGCGCCCACATGCTGGCCGCAGGATCGGCGGGGCTTTTCGAACAGGCTTTCGCCGCACTTGCCAATATGCCTGAACAAGCCTCGGACGCGTTCGTGGCGGCGCGCACCGCCGAACTCATGCATCAGTTGGCTGCGACGCCGGATGATCTGGTTTTTGCGACGCAGTATTTTGCAAATCGGACACTCGTATTGCTGCAACGCGACTGGGCACTGCAAATGCAAACCGCCGCGCGGCTGATTGATCTCGGCTTTCCTGCCGAGGCGCGGCGCGTGCTAGGGGCCGAGGCCGTGCGCACTGATGAGGGCCGTCTACTTCGCGCGCAGGCATCGCTTCTTGAGGCTGACGGTGCCGCGGCCCTTGCCGAAATCTCTGGCCTTGACGGGGCAGAGGCAACGCGCCTGCGCGCCGAAGCATTGCGCCTGACCGGCGATCACGACGCGGCGCGACGCGCCTTTGAACGCGTGGATGACCCAGCCAATGCCGCTGAAGAAGCATGGGCAGCTGGCGCATGGGCCGAGGCGGCAGTGCTTGGCACCGACGCCCAGCGCGCGTTGCTGGCAGCCTTCGGGCTTGGCACCCCAACCCCCGATGCCGCACCTGCGCCGCCAGATGAGGCACC
>NZ_JBFHIA010000353.1:0-2243 GCF_041596715.1 Phaeovulum sp.
GGGGCTTTGGGCGCCAGTGCGCGCTACCTTGTCAACGTTTCGTTGCCACGGCTTTTTGGGCACGGCTTCCCCTACGCCACGATGACCGTAAACGTCGTGGGCAGCTTGCTGATGGGGGTTCTGGTGGTGGTGCTGGCCGAGAAGTCCGGCAACCGCTTCGCGCCGTTTCTGATGACCGGTGTGCTTGGCGGCTTCACTACCTTTTCCGCCTTTTCTCTTGACGCGCTGACAATCTGGGAACGGGGGCAGGGTGCGCTTGCCGCGGCCTATGTGCTGGGTTCGGTGGTGCTGTCTCTGGCCGCGATTTTCGCGGGAATTGCGTTGGCGCGGGGGTGGTTCGCATGAGCGGTGTACAACTGTTGACGGTTGGCGATGACGAGGGCGAACAGCGCCTTGACCGTTGGCTAAAGCGGCATTTCGCGCAGCTTAATCAGGGTGCGATCGAAAAGCTTTGTCGCACCGGGCAGATCCGGGTTGATGGCGGCCGGGTCAAAGCATCGACCCATGTGCTGCCGGGGCAAGAGGTGCGGGTGCCGCCGATCCCTGAGAACGCGCCAGCGCCTGTTGCGGCACCCGCGCGCGCCACGCGCATCACCGCCGATGACGAGCGGATGATCCAATCTGCGGTGCTTTGGCGCGACGAGCACATCATTGCGCTGAACAAGCCGCCGGGCCTGCCAAGCCAAGGCGGTTCGGGCCAAGGTAACCGGCATGTGGACGGGCTGACCGAGGCGCTGAAGTTCGGCTACAAGGACCGCCCCAAGTTGGTGCACAGGCTCGATAAGGATACCTCGGGCGTGCTGCTTTTGGCGCGCACCGACCGCATTGCACGCGCCCTTTCCGAAGCCTTCCGCGAACGCGATACTCGCAAGATCTACTGGGCTATCGTTGCAGGGGTGCCTAGCCCGCGTAAGGGCACGGTGCGCTTTGGGCTGCTTAAATCGCCCGGTCGCGGCGGCGATGAACGTATGATCTGCATCCACCCCGGCCAGGTGGCCGAGACCGAGGGGGCCAAGCGCGCCACCACCGATTACGCGGTGCTCGACGCGCTCGGCAGCCGCGCCGCATGGGTGGCGCTGGTGCCGATTACCGGACGCACGCACCAGTTACGCGCGCATATGGCCGAGATGGGTCATCCGATTATCGGTGATGGAAAATACGGCGGTTCCGGGCAAGAGAACCTTGGTGAAGGTTGGGGCGCGCAGCTTGGCGGCGATATCAGCCGCAAGTTGCACCTGCACGCGCGCTCGATCCATTTCATCCATCCGATCACCAAAAAGCCGATAACGCTTGTGGCACCGCTGCCCGAGCATATGGCGCGCAGTTGGAAGACCTTTGGCTGGAACGAAAATGACGTGCCAGCCGATCCGTTCGAGGAAGAGGCATGAGGCCGCGACTTGCGGTGTTCGACGTTGACGGAACCTTGTCGGACAGCCAGCACCATATCCACGCCGCAATGGGCCAAAGCTTTGCCGATCAGGGGCTTCGCGCGCCCGATCTGGGGGCCGTTCGCC
The DNA here is from genome assembly GCF_041596715.1 of Phaeovulum sp. Classification (GTDB taxonomy): domain Bacteria; phylum Pseudomonadota; class Alphaproteobacteria; order Rhodobacterales; family Rhodobacteraceae; genus UBA6213. The sequence continues at coordinate 1,515 of NZ_JBFHIA010000353.1, forward strand.
AGATTGTCGGTTTGTCGCTGCCGCTTGCGGTAGCGCAACTGGCGCCCGAGGCTAGTGCCACGCAGCGCGATGCGTTGGTACAGGGCTACAAGCAAAGCTACTTCATCGCCCGTTCGCAAGACCCCGCGCCGCTTTTTCCCGGCGCTGCCGAGGCGTTGCGGCGGCTGGCCAAGCGCGAGGGGGTGGTGCTGGGCATCGCCACCGGAAAATCGCGGCGGGGCATTGATGCGCTTCTGGCGCAGTTCGGGCTGAGCGACTTGTTCGTAACGGTGCAGGCTGCCGACGATCATCCTTCAAAACCACATCCCGCCATGCTGCAAGCCGCGCTTGCCGAAGCCGGGGTTGAGGCGGGCGATGCGGTGATGATCGGCGACACCAGTTTTGATATCGAGATGGCCCGCGCGGCGGGTGTGACGGGCATTGGCGTGCGCTGGGGATACCACAGCCCCGAGGTGCTGGCCGAGGCGGGAGCCGCGCAGTTGGTTGACGATTTCCCAGCGCTCGAGGCGGCACTGGGCGCGCACTGGAGGCTGGCATGAGCAACTGGAAGGCAAAGCGGTTCTGGAAGTCGGCAACCGTAACCGAGGGCCCCGAGGGCTTTGGCGTCGCGCTTGACGGACGCGCGGTCAAAACCCCGGCCAAAGCGACGCTGGCATTGCCAAGCCGGGCGCTGGCCGAAGCGATTGCCGCGGAATGGGATGCCCAGCAAGGCGAAATCGACCCGCGCCA
>NZ_JBFHIA010000354.1:0-2237 GCF_041596715.1 Phaeovulum sp.
CGCCAAGCGGCAGCAAGGTAAGCCCGCCAGCACCGGTAGCCGAGGCCGTGGCCCTGAAAATGCCAGAGGCGGCAATGCTGCCGCCGTTTCCGGTGATCAGAGCGTTTGCGGTTGGCAGGGCCAGCAGAAGGCTTGCCTGATTGACGGTGGAGGTTGCGGTTAGCGTGATGTTGCGCCCGGTCACTTCGGGGCCAGACGCGCCGCCTTGGCCAATCACGACCTGCGCCGTGCCGCCATTGGTCCGCACAGCGGTCAACGTAACGTCGCCGGCAGTAAAGCCAGAGCCTGTCGTGACGCCCGCCAAAACTTTCGAGCCATCGGCCAAGGTTATCTGCGGCGCTTCGAGCGTGATATTGCCCGAGTTTCCACTGCTGACACTTGCAGTCAGCATCCGAGAATCGAGCACACCGCCAGTCGAGATGGTAATCGAGTTATCGGCCTGCAACAGAATGCTGGCACCGTTGGAGAAGATGCTGGTGGCAATGCTCGCATCGTCAGACGCGCCCGAAAGGGCCGAGACACCGCCAATATAGAGGTCATAGGGGTCAATCAGCAAAGTGCCCGCGCGGCCTGAACGGGATGAGAGGTCAAGATTGACCGAGCCGATATGCGCATCGCGCCCGCTCAGTTCGATAAACCCGCCGTCGCCAAGGCCGAGGCCCGCTGCGCTGAAGGTTGCGTTGTCTTGCACCACAAGGGCACCGTCTGCGAACACAACGATATCGCCGCCGCTGTCGCCATCGGCCGCAAGCGACGCGCCCGCGTCAACGGTAATGTCGCCGCCGGTGATCGAGATATCACCGCCACGCCCGGACTCGGCGCTTACATCAAGCTGCCCGCCAATGCGTGATCCGCCCGCCGCAACGATCGAGATGCGGCCGCCGTGGGCAACCATGGCGGCACCCTCGACCATCCCGCCCGAGTTGACGGTGGATTCAAACTTCGTGCGCTGGCCAAAGTCGGCCCCGGTCAGTGGCCCCGTATCACCGTTGATGGTAACTGTCTGGCCTTGCAGGGTAATCGCACCTTGCGCATTGACCTGCCCCATGATCGCAATGTGGCCATCGGCCGACATCGGGATTTCGCCGCGCATCAGCTGCGAGGCGACGGCGTCATTGACGGTGCCATCGGCGCGCACCACACGGTCTAGAAACTCTTGCGTCGGGGTGTTGACGGTAAGCGAGCCTACGTTGACGCGGCCGTTCTGACCTACGATGAAACCATTGGAACTGGCGAAGAACACATTGCCGCCAATGCTGCCATCCATATAGCTGTTCAACTCGCCGTTGATCAGCACGGCACCATTGGTGACGATGTTGACAAGGTTGCCCGCGGCATCGGGAACCATCAGATCAACTCGCGTACCAGCGGCCTGCTGAAAATCCGAAAACGTGTTGAAACCGGTATTGCCAGAAACCGTATCGGTGGTGATGCGGGTGTGGTTGTCGTTGGTGGTGATGGTGGTCCGGGTGCGGCCATCGGCGATGATGTTGTTGGAGGTGATATCAAGGTTCACCGCCTGCGCCTCGGCGCGGTCGCCCACGCCTGCGCCCATCAACGCCCCAAGCACTAGCGGACTTGCACCCAGCACAAATTGCTTAAAAAGGTCGCGCCGTTGGCGCGCCCTTTGCTGGCGGGAATACTCGATGTGAAGAAGACTGCTGTGTTTTCCCATCAGAACTCTCCACTATTGATTTTCAGGATGTCCGGGTCGTCAGGGTTGACCGCGTAAAGCAGCGTGAGGCTGACTGGGAACAGTGTCCGCACCCCCTCGCTTTCTTCAAACCGCCCTTGCAAAAGCAAAATCGCCGTGTGCCCCGAGGCATCGGCCCCGCGGAACAAAAGCAACCCGTTCTCTAGCACCACGTCTTTCGAAATCGTGTCGGGCAGATAGCCTGCACCATCGAAATAGGCGCGCAGCACATCGCCGTTTGCATAAAGCGTCGCTTCGGTGATCGCAGGGTCGGTGGCAGGTGCCCAAAGTACGCCGATCTGGATCAGAGCTTTGCTTTTGTAACCAAAGATGTAGGACACCTGCGCGATGCCGCCGTCGCGCAGCACCTCGGGCACCGAAATGGTCATGACCTGAGTGCGCTCAACAGTATTCATGCCGACCTGCACCGCATCGCCTTCAAGCCCGAAGTCAGCCTTGATAGCTGCGCGCACCGCTTCTTCGTCCATGCCGAACTTGGCCGAGCGGAACCCGGTAAGCGCCATCGTTGCCTGTTCGCTTGGCA
>NZ_JBFHIA010000355.1:0-2236 GCF_041596715.1 Phaeovulum sp.
GCGCGCGCGGCCGCCAGCGCCGTCTTGTCAGCGCCCATCGCCGCATAGGCATGGGCCTGATTGCCGCAACTCAGATGCGCCCGCGCCGGCCCCTCGGCTGCCGCCGCCCTGATCCGCGCCAGATATTCTGCGCGGCTGGCCGCTGAACGGTGGCGGATACGGTCGGTGACACGGTCGATGGTCGAATGTAGCGGCATCTGGGCCTCGTGGTCTTGGAGTTCAGATCAAATATAGGTGGTTAGCGCTAACAGATCAATTCGCTTCCCCGCGATGGGTGCGCAGGTGCGGCCTTCATGGATTTGAACAGTATTTTCCGCGCTAATGCCACAATGCAACTACATCAAAAAGGGGAATGGCAAGAATAACGAAAGGTATGGTCATGAGGATCGCGCGAGTTTTTACCGCTTTTGCACTGGTTGGCGCGCTTGGCGCCTGCATGTCGTCAGACCCCGCATCACGTGCCAGCACCGCGCCCGACGGGCTTGGGCTGCCGGGCGAGGGGCAGATCGTGGCTATAGAGCCGCGCTATGCGATCAAGGACGTCACGGTGCGTGTGCCCGAGACTCTGAAGGTTTCCGAGGCAAACCTTTACTACCCGATAGCTGATATTGTCTGGCGTGGCGATCCGCGCGGCAATCGCTACGAACAGATCAAGGCGATTTTTGACACCGCCGCAGCGCAGGCCACGGCCGGAATGAATGCAGGCCAAGCGGTCAATGTAGAGATCGAGGTCACGCGCTTTCATGCGCAGACCGAAAAGACGCGCTATTCGGTGGGTGGCACCTTCTCGATGCACTTCCTGATGACCGTGCGCGATGCCGCCACCGGCGCGATCATCGACGGGCCGCGCGAAGTGGATGCGGATACCCCCGCAGCGGGTGGTGAGCAGGCGCTGGCCGAAGAGGCCCAGGGCCTGACCGCGAAGGTGGTGGTCACCGCGCGCCTTACCGAAGTGATCGCGGCCGAATTGAGCCGCCCGGTGCTGGTAAGCGCGCCGCCGCAGCTTGCGGCGAACTAGGCAGGCTTTCAAATCACCGGCAGAGCGACTAGAGGGAGGGCGAACGCTCTCCCTTTTCATATGCAGGCCCACGAAATGACCGACGCCGAGACCCCGATCCGCGCCTATCCGGTGGTGCGACTGCGCCCCAAGGCCGAGGCCCGCGCCATCCGCCACGGTTTTCCTTGGGTTTATGCCGACGAGCTTGTGACCGACAGGCGCACGCAATCGCTGGCACCCGGCGCGCTTGCAGTGCTGGAAGATGGCGAACGGCGCGAACTTGGGCTGGTCACCGTCAACCTGAAATCCAAGATCATCGCACGTGTGCTTGACCGAGACGCGGGCGCGGTGATCGACAAGGCGTGGTTTGGCGCGCGGCTGGAACGCGCGCTGGCGTTGCGCGCGCGGCTTTACCCCGAACCTTTCTACCGCCTTGTTCATGCCGAGGCCGATGGCTTGCCCGGCATCATCATCGATCGCTTTGGCGATGCTGCGGTGATTCAACCCAATGCCGCTTGGGCAGAGGCGCATCTGACCGAACTGGTCGCAGCGCTGGTCGAGGTCACGGGTGTCAGCACCGTGGTCAAGAACGGCGCGGGCCGAGCGCGCACGCTGGAAGGGCTGCCAGAGGAGACGCTGCTGTTGCAAGGCGCGCTTGCGGGTCCGCTGGCGGTGCCGATGAACGGCGCAACCTATATGGCGGATCTGCTGGGCGGGCAAAAAACCGGCCTCTTTTTCGATCAGCGCCCGAACCACGCCTTTGCCGCGCGGTTGGCAGACGGCGCACGGATGCTTGACGTGTTCAGCCATGTTGGCGGCTTTGCGTTGGCCTGCCTTGCGGCAGGTGCTGAAAGCGCGCTGGCCGTCGATGCCTCGGCACCTGCGCTGGCGCTCGCCGCCGAGGGTGCCGCGGCGATGGGGCAGGGCGCGCGCTTTGCCACGCGGCAGGGCGATGCCTTTGCGGTGATGGAGGCGCTTGCCACCGAAGGCGCTGTGTTCGATCTTGTGATCTGCGACCCGCCTGCCTTTGCACCCGCCAAACCTGCACTAGAGGCGGGTTTGCGCGCCTACGAGCGGATGGCGCTGATGGCGTCGCGGCTGGTGGCGCCGGGGGGCTATCTGGGGCTTTGTTCCTGCTCGCATGCGGCCGATTTGTCGGCGTTCCGCAATGCCTCGGCGCGCGGTATCGGGCGCGGCGGGCGGCGTGGGCAACTGATCTTTACCGGCGGTGCGGGGCCA
>NZ_JBFHIA010000356.1:0-2231 GCF_041596715.1 Phaeovulum sp.
ACCGGAACCCATTGCCCGGCCTTGCCGCAATTGCCGATGCCGGGGTCAAGCGCCATGTCGTTGCCGATTGCGCGGATCTGGCGCATCGCGGCGGGGCCGTCGCCGATCAGCGTTGCGCCCTTGACCGGGGCACCGATCACGCCGTTTTTCACGCGGTAGGCTTCGGTGCAGGAAAAGACGAACTTGCCGTTGGTGATGTCCACCTGACCGCCGCCAAAGCCCACGGCATAGATGCCGTCTTTCAGGTCTGCGACAATGTCGCCCGGCTTGGCGTTACCCGCCAGCATATAGGTGTTGGTCATGCGCGGCATCGGGCTGTGCGCGTAGCTTTCACGCCGACCGTTACCGGTGGGGGCCACGCCCATCAGTCGCGCGTTCTGGCGGTCTTGCATATAGCCCACAAGGATCCCGTCCTCGATCAGCACGGTGCGCCCGGACGCGGTGCCTTCGTCATCCACCGAGATCGAGCCGCGCCTGTCGGGCAGCGTGCCATCATCGACCACCGTCACACCGCGCGCAGCGACCTGCTGGCCGATCAGGCCGGCGAAGGCCGAAGTCTGCTTGCGGTTGAAATCGCCTTCAAGCCCGTGGCCCACGGCTTCGTGCAGCAGAATACCGGGCCATCCGGGGCCAAGCGCCACGTCGAACGCCCCGGCGGGTGCGGGCACCGCATCAAGGTTGACCAGCGCAATCCGCAGCGCCTCGCGCGCAACACCCTGCCAATGCGCCGGTTCAAGCAACCCCGTCAGCCCAAAGCGCCCACCGCCGCCCATGCCGCCGCTTTCGCGCCGCCCGCCCTGTTCAACGATCACCGAGACGTTGAGCCGCGCCATCGGCCGCGTATCGGCCACAAGCCCACCTTCGGGGCGCAGAATGAACACCTCTTGATGCGATGCCGCGATCGTGGCGGAAACCTGCACGACGCGCGCATCTAGGCCGCGCGCGAAGGCGTCGATTTCGCGCAGGATGTCGAGCTTGGCGGCAAAGGTCGCATCGGCCATCGGGTCGGCATCGGTGTAAAGCTGGCGGTTCGAGCCGCGCGGCGCATCAGCCGCGACACCGCCGCCATCGCCAACCGCGAGCCGTGCCGTAGCAACGGCGCGGCGAAGCGCGGATTGGGATATTTCGGTCGAATGGGCATAGCCTGCGACCTCGCCGCGCACCGCGCGCAGGCCGAAACCTTCGGATGCGTCATAAGAGGACAGTTTCACCCGACCATCGTCAAAAACGAGTGATTCTGACCGCTTGCGCTCTAGGAACAACTCACCGTCATCGGCCCCCGCGACTGCTTCGCGCAGCAAGCCCAAGGCTTGGTCGCGGTCGATCAGGGTCTCAAAAGGGGCAAAACGGGGCGTGGCCATGGCGATCCTTGTCTTTGATCTGGAGTTAGAAAAGCAACAGAATGTCGCAGCTTTCCCTTGTCGACGCGCGGCGGATGTGGTTTCAAATGCTTGCATACAACGGAGGCGGGGGCCAGTCCCCCAAATCCGTGGCGGCAGGGAGAGCCGCTTCAGGGAACGGGAAACAACGATGATTTTCGCGAAAATCCGCCTCGGGTTCGGGGCAGCCATGACTGCGGCATTTGCCGCTGGCGCAGCGTTTGCACAAGACGGTATCACCGGCTTGGCAGTGGTGGGCCAAGCACAAGACGGGGGCCTCGGCTTTCAGACCGCCGGGAACGAGCTTGCGCGCGATCAGCAATGGCTTGACGACATGCTGCTTTATATCACCGGTGCGATCGTGGTGCTGGTGATCGTGCTGCTGGCCTATACGATCTTGCGTTTCAACCGCCGCGCCAACCCCACGCCCGCACGCTTTACCCATAACGCGCCGCTGGAGATCGTCTGGACTCTGGTGCCGGTTCTGATTCTTGTCGCGATTGGTTCGTTCTCGCTTCCGACGCTGTTCAAGCAGCAAGAGATTCCGCCCGCTGACATCGTTATCAAGGTGACGGGTTATCAGTGGTATTGGGGATACCAATATCCTGACGAGGGTATCGCGTTTGACGCGCTGATGCTCGAGCGCGCCGATCTGGAAGAATACGGCTATGACGAATCCGCCTATCTGCTGGCGACCGACAGCGCCGTGGTCGTGCCGATCGGCAAGACTGTTGTGCTGCAAATCACCGCCGCCGATGTGATCCATTCGTGGGCGATGCCCGCCTTTGCGATCAAGCAGGATGGCGTGCCGGGGCGTATTGCGCAGGCGTGGTTCAAGGCCGAACAGGAAGG
>NZ_JBFHIA010000357.1:0-2194 GCF_041596715.1 Phaeovulum sp.
GCGCGGGGCACTGGCGATCGTGAACGGGTGCGGCTCGGACAGTCCAGCTTCCGGCGCTCGAACGAAAGCGAATTGCCCGGGCCGCCACCGCATGGCACGGCCTTTGGGAGTGAGCATCAAGGTGGTCGTGTCACCGGTCTGCCTGATCTGGCTGACGGTGAAGTCTCTACGCCGTAGGTGCGGAGCGAGCAACTCGGTGAAGATCCAGGCGACCACTCCGGCGATGCCGAAAGCATTCAGCACCAACATGAATGTCGGGTCTACCCCAGCAGGCATGTCGACAAAAAACTGGTGAAACACCACGATTGCAAAAAGGGCTCCCATGAAACGATGGCTGAACCGCCAGAGCTGATAGGGAATCTCGAGCCCGATGAAGGGCAATCTCCGGAACCAGCTGACAGCGACTAGGGCGAGAAGTGCGTTGAAGGCAAGTTCGCCCGCCTCTTCACCTAGGTCCCCAAGGGAGGTTTCACGCACCAAACGCTCGAAATCCGGCTCTATCTGCTGGTGCAGTATCATCAGGACCATCGCGGAAATGCCGAGCCATTTGTGGACCCGGTACATTCGATCGAGACCGCCGAACAATGGTTCCACCAGTGGCGGCCGTGCGGCGAGGATCAAGGTCTGTGCCATCGCGACAACTGCCGCGGCCCCGACGGCAATACCAAATGCTGCATCCGCACCATAAGGCGCATAGGTGTTCATCCCGAGCAGAGCCGCCAGCAGGCATGGCAGCGCCACCAGCACCGGGCCCGTCAGGGCCAGAGGAGAGTTGAGGGAAAGCCGAGGGAGTGTGGGAAGGCCCGGCGCAGAGACATTACCATCACGATGCGCCGTATCAGTCATCGTCGCGTCTCTCGTGATCGCGGTCGCGACGATCATCATCGTCGTCCTCAAACTCGAACTCGATTACTTCCAACGTCGCCGGGTGGACCGTCACCTCGATCGCACGCCCTTGGGCATCCCGGCCGTCAATTTCGTAGCAGCCATCGTCGATCTTGATGCGGCGCACCGCCCAGCCATTTTCCTCGGCAAGACGGGCAACCGCGTCGCGCGGCTGCCAATCAGCCATCGGAACGAAGCAGTCGTCGTCAGCCAGCGCCGCGCCGGCCGGGAAGACCGCGAGAAAGCCGATAATTGTCAATGTCTTCTTCATGGGGCACACTCCTAGTGGCTCGCCTCTTGATGCACTTCATGCGCTGCGAAACTGACGACAGCCTGAACGGGCGCGACCCACAGGCTTCAGCTTCGTGTCAGCCAGACGGATCATGCAGGGACATCAGACAAGAACGGGTACGACCATGCGCATATTGCTGATCGAAGACGACACGACCCTCGGCGCTGCCGTGCGCGACCAGATCGCAGCCGATGGCCAGTCAGTGGATTGGGTTACGCGGTTGGATGCGGCAAGCGATGCCATGGCTGCTACGTCCTACGACTTAATCCTGCTCGACCTGATGCTGCCGGACGGGCGTGGCATCGGGTTCCTCAAGGCTTTGCGCACGCGGGGCGACGTGACGCCGGTCATCATTCTTACCGCACTCGACCAAGTGTCGGACCGCATCGAAGGCCTCAACGCGGGCGCAGACGACTACCTTGTGAAGCCTTTCGACCTGTCGGAACTGTCGGCGCGGATCGGATCGGTCGCGCGGCGCTACAGCGGCAACCCCAACCCGATCCTGACCCACGGACCGCTCGACATCGACCTTGCTGCGCGCAGCGTCCATCGGGATGGCAGACATGTGCCGCTGACGGCGCGGGAATGGGCGCTCTTCGAAGCCTTCCTCGCGCGCCCCGGGCAGCTCCTGTCCAAGGCGCAGTTGGAGGAGAAGCTCTACGCCTTCGACGCCGAGGTCGAGAGCAACACCATCGAGGTCCATGTCAGCCGCCTGCGGAAGAAACTGGGGAGCGCAATCATCGAAACCGAGCGCGGCATGGGCTACCGCCTGGGCAGGCCATGAGGTGGCCCGCAAGCCTTCAGGCGCGGCTCGGCCTATCCGTGGGGCTGGTGCTGACGGTGCTGTGGCTGCTGGCTGCGACGGTGACGGCCGTGATCGTCCGGGCCGAAATGGACGAGGTCTTCGACAGCGCGCTCCGTGAGACAGCGGAGCGGATCCTGCCGCTGGCAGTAACCGACATCGTCGGGCGGGAAGATCAGGGTGTGACCCAGCGGCTCGCCCCGATCCGTGCGCAC
>NZ_JBFHIA010000358.1:0-2179 GCF_041596715.1 Phaeovulum sp.
CCCATTGCGCCGCCGCACTGTCAGCCCGCGCGCGGTTTCGCTCACATCAATGCCAGCCTCGTCCAGCTTTGCCGCAAAGGCACCGACCAGATCCATGCGACCACCGATCAGTTCCACCTCGCCGCCGCAGATCGCGGGGGCAAGCATATAGGTGCCAAGCTCGATGCGGTCGGTCACGACAGGATGCGTCGCCCCACCCAGCCGGTCCACCCCCTGAATGGTGATGGTCGCGCTGCCCTCACCCTCGATCTCGGCCCCCATCGCACGCAGGCACTTTGCCAGATCGACAATTTCGGGCTCGCGCGCGGCGTTCTTCAGAACCGTGGTGCCCTTGGCCAGCGTCGCCGCCATCAGCGCGTTTTCGGTCGCCCCTACAGATACGAAAGGAAACTCGAAAACCGCGCCCTTCAGCCCGCCGGGCGCTGCGGCGTGCACGTAGCCGTCGCGCAAATCCAGCTCGGCCCCCATCGCCTCCAGCGCCTTCAGGTGCAGATCGACCGGTCGTGCACCAATCGCGCAGCCGCCGGGCAGCGAAACCACTGCATGCCCCGCGCGCGCCAGAAGCGGGCCGAGCACAAGGATCGAGGCGCGCATCTTGCGCACAATGTCATAGTCGGCGGTAAGGTTGTTGATCCCATGGCTCGACAGCGCCAGCACCTGCCCGCCTTGCAGGCTTGCCACCTCAGAACCAAGCGATTGCAGCAGCTGCGTCATCGTGGCGATATCTGAAAGCCGCGGCGCATTGGTCAGCGTCAGCGGCTCTTCGGTCAGCAGGGTCGCCGGCATCAGCGTGAGGCACGCGTTCTTGGCCCCCGCGATCGGAATGGCACCTGAAAGCGGTCTGCCGCCCCGCACAATGATCTGGTCCATCAGCTGTCCTGCCCTTTGTTTTTGTTGTCCTGCGGGCCCGCGCCCATGGTATCCGCGCCCTGCCCTGCCTCGGCGCGACTACGGCTTTGCGCCTTGCGCCGCGCAAGATTGGCCCGCAATTCCTTGGCCAGACGCGCCGCGCGCGTGGCCTTGGCCGCATCAGCCGGGTTTTGGGGTGTCTCGCTCATTCCCCTTCCTTAACCGCTTGGCCGACGGGCGTCCAGATTCGGTGGCGGTATGGGGCCTTGGCTGCGGCGGCACCCCGCGCACCATGACAACGCAACAAACCGTGCTGCTGTTGGGCGCATCGCCAGCGACTACGCCTGTTTATGGCACGAGCCATCGGTGATTGGCTCTGACCAAGACAGCGCAGCCGCTGGCGCAAGGCATGAGGCAGCCAATCTGGTTTTACCGACCGGCTATTGGCGCGTCGCACCATGCCCCCGCCCCCTGGGCCTGCAATGCAAAACCGGGGCGGCGCACATCGGCCCGGCACAGCCTGCAAATTGCGCTTGCGCCCCCCCCCGATTGCGTCTAAATCCGCGCCCACGGTCAAAGCGGCCTTCCGGCGCTGTGGTAGCTCAGTGGTAGAGCACTCCCTTGGTAAGGGAGAGGTCGAGAGTTCAATCCTCTCTCACAGCACCATCTTTTTCCCTTGCAATACAAAAAGTTGGCTTCCCCGCGGAAACTTGGGGGCCACTGAATGGTGCACTTCTGCACAGGCGGGCCTCTGATACGACGTCCGACTTTACATAAAAACAAATGTTGTTTGCATGCGCGATTGCATGTGAACCCGTGCCAGTGCTGCCCAACGCCCGTAAGTAGATGTGCCCGCTGCATGCGTGCGATGCGGTCCGCGTAGGCCCGTTTGCCCATCTTCAGCTGGCGTGGCGGGGGTAGAGGTCTGATTCCGCGCGCCTTTCGCTTCGACTTGGCTGTCTTCAAGGAACCTCTGTCAGTCGAAGATCGCGCAGAATGGCGATGGCCCCGGCTATACCGGGGCCACGATGTAGCGCATGATGTGATGGCTAGGTGATTGCCGCTTTGCGTATTTCAGTATGTGCGGCGAAGGCCTCTGATGAGGTCTTTGGAGGGGGCCACGAAGCCTATCGAGAGTACCCCACCCAACAGCATGCTTTCTAAAAATGCTTTCAGCTCTATGGCAAGCGCGTCATTTCCAGAAATAAGCCTTGGGTTTTGCAAAACATAGTCTTTCAACTGCGCCCAATTCTGGCGCAGGGTCATATCCTCGATACGTTGAAGTTGGCTCAGGGTATATGTTGCATGGGCGTTGGGTGCCCCAGCGACC
>NZ_JBFHIA010000359.1:0-2168 GCF_041596715.1 Phaeovulum sp.
GCCCAAGGCCAGCAGCAAGGGGCCAGAACCCGCCAGCAGCACCCGGCCCGGTGGCGGCGTGCCTGTGGTTTTAAGCAGCGTTTGCAGCGCACCTGCGGTTGTGACGCCGGGCAGTGTCCAGCCGGGCCGCGGCTGCACGGCCTCGCGTGCGCCCACCGCCAGAACCAGTGCGCGTGGGCGAAACAGTGCGGCCCTCGCGCCGGTCAGCAGCACCGCGCCGCTGTGGTCTATGCCGCCGAAACGGGTCTCGCAGGCGATCTCGATTCGCACGCGTTGCGCCTCAACCTCGGTCATGAGCGCGCGCCAACGCCGCGTCTGCGCGGGGCTGGCCAGTGAGCGCCCCCCCGGCAAGGGCTGGCGGTGCACCGCGCCACCCGGCCGCAGCGCCTGATCGACAACCAGAACCGCAAGTCCGGCGCGCGCCAGTTCCAACGCAGCCGCCAACCCGGCAAGCCCCGCCCCAACCACCAGAACGCGTGCGCCGCTCATTTCTGCACCTCGCACGCGGCAAGCGCCATGCCGTCTTGGCAGGGCAGCAGGCATGCCTCGGTCAGCCGGTCGTTATACTGCACGAGGCAATTCTGGCACTGGCCGATGCCGCAAAACAACGCGCGCGCCTGCCCTTGCGGTGCGTGGCCAAAACACAGAACGCCCGCACGCATCAGCGCCGAAGCCACGGTTTCGCCTGCCAAAAATGGCACTGACGCGCCGTTCCACAAGATGTTTCCGCCGCTCATGCCATAGGCCCCGGTTGCACCGCGCCAAACCGCGCGGGCGAAAGACGTGCAAGGTCGTCGGCCCAGTCTGGTGCCGGGCCTTCGCCGCGCGCCATCGCCGCGACCTCGCGCCCGATCAGTGCTGACAGGCAGATACCGTCGCCCTCAAAGCCCGTGGCAAGAATCACCCGCGCCGTTCCCGGAAGCGGCCCGACAATGGGCAACCCGTCCGGCACCGCCGCGCGGATACCCGCAAAGGCGCGGATCACCCGGCGCGCGGCCAGCGCAGGAAAGGCGCTGGTGGAGCGGCCCAGCAGGCGACGCAACGTCTCAAAATCGACGCGCGTGTTGTCGCCGTGATCCTCGCGCGAGGAACCTATCAGAAATTGCCCGGTCGCCAGCGGGTCGATCACCACCGGCGGCAGCGCCTCGCGCCCCGGACCATTGGTTTTTGCCAATAGATATGCGGCGGCGGTCAGTGCGCCGGGCAGGGCACCCTGTGGGCCGGCATCGGTTACCAGCAACTGGCCCGCGCGCGGTATTACTGGCAGGCCGGAAAATATCTCGGGCGTCGATACGCCAAGTGCCGCGATCAGAATGCCCGCGCGCAAACGCTGCGCACCCAGATCGACCGTGACACCGGCGTCATCGGCCTCAAAGCCTGCAAGTGCGGCGGGCCAAAGCCGGGTGATGCGCGGATGCGCAAGATACGCGCGCACCGCCTTGTGTCCGGGCATGTGCCCCTCGCCTGCAAGCACCAGCAACCGCTCGACCCCCGGCCCGGTGCCGGGCAAAAGCCCCGCACCGCCATCTGAAAGCACACGCACCGGCCCGGCCAGTTCAGCAAGTTTGGCAATCAGCGCATCTATCGCGCCCATCTCCGCAGCACCCGCGCCGAAAACATACGAGGGGCGCGCAGCAAACGCCGCAGCCAGCAGCCCGCGCGCCGCCAGATCGCGCGTATAAAGCAACGAGCCGGTTGCAAGGCGCGCCATCACGCCAGGTTTTTTCGAGGCGACCGAAACCGCGCCGTCCGATGCGCCCGACGCCGCCGCGGCGGGCCCCACGGCATCGGCCACCGCAACGCGCAGCCCAGCCTCGGCCAGATGCCATGCGATCGAGGCACCCACGATGCCCGCCCCGGCAATCAACACGTCATGATCCGCTGGCTTGGCCAAGAAAATATCCACCTTGAGGTTGCGTTCCCCAAAGGCTAGCCGCGCAAAAGCGCCTGCGCGATGCAAAATACGGCATCCGAGTTACAACAAAATTTGCAAGATGCTATTTGGTTGGCAGCTATGCGTCCTGTGATGGCTTCGAGTTACAAGACGAATTGTATATTACCCCATCAATCTTGTATTGATCGAGCGCCGGAAAGCGGGTGGTCTTGCGGCAACCGGCCCGAAACCAGAAGGTCGGCACAGCAGAATTGTCGCGGCAGGGGCCGCATCA
>NZ_JBFHIA010000360.1:0-2121 GCF_041596715.1 Phaeovulum sp.
GGGCCTGCTGGTCTTGCGCCAGGTCTTTGCGCTGACCCCGGCAGTAGCCATGCGCCCGCCCGCACCCCCAAACTTCAGCCGCACCGGCAGAATCGGCCATAGCCTCAACCGCTTTCTCGATCAGCCAAGTCGCATGGTGCTACGGCGACTGACGCGCCAGCCGGGGCGCATGGCCGGCTCAATGATCGGCATCGCTTGTGGCATGGCGCTTTCTGTCTCGATGATCACCATCTACGCGGGTTTCGATGAGACGATTGATCTGACCTTTTCGGTCGTGGATCGCAGCGATGTCATGGTCAGCTTTACCCATCCGGTCAGCGACAAGACCCTGTTCGAACTGGCGCGCTTGCCGGGGGTAGAGCGGGTGGAGCCGGTGCGCAACGTGGCGGTGGTGATGCGCTATGGGCTGCAAAGCCAGCGCGGCGCGCTGACCGGCTTGCCGCAGAACCCAGAGTTGAACCGCGCGCTCGACAAGCAGATGCAGCCGATCGCGCTGCCACAAAGCGGCGTGATCCTGTCGGATGTGCTGGCAGGTATGTTGGGGGTGGCGCCGGGCGACACGCTGACGGTCGATGTGCGCGAGGGTCGCCAGCCGTTGATGCAGATACCCGTCGCTGGCACCGCGCAGACATTGCTTGGCGCGCCCGCCTATATGGATCTGGCCGCGCTGAACCGAAGCCTCGGCGAGCCCGACCGGATTTCAGGCGCCTATCTGATGATCGACGAGGCGCAGGGCGATGCCATCTACGCCGCGCTGCAAGACATGCCAACCGTGGCCGGTGTCAGCGTCAAATCGCAGGCGCGCGACGCCTTCTTGCGCATCATGAACGAGGGCGCGGGCGCAATTCGTTATGTGATGGGCTCGCTTGCTTTCGTCATCACCTTCGGCATCGTTTACAATGCGGCGCGGATTGCGCTGGCGGAACGGTCGCGCGACCTCGCATCGCTGCGGGTGATCGGTTTTTCCAGCGGTGAAGTGGCGTTCGTGCTACTGGGGGAACTGGCGGTGGTGACGCTGGTGGCGCTGCCTGTCGGGGCGTTGCTGGGCTATTATCTTTCGTTCGGTATTGCCGCGGGTTTTTCGACGGACCTCTATCAGATTCCAGCCATCTTCGACCCTGTCAGCTACGGGCAGGGTATGCTTGTCGTGCTTGGCGCGGCCTTCGTTTCGGGATGGATAGTGAAACGCGACCTTGATCGGGCGGACCTGATCGTGGCGCTCAAGGCACGGGATTGATCATGGCACTACGCAAGAAGAAAAGCTCGCGGCTGTTTTTGACCTTGGTTGTTGCGGCGCTGGTGGGCGGTGCGCTGGTCGCGGCATTCTGGCCTCGCGCCTTGATGGTCGATCTGGGCGAGGTGACGCGCGGCGCGATGATGGTGACGATCGACGAAGAGGGCCGCGCGCAGGTTGCCGAGGCCTATGTCGTCTCAACCCCCATTGCTGGCCGCCTGCAACGGGTCGAGGTCAAACCGGGCGATGCGGTGGTGCGTGGTGAAACCGTGGTGGCACATATGTTGCCGATCAACCCTTCCGCACTTGATGTGCGCACGCGCGAACAGGCGCTGGCTGCGGTGCAGGCCGCCGAAGCCGCGGTGCGGGTTGCGCGCGCCGATCTGAACGTGGCGATGGCCAGCCGCGATTTCGCCGAAAGCGAACTTGCGCGCACCGAACAGCTTGCCGAGCGCCAGATCGCAAGCGAATCCGCGCTCGACAGCGCCAGACAAAAACGGCGCGTGGCCGTGGCGCAGGTTGAAACCGCCGAAGCCGCGATTTCGATGCGCGAGGCAGAGCTGGCCAATGCGCGCGCGCTGTTGATCGGGTTTGACGACCGTGGGCTGGCCGCCGCCCTGCGTGAACAGACCAGCGAGGACATCCCGCTTTGGGCACCTGCCACGGGGCGGATCTTGCAGATCATGCAGCAAAGCGAGACCACGCTGCCCGCTGGTGTCCCGATCATGGAAATCGGCAATATCGCGGATGGGCTGGAGGTGGTGGTGCAACTGATCTCGTCTGACGCGGTTCAAGTAAAGGTGGGCGATCCGGTCATCATTGATGATTGGGGCGGAGATGTGCCGCTGCCGGGCAAGGTTCGCCGGATCGACCCCTTTGCGATCACC
>NZ_JBFHIA010000361.1:0-2099 GCF_041596715.1 Phaeovulum sp.
CAATTGCGTCGGCTGCCAGCCGCCCCAGCGCCCGGCGCGCAGCATCCGCTCGCCCTCGCCCGCGCGGCGCGCGCTCATCAATAGCAGCGTCATGGCGATATCTGCGGTGGCGTCGGTAACGGCCCCCGGCGTGTTGGTAACCGCCACACCCGCCGCCCGCGCCGCCGCCACATCGATATGGTTCACCCCAACCCCGAAATTGGCCAGAAGCCGCGCGCGGATCGGGCCGCTGAACGCTTCGGCGGTTAAGGCATCGCCCAGCGTTGGAACCACGGCATCGTATTCGGCCAGCGCCGCGCGACATTCGGCCAGCGTCATCTGCGCGTCGGTCGTGCGGTATTCGGCACCGTAAGCGGCCAGTTCCGCCTCGACTGCCGGTGTCAGGCGGCGCGAGATCAGCACCCGCATCAGAACAGCCGCCCACCCAGCGGCACGTCATGACCGGGACCGATCAGCACCACCTCGCCCGCAGCATCGGGCACGCCAAGCACCAAGACCTCGCTCATGACCTTGCCAATCTGGCGGGGCGGAAAGTTGACCACCGCCAGCACCTGTCGGCCGATCAACTCTTCGGGGTTGTAGTGCGCGGTGATCTGCGCGGAGGACCGCTTTTCCCCAATTTCTGGGCCGAAATCGACCCAAAGCTTGATCGCCGGCTTACGCGCCTCGGGGAAGGGTTCGGCGCGCGTTATCCGGCCCACGCGGATATCGACCTTCAGGAAATCGTCAAAGGTAATGCTCATTTGCCAAGCTCGCGTCCACGCGCTGCCGCGGCCGCCACGGCGCGGCGCATCAGGCCGGGAAAGCCCGTTTCAGGTTCCATAAGCACACGCAGGCCAGCCTCGGTGGTGCCTGCGGGCGAGGTGACGTTGATGCGCAATTGCGCGGGCGATTCGTCCGAAGTTTCGGCCAGCGCGCCCGCGCCCGCCACCGTGGCGATGGCAAGGCGCATCGCCAGATCGGCGGGCAAGCCCTCGGCGGTGCCCGCAGCGGCCATCGCCTCGATCAGATGGAACACATAGCCGGGGCCAGAACCCGAAAGCGCTGTGACCGCATCCATCAGATGTTCGCCGGGCAGGCGTTCGACCTTGCCAATCGCGCGCAGCAGCCCTTCGGCCGTGGCCAGATCGGCGGCACTGGCGGCGGCATTGCCGCAGATTGCGGTGATTCCCTTGCCGATTGCCGCAGGCGTGTTGGGCATGGCGCGAACCAGCGGTGTGCCCGCCCCCAGAACCGCCTCATAGGTTGCAATCGTAGTGCCCGCAGCGACGGTTACAAACAACGTGCCGCCCCCGCCCATCGCCTTCAAGACCGGCAGCGCCGTGCCCATCATCTGCGGCTTGACCGCAATCAGCACCACCGCAGGCCGCGCGGGAAGCGGCGCGTTCAGATGCACCCCTTGCGCCGTAAGCCAGTCAGACGGATTTGGGTCAATTACCCAGACCGCAGATGGCGCAAGCCCCTGCGCCAGCCACCCCGACAACATCGCCGAGCCCATCTTGCCGCAGCCAAGCAACACCAGCCCGCGCGCCGAAATCTCTGAAAAGTCCATTCTTGCCCCCTTGTCCGAGGGCCAAGATTATGCGCGCCCGTAGGCCTCGGCAATGGCAACCTGCATCGCCGCCTCGGGTGTCTCGTTGCCCCAGCAGGTCAGCTGGAACGCCGGGTAGAACCGTTCCGCCGCCATGATCGCCCCGCCGATCATGCGGTCGATCTGCTCTGGCCCGGCAATCTGGCCGCCGTTCAGCACCAGCCCATAGCGCCAGACCATCAACCGCTGGTCGCGCCAATAGGTAAAAGCCCCGGTCCAGACCTGATCGTTGACGCGGTTCAAAAGATCATGCAGCGCATCCATCCGTGCTGCGGGCGGGTCCATTTCAAACGTCACGATCAGGCGCAACACCTCGTCCTGCGCCGACCATGAAAGCGTCAGCGCATAGCTGCGCCACTGGCCTTCAACCTGCATCGCGATCTGATCTTCGGTCAGGCGGTCGAAGTCCCAAGCATGCGCGGAGGCGAGCGATTCGACCACGTCGATCGGGTGCAAGTCATCGCCCAGCATGTGATTTTCGAATAGGGCCATGTCCACTCCAGCCAGA
>NZ_JBFHIA010000362.1:0-2095 GCF_041596715.1 Phaeovulum sp.
GATGGGCTGGAGGTGGTGGTGCAACTGATCTCGTCTGACGCGGTTCAAGTAAAGGTGGGCGATCCGGTCATCATTGATGATTGGGGCGGAGATGTGCCGCTGCCGGGCAAGGTTCGCCGGATCGACCCCTTTGCGATCACCAAGTTCTCGGCGCTTGGCGTGGAAGAGCAGCGCGTACCCGTGACGATTTCGCTGACAGGCCCCGCCGAAGATCGCAGCGCGCTTGGCCACGGCTATCGGGTCGAGGCGCGCATTGTGGTCTGGCAGGCCGAGGATGCGGTGCGGGTGCCATCAAGCGCGCTTTTCCGTAGCGGCGAAGAAAGGGCGGTTTTCGTGGTGCGCGACGGTGTGGCGGTCAAACAGCCAGTTGAAATTGGCCGCAACAACGGCACGCTCGCCGAGGTCCGACACGGGCTTCAACTGGGCGATAGGGTCATTCTCTACCCCTCTGCCGCGGTGCTCGACGGCACCCGGGTGCAGCAACGCAAGGTAGAATGACCTTGGGGCATGGCCGCTGGTGCCTAGCGGTCGGCTGCGCGCACCGCCCCGCCAGCTTTACTGTGCCTCAGGGCCAATTGCCGGCCATCAAGGCGCGGGTTTCCGCGACCGCGACCTGCCAGATCGCCAGCATCTCTGCATCGGGTCGCTGGTAGTATCCGCCATAATTGCCGTCCCCCAGATAGTCGCGCACCGCCTTCGGGCCCAAGACCCGCAGCTTTTCAAGGTCAACCATCGGTTTGCGTTGGTCAGGCGGCACCTCGTCCGCAAGGCGGGTCCACGGGAAGTTTTCCATCCACGAGGCGTGCGAGGCGATAGGGTCGATTTCATGCACTTTGGCGAGTGTCTTGGGGGCGTTCCACCAGTTGTGAAACTTGACGGCGCATCCGGGGTTGTCGGCCATCCACTCAATCGAAAATGCCCCGGCAGGCGCGTTTCCTCCATGCCCGTTCACCAGTAGAAAGCGGCGAAAGCCTTGGCCGCGCAGGCTGTCGAGGATGTCGCGTAACAGGCGCACATAGGTTTCCATCCGCAGGCTGACAGAGCCGGGATATTCAAGGAAGTAAGGGGTCAGCCCGTAAGGGACGACTGGAAACACCGGAATCCCCAAGGGTTCGGCCGCATCGAGTGCGACCTTTTCTGCAAGAATCGAGTCGACCGAAAGCGAAAGCCCCGCGTGCTGTTCGGTGCTGCCAAGCGGTAGGACAGCAAGATCGTCGGTCTTGAGCCAGCGCTCGACCTGCCCCCAGTTCATCTCTGAAACTTTCATCCGGTTTCCTTTCTGACAGACGCGGCGCAACGATCTGCGCGCGTCGATCTGGCAAAGGCAAGCGGATTGCGCCAGAGCTATCGGCAAGGCGGGGTGGTCTGCCAAAATCGCTGTTGCAACCTGCGCGCACCCGCGAAATATGGATGGGTTGTCATTTGAACTAGTGCTTGGATCCGAGTGTTGAACACCACCCCCCAAAACCACGCGCCGGACATCGCCGAACTTATGCGGCACACCTCTGTGACCGGATGGCGTGATGGATTGGGCACCATTGCCCGCGTCGTGCGGATAGACATGCAAAGCCGCTGGTCGGTTGCAATCGCGCTTGTTTCAACGCTGATCGCGGCATCGATGCAGTTGCTCATACCGCGCCTTCTGGGCCGCGCGATCGACCAGACACAGCTTCTGGTTAGCGGCGCAGAAGAGTCCGCCGCGCGTTCGGCGTTGCTGGCTACGGCGCTGCTGGTGCTGCTGGTCTCGGTACTGCGCGGCGTCTTCACCACCTTGCAGAACTATTTCAGTGAATCGGTTGGGCATCATACCGGCTACGTGCTGCGCTTGGCCTATTACGAAAAGATCCAGAACCTCAGCTTTGGCTTTCACGACCGTGTCCACTCGGGCGACCTGATCACACTCGGGATGCTCGATCTTGAGGGCGTGCGGATGTTCTTTTCGACCGGGTTGGTGCGGATCGTGCTGCTGTCGATCCTGATCGGTATTGGTGGCTATATGCTGCTTTCGACAGACCTGCTGCTTGGCCTCATGGCGCTGAGCTTTGTGCCGTTCGTGGCATGGCGGTCGTCGGTGACGCAGCTGACCTTGCGCGGC
>NZ_JBFHIA010000363.1:0-2094 GCF_041596715.1 Phaeovulum sp.
CTGTCACGCACAGGGCGCGCTCACGCTGCGGGCCATCGTGCACCTTGCCAACGGGCGGCGCGAGGTTTTGGCCGAATGGCACCACAAGGGGCAGGGCGCGGAGGCACCCTATTGGCTTTGGTCCCGTGCGGGCGAGGTGGAGGGTGCGGCGCGGATCGGGCGTCTGCATCTGGAGATCGAGGCCCCCTTTGGTGCGGTGATAGAAAATCTCGCCTTTGTCACCGACCTTGCACCACGAAACCCGGTAACGCTATCGATCGGCCTTTGCACCTATGAACGCGAGGCGGCGTTCGAGCAGACCGTTGCGGTGCTGCACAAGCTGGTTGAAAGCGGCGAGGTGGCGCGTGTGCATGTTGTCAACCAAGGCCGAAGTTTTCAGCGCCCGCATCTGATAGAGGTGCTACAGCACCCGGCGTTTTCGGTGATCGAGCAGGCGAACCTCGGCGGCGCTGGCGGTTTTTGCCGCGCCATGATCGAGGCGGCGGCCAGTGCCGAGGCGCCGACGCACCTTTTGATGATGGATGACGACATCGAGCTTGATCCACGCATCGTGCAACGCGCCCATGCCTTTGCCGCCTATACCGAACATGATTGCGCCATCGGCGGCCAAGCGATCGAGCTGGAATCGCGCACGCATCTGCAAGAAGCAGGCGGCATCATCGGGCCGAATTGGTTGACGCACAAACTGGCGCATGATTCCGACCTTTCGCGCCCCGAAACGCTGGCGCTATGGGACCAAAGCTTCGTCGTCGATTACAATGCCTGGTGGTTCTGCATCGTGCCGATGGCGGCAATTGCGCGCTGCGGCTTGCCCGCACCGGTGTTCTTGCATGGCGACGATATCGAATATGGCGCGCGCCTGCGCGAAGCCGGGGTTGAAACCGTACCGCTACCGGGGCTTGGGGTGTGGCATTCCTCGTTTCGGTACAAGCATGTGGGGCTGATCCATTATTACGATCTGCGCAATATGCTGATCAACGCAGCAAGCCACCCCAAGCTGTCAAACCTTCCCGATCCGGTCTTTGTGCTGGGCTGGGTGATGCATTACCTTCTGGTGCATCGCTACCGGGCCGCCTTGTCGAGCATCATCGCGATAGGCGATTTTCTTGCCGGCCCCGAAGCGGCACTCGGCCCTGATAGCCTCACCCGGCATTTGCGGTTGCGTGCGAAAGTCGAAACCGTGAAACCACCGGCGGCGCGCGAGGGGGTTGATCCCGCTGGTCTGACCTTGGCCCCCCCGGCGTTGGCCGACCCTTCGATGCTGCGTCAGGCGCTGCTGTATTTTGCATTGTTCTTTCGCATCTTGCTTGGTCTGCCCGCCCGGCGCGAGCGGTTGCTGGTCAGAGGTCTGCCGTTGCCTGAAAACACCCACGGCCAGCCCTATTTGCTGGCAATGGGGCCACATGCTGAACGCTGCATGGTGATGCGCCCCAATCGACCACGTTTGATCGCCTTGACGCTATCGGCGCTTTGGGTTGCGCTGCGTTATACGCTTGGCCGCCGCGCCGCTGCACGGCGGTGGGCGGGCGAAATTGATGCGTTGCGCAACCCGGCGCGTTGGGCGCGTGAATTTGCACGTCAGCGCGAATGATCGGCACTTCAGGGCTTGGTCAAAACCGCCGCAAAATCGGCGCGTTTGCCGGTGGCGTATTCGTCGTATTCGGTGCTGCCGGGCATGTCGGCCCATTTCCAGCCATAGGCGCGGAATGGCCACGGCACATGTTTGAGCTTTTCGCGCCGCCGCGGAATATCTGCCTCGAGGGCTGCAAATGTATGCGGTGTGATATTGGCGTAGCGGCGAAAGACCAGCCCCGCCTCCGCTGCCGCGTCGCGCAGTTCTGCCTCGATCGCCGCGTGATCGCCTTGCCGATAGCCGCCGGAAAAGGCGATGGTGCCGCCCGGTGCGCAAACACGCGCCGCCTCGGCAACAAAGCGCGGCAGGCCAAAATAGGTGGGGGCACCGACGCTGAGCACCAAGTCGAAAGCGGCGTCTTCGAAGGCGATCTCATCCTTGCTGCCACCTTTGACAAAGCGACAACCGGGCACCCCGGCAAGGTTGCGCGCCGCCAGCCGCGTAACCGTGCCGTTGCGGTC
>NZ_JBFHIA010000364.1:0-2087 GCF_041596715.1 Phaeovulum sp.
GATCAGTTCCGCTGGTCAACGCATATCGAGCTTGCCGCACGATTTTCACTTAGACCGCGTGGCGCGGCATCCGGCCGCTAGGCAAGCGCCGCGTTTTCGGGTAAAAATCGCGAAAAGGGCGCGAAGCGCTCGGCAGGCACGGGCAGTAACATGATTTCACGCAGAGCACTTATCGGGCTGTCGCTGGCCTCGGTTTTCGCAGCGCGCGGCGCAGCTGCCGAAGCCGCCAAGATTCGCCCCTATTTCGGGCCACCGGTCACGCAGTTGCAGGTGTTCAAGGCCAAGCGCAAACTCTATGTCATTTCGGGGCAAGAGGTGATCAAGACCTACCGCATCGCGTTGGGCGGAAACACCGAGGGCCCCAAGCAGTGGGAGGGCGACAGCCGCACCCCAGAAGGCACCTACGAGATCGATTTCCGCAACCCCAACAGCGCCTTTCACCTCAGCCTGCGCATTTCGTACCCGAATGCCAATGACGTGGCTGCGGCCAAGGCGATGGGGCGAAAGCCGGGCGGCGATATCTTTATTCACGGCGGCGGTGGCGGCGCGTTTTTGCCGTGGTTCCAGCGTGACTGGACCGCAGGTTGCATCGCCGTGAAGGATGAAGAGATCGAGGAGCTTTACGCCATGGTGCAGCTTGGCACCCCGATCTTCTTGTTTGCCTAGTTTGCGGCTGCCAAGGCGCCGGGCAGGGCGGCACCGCCTCCGGTGACCAGCGTCCACCAGATCTTGCCCGACGGTTCCTGATACCATGCAAAGCCAAGGTCGCGCGCTGACGGGTTCATGATGACATCGCGGGTGTCGCGCACTGCCATCCAGGCCGAAAGCGTTTCGGTCTCGGTCTCGTAGGTTTCTGAGATATTTTCGCCCAGAACCTTGCCCGCATAGCCCGCGCGCATGCCGCGATCCAGCGGCGAGGAGCCGTCAGAGCCAAAATGCCAAGGCCGGTTTTGCACCGACATGTCGCGCGAATGGGTGGCGGCTGCGGCGTTAAGCTCTGGGCTGAGCGCGAGCGCAGGCACCCCGGCTGCCGCGCGCAAGGCATTGACCTGATCAAGAACGCCAAAGGTGATGCGCGAGGCATCCGAGGCGCTGATCTGGTATAGCTGCGGCAACGGCAGGCCATCGGGGCCAAGCGGTGGCGGCTCGGCCGCGCAGGCAGAGAGCGCCAGCACCGATAGGAACAAAAGGCCTTTGGACACGTTCATATGCAGCACCTGTGCGATTTCGGCCCGAGCATTAACGCGTCGGGTGGCAGAGGGCAAATGCAACTATGCGTGAAATCGCCGAGTGACAGCAGTTTGATTTGCACTGGGCGGAAAGTCGCAATATGACTGCGGCTTGCCTGCGGAACATTCCGCGGTTGACCGGAGTCATCTATGTCGAGAACCCGTTTCAGCACCCCAAACCGCCGGACCTTTCTTGGCGGGGCCGCGTTTCTTGGTGCAGGGCTGGCAACGCCCGCGCTCGCGCAGACCGCGTATGATTCAGGGGTCGTCTACGAGGATAACGCCTATACCAACCTGCGGCGCAACATTTCGTCATTCCGTTCGCTTGATTGGCAGCCCTATTTCGCCAACACCAAGAATGGCGCGATCCTTGTCGATATCACCTCGCGCGCGCTGCACTTCTGGTCCGAGGATCAGAGCATCTACAAACTCTTTCCCACCTCGGTTCCGGTAAGCGAAGACCTCACGCGCCTTGGCCGCACCGAAGTGGTGCGCAAGGTCGTTGGCCCAACTTGGGCACCGACCCCGGCAATGAAGATCCGCAACCCCGAATGGCCCGATTTCGTGGCAGCCGGGCCCGACAACCCGCTTGGCACGCATGCGCTGTATCTCAGCTGGCAGTATTACCGCATCCACGGCACGCACGACACGCGCAAGATCGGGCGCAAGTCGTCAAACGGCTGCATCGGGCTTTACAACGAACATATCGAAGTTCTGTTCGGATTGACCAAGGTCGGCACACAGGTGTTGCTGATCTAGGTTTGCAGGCTTGTGCGGCTTATGGGCGGTGGTATTCCACCGCCCTTTTCATTTCACCCAGCCCGCAAGGTTTTCTGCCGCCGCTTCCAGCAGTGCCGC
>NZ_JBFHIA010000365.1:0-2081 GCF_041596715.1 Phaeovulum sp.
CCATCGCACGGCTACTACACGACGCACGACCCGCTTGGCGCTGCGGGTGACTTCATCACCGCGCCGGAAATCAGCCAGATGTTCGGCGAAGTGCTGGGCCTGGCACTGGCGCAAACCTGGTTGGACCAGGGCGCGCCCGCGCGCATCGTGCTGGCCGAACCCGGCCCGGGGCGCGGCACCCTGATGGCCGATATCTTGCATGTGACCGCGCGGGTGCCGGGCTTTGCGGGTGCGGCCGAGGTGCATCTGCTTGAGGCATCGCCCACGTTGCGCGCGATGCAGGCCAAGAAACTTGCGCCCGTAGTCCCCCATTGGCACAACAGCCTTTCCGATCTGCCCGAGGCGCCGCTTTATCTGATCGCCAACGAGTTTCTGGACGCCCTGCCGATCCGCCAATTCGTGCGCGCAGAAGAAGGCTGGGCAGAGCGGCATGTGGGGCTCGACGCGGAGGGGCACCTTGTCTTTGGACTTGCCCCCCCGCAACCATTTGCCGCACTGGCGCACCGTCTTGCCGATACCCGGCCCGGCGATGTGGTGGAAACCTGTGCCGCAGCCGAGGCGGCTGTGGCCGAGGTTGCCCGCCATATCGCAGCCCATGGCGGCGCTGCCATTTTCATCGACTACGGCGGCTGGGAAAGCCTTGGCGACACGTTTCAGGCTTTGCGCGCGCACAAGCCCTGCGATCCGCTCGCCGCACCCGGCGAGGCCGATCTGACCGCGCATGTCGCCTTTGCCCCCTTGGCGCGCGCCGCGCGCGCCGCCGGGGCCGCCGTTACGGCGCTTGTGCCGCAGGGTGTGCTGTTGGAGCAGTTGGGTATCACCGAGCGGGCGCAACGATTGGCGCGCGGGCTGACCGGCACCGCGCTTGACAACCACATCGCCGCGCACCAACGATTGACCCATCCGCAGGAAATGGGAAACCTGTTCAAAGCAATTGCAATTCACCCTTTGGGTGCGCCCCCTCCCGCCGGGTTCGCGCCGGAGCAGCCAAGGGCAGGCCATGCCAACGACGCTTGAGTTTCTGACCTCACCCACCCTGTCTCCGTTTCGGCATGCGTTCTTCACCCGCCGTGGCGGTGCCTCGTCGGGGATATTCGCCGGGTTGAATTGTGGCCCCGGGTCAAGCGATCAGAGCGAGGCGGTGGCGATCAACCGTGCGCGCGCGGCGGCGGCGATGGGTGCCGATCCCGAGGCGCTGGCCGGGGTGAACCAAGTCCATTCCGCAGATGCCATCACCGTTACCGCGCCGCCGCCCCGCCCCTTGCCGCGCGCCGATGCGCTGGTCACGGCAACGCCGGGCGTTGTGCTGACGGTGCAAAGCGCCGATTGCCAGCCGGTGCTTTTTGCCGATGCCCGCGCGGGCGTTATTGGTGCGGCACATGCAGGCTGGAAAGGATCGCTTGCAGGCGTACTGGAAGCCACGCTTGAGGCGATGGAGGCACTGGGGGCGCAGCGTGGCGATACGGTCGCTGTGATCGGGCCCTGCATCAGCCAGCGCGCCTACGAAGTCGGCCACGATTTCATGGAGACGTTTTTAACCGAAGACGCTGGCAACGCGCGCTTTTTTGCAGGCGGTCCGAATGGGCGGCCGATGTTCGATCTGCCGGCTTACACGCTGAACAGGCTGCGCGACGCCGGGGTCAAACACGCGGAATGGACGCGCCATTGCACCTATTCCGACCCGGATCGGTTTTATTCTTATCGCCGCACGACGCATCTGGGTGAGGCCGATTACGGGCGCCTGCTTTCTGCCATCCGGCTCTGACCGGCGCCGCACCTTCGCCACAATCTGCGGCGTGCTGACGCCCTGATCTGCCAACAAACCTCTGCATATCAAGACAAATGCCGCTCATTTTCTGGGCGGTGGGATCGCCGCATATTCACAGCAATTGCCCGAGCTTGCCGCATCGGCGCCGCATTGAACTGTGAAAACTAATCAACGAGGCGGCAAGACCCTGAAGCAATGCAAGACAGGAGTAGAATATGACACCGAAAAAACCGCGCCGCTGGCTGCAATCGGCAATTGCCGAGGCCGCGAAATGTAACGTGGCCATGCCGTGGCAGCGCGGCACGGTGCGCAG
>NZ_JBFHIA010000366.1:0-2080 GCF_041596715.1 Phaeovulum sp.
CCGGCCAGTCTTGCCGTTCCAATGCGACCGCGGCCAGCACCAGATGCGCGCGCGACGATGTCGGCGCAGTTGCGACAATTGCTGCGGCCAAGGTCTCGCAACTGGCAACCAAGTTCTGGCGTACCGCGCCGGGCTGGAAGGTGCCAAGCGGATCGCGCAAGATCTGGGCGCAATCTTCAAGGCTGCCACGTTGCGCGCGAACCGTAAGGGGGGCCTCAATCGCGGAATCAGAGAGCGCCACGATCTGCGTGGCAAGTGGCTGTTTGCCAAATAAGATCGCGTCATACTCCGGCTCCAACATGCGATAGGACACCACGCTCAGCAGAGCCATGCACGCCGCCACACAAAAATACCAAACCCGCTCTGTCATTCTGCTGTTAACCATACTGAATATTTATTACCGAAACGTTAATATTGTCCCTAAAATGCCTAAGTCGTTTTCTATACCTGTCGGAACGCTGCACGAAGATTGAACCGAACCGCCCAGCCAGCGGCCTCGGTTTGCCTGCTGGAAAGCTTTTTAAGCTCTAATGGCCAAAATCTGTGTGTTCAAAACCAAGGTGACACTACATGAAAGTAACCCCCATTCTTATCTCCGCGGCATTTGTCTTTGGTGGGCACGCACCAGCAAGCGCGCAGGCGCTATTTGACGAGACCGAGGTTTTCGCCGCCTGTGCCGAAGGCGCGCCAGCGTGTACCACCCACATCAACGGCGTCATCGCCGAGTTCCAGTCGCTCGGGCTAGCGCCCACAGCGTTCGAAGTGCAACTCGCCTCTTTGGCGGCCGCCACGCTGAACGTCGCCCGCGCCAACCCCACGGCCGGTGCCACCGTGCCCGCAGCGATGCAAAGCATTGCCGCAGCCTCGTCCGACGCGGGCCAGAAAGCGAAGATACTCGCTGCCGCAAACATGGCCGCGCAGGGTGGCACGGCGGCGATTTCGCCAACTGAAACCGTATCGGCCAGCGACGCCTGATTCTGGCGCGGGCCGTTCGACCACACGCCTCGGCGCTCGCTTTTATGGCGCTTATGCACGCCACTTGGCCCGAAGGTTGATTTGCCTGCCAATTGCTTGCACCTCTATTCGTCACAGCTCCGCGCCCGGATCAGCGCGCCGATCTTTGCCACTGCGGCCTGCACCAGCCCCGCATCGCCCCGCGCCTCGACGTTCAGCCGCAACAGTGGCTCTGTGTTCGAGGCGCGCAGGTTGAAGCGCCAGTCCGCGAAGGTAAGGCCAATCCCGTCGAGCGCATCGCGGCCCAATGCCTTTGGCGCGAGGGCGGCATCGACGCGGGCAATAGCGGCGGCAGTATCGGCAACGCGAAAGTTGATCTCGCCTGATGAAGGAAAGGCGGCGCGGCGCGCGGCCAGCAGATCGGCCAGTGGTGCCCCCTTGCGGCAGATCAGTTCGGCCACCAGCAGCCAAGGGATCATGCCGCTGTCGCAACACATGAAATCGCGAAAGTAATGGTGCGCCGACATCTCGCCACCGTAAACCGCACCGGTTTCGCGCAGCGCCTGCTTGAGAAACGCATGGCCCGTGCGCGAGGCGATTGCCTGCCCGCCCGCGCGCGCGACCACGTCTTGCGTGTTCCATATAACCCGGGGGTCGTGCACGATCTTCGCGCCCGGTTCTTTGGCCAAAAACGCCTCAGCCAGCAGCCCCACGATATATTCGCCGGGGATGAAGGTACCGGTGTGATCGAACAGAAAGCAGCGGTCAAAATCGCCATCCCAAGCCACACCCATCTCTGCGCCCGCGGCGATCACGGCGCGCGCGGTCGCCGGCTGGTTCTCGGGCAAAAGCGGGTTTGGGATGCCGTTGGGAAAGCTGCCGTCGGGCACATGGTGTAACCGCACGAACTCCAGCGGCGCGCCCTTGGCCGCAAGTGCGGCGGCCAGCGCATCGAACGTCGGCCCCGCGGCACCATTGCCCGCGTTGACGAGGATTTTCATTGGTCTCAGCGCCGCGATATCGATGAACGAAAGCACCCGCGCCACATAGGCCGCGCGCGCCTCGGGGCAGGGGGTTACCCGCCCGCCTGCGCGGGGGGGCGCGAAATCGCCGCGCTCTGCCAGCG
>NZ_JBFHIA010000367.1:0-1997 GCF_041596715.1 Phaeovulum sp.
AGACCGACCCGCCGCAGCTTTTCAATGGCGATCTCGCGTGCTTCGGCGCGGGGGCGCTTGCTTGTGCCGCGCATCAGCCGGAAGGCGACATTTTGCCAGACCGGCAGGCTGTCAAAAAGCGCAGAGCCCTGAAACAGCATCCCGAACCGCGCCAGAAACGCATCGCGCGCGGCTTTGCGCGCATCTTCGCCCGCCACGCGCACCAAGCCCGCATCGGGGCGCACGAGGCCGAGGATGCATTTCAGCAGCACCGATTTTCCGGTGCCCGAGCCACCGATGATAACCATCGAGGTGCCGCGCGGCACCGTAAGTTCGACCCCGCGCAGCACCGATTTGGTGCCGAATGCCTTGTGCACGCCCGCAAGCTCGATCATGCCGAAAAGAACACCTCCGTCAGCAGGTAGTTCGAGGCGAGGATCAGCACCGAGGCACCAACCACGGCCGCTTTCGTGGCCGCACCCACGCCCATAGCGCCGCGCCCGGAGTTCATGCCGTGATAGCAGCCCATCAGTGCCACGATGAAGCCAAACACCGCGCCCTTGGCCAAGCCCGAGCCTATGTCCCACGCTTCCAAAAACTGGATGGTGTTGTGCAGATAGGTGGCCGAATTGAAATCCAGCCGGTTCACCCCCACCAGCCAACCGCCCATGATGCCGATGCTGTCGCCCACCGCCACCAGCACCGGCACGGTAACCGTGGCGGCGAGAATGCGCGGTGCGGCAAGGTATTTCATCGGGTTGGTCGAAAGGGTGACCAGCGCGTCGATCTGTTCGGTCACTTTCATCGTGCCAAGTTCGGCGGCGATGGAAGAGGCGACGCGCGCGGCCACCATGAGCCCGCCCAAAACCGGCCCGAGCTCGCGCGTCATGCCGATTGCGACAATCGAGGGCACCACGCTTTCAGCGTTGAAACGCGCGCCGCCTGCATAGATCTGCAAGGCCAGCGCGGCCCCGGTGAACAACGCGGTCAGCCCCACCACGGGCAGACTCATCCAGCCGATCTGCAAGGCGGCGGCAAGAAACTCGCGCCCGTAGAAGGGCGGGCGCACAAGGTGGCTCAGGCTTTCGGCGGCAAAAAGCGCGACGCGGCCGGTTGCGGCAAGTGCTGCCAATACGCTGCGCCCAAGGCGCGCAACCGGGGCAAGCGGGCTCACGGTGCGGCACCGTTGTAGCGGCGCGCATAGCGCGGCCCAAGCGCGGTAAGGATTTCATATCCGATCGTTCCTGCCACCTCGGCCAGGGCCTCGATCCCCTGTTCGGGGCAGAGGATATCCAGCGTCTCTGGAACCTCGCGCAGATGCGTGACATCGACGGTGATAAGATCCATCGACACGCGCCCCACGACCGGGCAGGGCGTGCCATCGGCCCAAAGCGTGGCCTTGCCCGAAAGCGTGCGCATCAACCCGTCGGCATAGCCCGCGGCAACGGTGGCAATGCGCGAATCCTCTGCCGCTTGCCAAGCGTAGCTGTAGCCCACGCTTTCGCCCGCCATTACCTCGCGCACCTGCACCACGGGCAGCGACAAGCGCACCACGGGGCGCGCCTCTGCAAAGGGCGCGCCGCCGTATAACCCGATGCCGGGCCGCGTAAGATCAAAACAATAAGCGCGCCCAAGCAGAATGCCGCCCGTTGCGGCAAAGGATCGCGGCACCCCGGTGCCATCGGTTAGGCGATGAAACTCTGCCAATTGTGCCGCATTCGCGGGGTGCTTCGGCTCATCGGCACAGGCGAGATGACTCATCAGCAGCTTCGGGCCCGCGCCGATCACGATCGGGGCTGTGGCCTCCCACTCGCCCGCTTCCATGCCAAGGCGGTTCATGCCGGTATCTAGCTGTACGCCAAAGCCATGCCCCGGCAGCGTCTCGAAATGCCGTGTGA
This sequence comes from Phaeovulum sp., assembly GCF_041596715.1. Lineage (GTDB taxonomy): Bacteria > Pseudomonadota > Alphaproteobacteria > Rhodobacterales > Rhodobacteraceae > UBA6213. The sequence continues at coordinate 1,878 of NZ_JBFHIA010000367.1, forward strand.
CCTGTTCGAGCGAATTCAACACCGGCGTCAGCGCGCGCCCCGCGATCAGTTCTGTGTCGCCCGCCATATGGCCCGAAAGCACGAAGATTTCGGGCCCATTTCCCAGCGCCTGGCGCAGGG
>NZ_JBFHIA010000368.1:0-1988 GCF_041596715.1 Phaeovulum sp.
AATACCGGCCAGTTCAAGGTCGCATCGACGCAGACAGAAGGTCAGGTTTTCCACCGCGTCGGCATCGACTGCAAGCAGGTGCATATCCACCGCGAGCCGGGTTCCGACATGGCCGCGCGGATCGCCCAAACCGGTGCGGTGGTCCAGCGAAAAGTTTACCGGGTGCGCGTGCAGCACCTCGCGCGCATCGCCAATATCGGGCAGATCACAAGCTGCAAGAACACGCGCCACGTCAGCTTCGGCGACCTGCGCTTCTTGCAGCTTTATCTCACCCGCCAATCCGTAGCTGCGCGGGCGCGCGCCTGCGATGCTGGCGATCACATGATCGACGCGCACATTGGCCATTTTCTGCGCTGCCTGCACAGCGGTTCGAATGGCGCGCTCGGTTTCAGCCATCGTCTCGACTTCGCCAAAGCGCACCCCGCGCGAACGCGTGGTAGCTGCGCCAATGACCCGAAACGCCGATTGTCCCGCCATCGGCCCGACGCCATCACTGGTTGGTGCCCGCTCGGGCCCGTCGAAGCGCAGAACAAGGCAGGCGATTTTCGATGTTCCGACATCGAGAATGGCGATTACGCCGCGCTGCATCGCCGCCTTGCGCATCGCGCGCATGGCGCGCTGTGCCTGATAGAGCCCGTTCATCGCCCTGCCCCCATCACCTGTTACTCCCGCTCGTCATCACCTGCGCATTGATGCGCTTCAATTCGTCTTGTGCGTCCGCGCTCAGCCGTAATGTCGGGCGTGCCGCCAGCCGCAGATCAAGCTGCGTAAAATCGCGTGCAAGCAGGTCTTCGGCGCGGTCAAGCGCCAGCATCCGCTGCACCGCCTGCACCGCCCCCGCCTCGGGCAGCAATATCCGCTGATCGCGGTCTAGAACCAGATCCCAGCGCCGCTCTCCTATCCGCACAAGGCCACGCGCGCGCGGCAATATCGGTGCCGCCGCCGCCAGAATGGCCAGCGCCTCGGGCACCGCGTTTTGTGCACCATCTCCCGCTATCAGCGGCAATTCCGGGCGAAGATCTCGTGAAAGGATCGTCGCAATACGGTGGCCGCTGGCATCAAGCATTTCCACGCCGGTGGCATGACGCCAAAGCACCGCCGGCACCCGTTCGACCACCGTGACCGCCAATATCCCCTGCTGCACCCTCAGATCGACCGAGGCGACCGCATCAAGCCGCGCGATCAGTGTGCGCAATGCGGGCAGATCCAGCGCAAAGGAAGATGCAGGCAGCGCCACGGGCAGCATCGCGCGGATAGCCGCATCCACCGCGGGCGATGCCCCATCGATGCGCAGCAGCGACACCTCGAACTCTGGCCGGTTCTGGATATCGGTCTTGAGCGCCGTGAACCGCTCTGCCAACGCCGCGCGCTGGCCCGCGTCACCCAACCAAAGCCCAAGCAGGCCAAGGATCAGCGCCAGCGGCAAGCCGATCCGCAGCAGGCCGCGCACTGAAGGCGTCAGCCAAAGGCGGCCAAGCTTGTAGCGCATACGCGAAGGTGCCGGGTCGCGGTGAAGCACACGCGGGGCGGGCCGCGGCGGGGCCGCAAGAGGTGAAGTGCCTACCGGTTGCATGAGGCGTCCTCGACGATCCAGCGGCAAAGCGCGGGGAAATCCATCCCCCCAAGCCGCGCCTGCTCGGGGCTAAGCGAGGTGGGGGTCATGCCCGGTTGCGTGTTGGTTTCCAGAATGACCAAACCTGCCAGACCCTTACTCTCATCCCAGCGAAAATCGCTGCGGCTAAGGCCGCGGCAACCCAGTGCATCATGTGCGCGGCGCGCGTAATCAAGGCAGGCGTTGGTGATTTCGTCTGGCAACTGCGCCGGCACGATGTGGTGCGATCCGCCGAGCGTGTATTTTGCGGCGTAGTCATACCAACCGCTGGTCACGATTTCGGTCACACAAAGCGCGCGATCACCAAGCACGCTGACCGTCAACTCGCGCCCCGGCGCGTAGGCCTCAACCAGCACGATCTCGGGCATGTCATCGG
>NZ_JBFHIA010000369.1:0-1910 GCF_041596715.1 Phaeovulum sp.
ACGAAACCCGAGCAAGTAACACGGCGAGCAAGTATCATGATTTCGACAGTTGATATGAAGCCAGCAGCGATGCGCGGCCTAGCTGCCGACGCATTCTTCCAAGTCGCCCGTGCACTGCTCATCGTGGCTGCGCTTTGGACAGTGTCGAGCAGGGGCTATTACGTGCTTGTCGATGCGCTTGGGCTCGACAGCGGCTATGACGGTGCGCCGGTGTTGTTCACGGCCTATTACCTCGGCTGGGCCACGCTGGCTGCCTGGCTGTTCCGGCCGCTATTTGCAGAGGTGCTGAACCGCGACCGACTGGCGCGCGAAGGGCTGGCGATGTTGCCGATCCTTGCAGCATTCGGGTTGTTCACTGTCTTTGTGCTGCCGCTCCTCCCCTATGTCTCGGAGGTGCGGGCACCAGCGAACCCGCCCGAGTTCATGTTTGCTTCGGCTTGGTATTACCTGCCGAAATCCGCCGATATCCTGTTTCAGCAAGTGCTGATCGCTGCACTGATCTTCACGGGCGTGCGCGTTGGATTCACGCTTGGGGTCATGAGCGTCGGCTTGGCGGTATCCTTCGGGCTGTTTCACCTTGGCCTCGCCTTCGACGGTTTCATCTGGTTGTACGTCGCGCGCTTCACACTCGCCGCGACTCTCTTTGGTGCGCTGCTGCCGTACCTCTATCTGCGTGTTCGAAGCGGTTTTCGCTGGGCCTATTCTCTCCACTGGGGATTTTACGCCGCTGACGCGACGCTCACTCACCTACTTCTCGCTGCCCCACCTTGGGCATAACTCCACTACCAAAAGGGATCAATCATGTTTTCAACTCTCAAATCCGCTCCTGCGGGCTACGCACTACTGCTGCTAAGCCCGCTGGTTCTTTCCGCGCAATCAAGCACAGCCCAAGAGCTTAGCTATACCATCGTCGATACAATGCAGGATCGTTGCTTCGACACGGTCGGCGATGTCATAAGCTGCCCCGCTGAGGGGGAGGCGCTTTATGGTCAGGATGCGCAATACATGCGTGGGGCCGCATCCTATACGGAAAACGGCGATGGCACCGTTCTCGATAACAACACCGCTCTTGTCTGGCAGAAAACGCCGCTGAACGACCGCCTGCAATACGCAGACGCCTTGGCCTATTGCGGTGATCTGGATCTGGGCGCGCGGACCGACTGGCGCGTTCCTACGATCAAAGAGCTTTATTCGCTTGCCGACAACCGCGGCGAACTGCTCATGCCGGAAGAAGGTGAGCCGAGACCCTATATCGACACCAGTGTTTTCGATTTCTACTACCCGGAAGGTCAGATGATCTTTGCCGGGCAATACTGGAGCTCTACCCTCTACGTCAAAGGGCCGGTCCAGAACGGCCGCAATCAGGCCGCCTTCGGCTTCAACTTTTCTGACGGCCACATCAAAGCTTACGGCACCGGGGTCGATTTCTACACCGGCGCGGCCGCCAGCGGCGGCTTGATGGGGCCAGACGGCAAGGCACCGGGCAATTACGTGCGCTGCGTCAGCGGCGAAGAAGGTGTCTATGGCGTCAATGCGTTTGTAGACAACGGCGACGGCACGGTGACAGACGAAGCCACGGGTCGCATGTGGCAACAGGCTGACGACGGCACGCGCCGCGAATGGGAAGAAGCGCTGGCCTATTGCGAGGCGCTTGATCTCGGTGGTTACGACGATTGGGCCCTGCCCACTTCCAAAGAGCTGCAAAGCATCGTCGATTACCGCCGCACCGGGTACCCGGCGATCGACGAGGCTTTCTTCTCTATCACCGAAGATTCCGAGACGCTGGACTTCTGGACCGGCACGACCTTCGGCGACTGGAAAAACTACGCCAATGTCATCGCTTTCGGCAAGGCGCTCAGCAAGTCGGGTGAGCAGACCGAATATACCGATTGGCACGGTGCGGGCGCTCA
>NZ_JBFHIA010000370.1:0-1905 GCF_041596715.1 Phaeovulum sp.
GCGCGCGTGCATTTCGGCCTAAAGCGGCTTGCGCGGGATAACGGGCTAGACGAAGGCAATCTGCGCGAAGAACTTCGCGCGCGGATCACCGTGAAGAAAAAATAGCTCCGTGGCGCGCGCATGGCGGCCCCCTGTGGCCGCGCGCGCCACTTGCGTTGTCGAGAATCGGCAAGTCCTCTAATCTGTGCAAATGGCCCGCGCGGTGCCAGACCGCGATCCGGCTTTCCCAGCAAAGGGGTCCGCCATGACAATTGCAAAGAACACCGTCTGCCTCTGGTTCGAAAAAGATGCCGAGGCCGCCGCCCGTTTCTACGCCGAAACCTTCCCCGATAGCGCGGTCAATGCCGTGCACCGCGCGCCCTCCGATTACCCCTCGGGCAAGGCGGGCGATGTGCTGACGGTCGATTTCACCGTCTGCGGTATCCCCTGCATGGGCCTCAACGGCGGGCCCGCGTTTCGCCAATCCGAGGCCTTCTCTTTCCAGATCGCCACCGACACGCAGGCCGAAACCGACCGCTACTGGAACGCCATCATCAACAACGGCGGGCAGGCCAGCGCCTGTGGCTGGTGCAAAGACAAATGGGGCCTAAGCTGGCAGATCACCCCGCGCACACTGACCGAGGCGATGGCCGCTGGCGGTGCCGAGGCAAAACGCGCCTTTGAGGCGATGATGGAGATGACCAAGATCGACGTCGCGGCGATTGACGCGGCGCGGCGGGGGTAGGGGCATTGGGCAAACCTTTCCAATTCCCTAACATATCTCGAAAATATAAGTAATATCAGAAGGTTGGCATCCGTAACACGCGCGTTACGCGCCTATTGTCGCGCCAGCCAGCCCACCACCGCGCTGCGCACGCTTTCCACGCCGCTATCGCGCGCCTCGTCGATCACGTCTTTCAGATCCAGCAGGTTGATACGCCGGATCAGGTGTTTGACCGGGCCAATCGAGGCCGGGCGCATCGAAAGCGTGCGCAGGCCCAGCGCTGCAAAAGTAACCGCCTCAATCGGCCGCCCGGCATCTTCGCCGCAAAAACTCAGCGGCGTGTCCGACCGCGCGCAGCGGTCGATAATCTGCTCCAGCAGCGCCAGAAACGAGGTATCGAGCGTGTCGTACCGTCGCCGTACACGTTCGTTTTCACGGTCGGCGGCAAAGAAAAACTGCTTCAGGTCGTTGCCGCCGATCGAGATGAAATCGACCTCGTCAAAAAACTCCTGCGGCGCGAAGGCAAGGCTCGGCGTTTCCAGCATCGCCCCCACCTCGACGCTGGCGGGCGTGGGCCGCCCGGCCGCTGCTTCGCGCGCAACCTCGTCGGTCAGAATCTTGCGTGCGGTAAGAAACTCGCTGCGGCTGGCAACAAAAGGAAACATCACCGAAAGCGGCCGCCCATGCGCGCCACGGATCAGCGCCTGCAACTGCATCCGCAGGATGCCGGGCTTGTCGAGGCCCACCCGGATCGCGCGCCACCCCATCGCGGGGTTCGGCTCGTCCTGTGGCTTCATGAAGGGCACGACCTTGTCCGAGCCGATATCAAGCGTGCGAAACACCACCCGCTTGCCCGCCGCCGCATCCATCACCCGCGAATACAGCGCCGCCAGTTCGCCCCGCCGCGGCACCTCGCTGCGGATCAGAAACTGCAATTCGGTGCGAAACAGCCCCACCCCTTCCGCGCCCGAATCCGACAGCGAAGGCAGGTCGGCCATCAGCCCGGCATTCATATGCAGCGCGATATGGGTGTCGCAGGTGCCCACGGCAGGCAGATCGCGCAGGCTGGCGTAGCGGCTCTGCGCCTCGGCCTGCATCGCGATCTTATCGCGAAAGGCGTGCGCGACGGTTTCTTCGGGCCGAAGATGCACCAGACCCTGATCGCCATCGACCAGAATCGGATCGCCGTTCAGCGCCTCAGA
>NZ_JBFHIA010000371.1:0-1891 GCF_041596715.1 Phaeovulum sp.
CGAAGGCGGGCGCCACATGGCAACCTGCCTGATCGTCGCCTCGGCAGTAGAGGCAGGCGAACTGATCTGCACCGCAAAGCGCGAAACAGCGGTGCGTGACCGCGCTCCGCTAGACTTCGCGCGCGATGAGACAGCGCCCGTAGGCTATCTGCCGCGCGCCTAGCGCCGGGTTTCTACCGGCGTTTCATGCGTAATTCTTTTAGTAAGCGTTGATCCGGGCGGCGTATTCGCGCCGCCCGACGCATCATTGCAGGTCGGAAAACGCGGTTTGCAGGCGCGCCACAGCTTCGGCCACCACCTTGCGCGGCGTGGCGAGGTTAAAGCGCATGTAGCTTTCGCCCCCCAAGCCGAAGGTCGGCCCGTGGTTGGCGGCAATCCGCGCGCCCTTTTCGACCCGGCGCGTGAACTCCTCCGTCGCCATGCCGGTGCCGGCGAAGTCCACCCATGCGAGGTAAGTGGCCTCCAGCGGCATCGAGCGCAGGCCGGGAATGGCGTTCACGCCCGCGTCGAACAGCTTTCGGTTGCCTTCGATGTAGGGGATAAGCGCATCCAGCCACGCCGCGCCTTCCGGCGAATAGGCTGCGGTCGCCATGATCAGGCCAAACGAGTTGGGCGAAATGCCAAGCGCCGCCATCCGCGCTGCAAATCGCGCGCGCAGAGCGGGGTCTGCAATGATGACATTGCCGATATGGGCACCCGCGATATTGAAGGTTTTGGTGGTCGCTGAAAGTGTCACAAGCCGCGATGTGGCGTCGGGGGCGGCATTGGCCATGACGGTGTGGCGGTGGCCGGGCATGACCAGATCGTGATGAATCTCGTCCGAGACGAGAACCAGATCGTGGCGCGCGCAGAAATCAGCGACGCCGCGCAGTTCTTCTACGCTCCAGACCCTGCCGCCGGGATTGTGCGGGGAGCAGAGGATAAGCATCTTTTCCGCGCCGGTCATCTGCGCGTCCCACGCGGCGAAATCCATTGCGTAGCGCCCGTCTTCCAATGCCAGCGGGCATTCCACGACTTTCCGTCCGGCCGCTTTGATGACGCGGGCGAAGGCGTGATAGACCGGCGTCATCAGCACGACCCCGTCGCCCGGCGCGGTAAAGGCATCGACGCAGATCGCGGTGCCGTTCACAAGGCCATGCGTGGTGAAGATCCAATCCTTTTCCACAGCCCAAGCGTGGCGCTCTGACATCCACCAGCGGATCGCGGCGTGGTAGGCGGCATCATCACCGAAATACCCGTAAAGCCCATGGTCCAGCATTCCCTTGAGCGCGTCTTGCACGGCTTGCGGCGGGCGAAAATCCATATCCGCCACCCACATCGAAATGCCGTCTGCCGCAGCGACGCCGAACAGAGGCTCCATCCCGTCCCATTTCACCGAGTGTGTGCCGAAGCGGTTGATGATTTCGTCGAAGTCGGGGGTCTGGCTCATGGGGAGTGTTCCTTGCTGCGGGCATGGCGTGGCATCGGTTCGGCTTTGGGTTATAACGGCTGGGCTCGCAGGGGCAATTGGCGATAGTGCCGCCCCGCCCATCTTGCATGGTCGCGCGGCATCGCCTAAATCAGCCGCCATGAGCCTTCGCCCGATCATCATTCATCCCGACCCTCGGCTGAGAAAGCTGTGCGATCCCGTGGTCACGATTGACCGCGACCTGCGCAAACTGGCCGATGACATGCTTGCCACCATGTATGGTGCGCCCGGTGTCGGCCTTGCTGCGCCGCAGGTAGGCGTGCTGAAGCGGATGTTCGTGATGGACTGCGTCAAGGATCATGCCGCCGCCCCGCAACCGATGGTGCTGATCAACCCCGAGGTGACTTGGGTCTCCGAGGCAACCAACACGTACGAGGAAGGCTGCCTTTCGGTGCCTGATCAGTTTGCCGAAGTCACCCGCCC
>NZ_JBFHIA010000372.1:0-1839 GCF_041596715.1 Phaeovulum sp.
CAATGAGCCGAAGGAAACGCAGTTCACCCGTATCCCGCGAGGTGCCAAAGCCATCGCCAGCGAGCGCGTGGCTTGTTCGACAGCCGCACAAGAAATCGAGTAGGCGAGCAATTCTGGATATGCGCGCCGCCCTGCGAGGGTTGAGACATTCACGATACTGCCGACCGGCTCTGCCTGCCGACCTTCCTTTTCTGCCTGTGCCAACATCCGCCGGGCGGTCATCTGGCTCAGCCGCAGCCCCGCCATGAGGTTGTGATGAAGCATCGATTCAAGCAGCGCGCCATCAGAGCAAAGCGGATCGCCAGATTCGATGACCCGCGCGGCATTCACCAGAATATCAATCCGCTCAAAGGCATCGACGGTGGCCGAAAGCAGGTTGGCAAGCGTCAGCTTCTGGCAGAGATCGCCCGCAAAAAAACGCGCCGGTCCTTCGGTCTGCTCGCCAACCTCGGCAATCAGCCGCGGCTCGTCGATATCGACGAACATCACATTGGCACCCGCCTCCAGAAAATGCCGAGCAATGGCAAGACCAACGCCATTGGCGGCTCCGGTGACGATCGCGGTCTTGCCCGAGATGGAAATCGACATGGCGGCCCCTGGTTTGATTCTGCGCGGCGACGTTAGCCGATCTCAGCGCCTAGCGCGAGACGAAGGGGCTGCGCGCTTTGTGGTAGCGGCCAAGGGGCGTTGCGCCCGGATCAACCTATAGCCCGGATCGTCGCCCAATTCGTCTACTTCCCGAAACAATGTCTTGAGATGCGCGACATAGGGCAGGTGGCGGTTGGCCACCATGTAAAGAGTGCCTGAAAGCGACAGCATCGCTTGCGCCGCCGTAATGAAGGCAAGCCCAAGAGCAGGGTCGGCACTGCGCGCCGTGTGAAAAGGCGGGTTCATCACCACCGCACCAAACCGGGCATCGGGGCGAAAATTGCGTGCATCGGCCCAGTGAAAATGCGCCCGAGGATCAGCGATGCTTGCGCGCGCCGAAGCGAGTGCTGCATGTTCCGCCTCGATCAGATGGCATTCCTCGACACCCTCGCGGGCCAATATTTGCGCCGAAAGCCAGCCCCAGCCTGCACCAAGATCGGCCACCCGCGCAGGCATTTGCGCAGGCAGTGCCGCGCCCAGAAGCGCAGAGCCGAAATCGACGGATTCGGCCGAAAATACCCCCGGCACCGTCTGAAAACCCGGCGCAGGTGTGTAGTGTCGCCCTGCCCAGTCTGCCAGCGCATTTGGCCCCGGTGACGAAAAGCGAAAGATCTTGCCATGCGCCTTGGAAATCGGCTCGTCCACCGGCAGGCGCGCGCGCACCGCCTTCAAGATACCGTCGATTCCGTCTGTCTTGGCACCATCCACCCAGATCGAGCCGCCCGGGGCAACGCGCATCGCCGCTTCTGCCAACAGGGCTTCGGCTTCGGCGCGCGCACGCGGCACAAATACGAAAGCCGCAGCATAACCACCCTCGGGTTCTGGCGAAACCGCAAAGCCTTGGGCCTGCAACGCCTCGAAATCAGGGCGGAAGCCTTGCACAAGGTGCAGCCGGGCTTTTGGCAACCCGTGCAGGTCATGCTCGGCGCGCGGGCGCAGCAGCAGTATGCGCCCTTCGGGCGGCAAGGCATCCGGCGCCTCAAGCGCCAGTGAAATCCGCCGGTCAGCCATGTGGCGCTATTCCTTTTCCATCGTGCATTGCAGCGGGTGCTGGTGGCGGCGTGCGAAATCCATCACCTGCGCCACTTTCGTTTCGGCAATCTCGAAACTGAACACGCCAACCACCGCCAAGCCCTTCTTGTGCACCGTCAGCATGATTTCAAACGCTGCGGCGTGGCCAAGCCCGAAGAA
>NZ_JBFHIA010000373.1:0-1831 GCF_041596715.1 Phaeovulum sp.
CTCTAGCGCGGGGTTGGTCGAAAGATCGAACCGCCGCGCCCAGTCCGGGCCTGCCGATGGGTCGTAGCAAAAGGTTGGGAACGCGCGCGACTCGGTCGCCGCCGCCGCCAGCAGATAGGGGGCAACGCCCTCTACCGTTGGGGTGGCACCTGAATAGACGCAGAACATCGCCGGTCCGTGGTAGCGCATTCCGCGCACCAGCGCGTCGCGCATCCGGTAAAGATGCGCCGAGGAAACCTGCATCGCAAAGGCGTTGTTGGTGCCCATCGCCATCGCCGCCAGCCGCGCCGAGCCGCCGCCAAAGGCGCGCCGCGAAGGTTCGGGCGAGGTTGCGCCCAGAATGTCGTCGGTCTGCACCAACACCTTGATCGGCAGGCCCGAGGCCAGCGCCTCGAAGGCGCGCACGGTTTCGGCCGTGTCATCTTCGCCGTCGCGCAACAGCACGAGCGCGGCGGGCAAAAGCGCCATTTGCTCGGCCGTCAGATCGCTTTCGTCGAAGGCGTCAAGCACCGGGTCGTGCTGGGCGGGGCGATATTTGCCATCGACCTCCAGTTCGGCGGTCGTCAGCGCCTTCACGAACTCGACCACCGCAGGCAGCCGCCGCCGATAGGCGTCAATCGCTTCGGCGCAGCTTTCGAATACATAGACATGCGGTTCTGGCTGGCCGGGCAGCAATTCCGAACCGCGCACCGGGGCGTAGAAACGTTGGCCGCCAAGCACGCTCAGCACCCAGCCGATCCGGCGCACACGGTCTTCGGGCAACCGGTCCACAGGTCGCGCGCGGTGCAAGATGTCCGACAGCGCGCCAAAGTCGATCGCGGCGCTATCAGCCTTGCCAACCGCCGCTTGCAGCGCCTTGGGCCCATGCGCCTCGTCCGATTTCATGTAATCGGCCTTGAGGATGTCTGAAAGCCGCAGGATCAGCCCATCGACCTTCTTGCGAAACGCGAGCCCCTTTTCGCTGTGCACCGCATTCCAGACGTGGGTCAATGTGCTCTTGGGGGTTTCGGCATCGCAACCGATCACCCGGCCCCGGCCTTTCAGCCGGGCAAAGGCGCGGTCGAAGTTGGCGTCCATCGGCCCAAAGGGGGCTTCGCCATGTTTGGTCAATTGCGCCGTTGCTGTGCTGCGCCACAGATCGGCAAGCTGGCCGGTTTCGCCCGCAGCAACGCGCGCGCGCATCTCGGCCTCTAGCTTCAGCACCTGCTGGCGCTGCGCCTCGCCCAAGGGGCCGGGTTCGGAGGCGGCGGCCAGCGCCTCGTCGATCAGCCGCATCAGCGGGCGCAGTAGCGCGCCGCCCTTGTCATCCTCCAACAGCACCATCGGATAGTCGTAGCGCAACTGCTCTAGCGCATCGTAGCGTGCGAAAAGGGCAGGGCGCAAAGGGGCCAAGGCGGGCTTTGGCGCAGAGGCGGGCATTTTCTGGTGTTGCATGGTCTTACTCCGCTGCCATCGGCTCGGCCCCGTCGGGCCAGATCGTGACCTTGTCAAACTCCTCGCGCAGCACGGTTTCCACCAGCGCCGGCGTTGAAGGCCGCTCGCCCTTGCGCAATTCGTCATAGGTGGGCACTGACGGATCGTTGTAGATGATGCCGACCGGGATTTCCTCGGCGATTGCCGCGATTTCCAGCGCGCGCCCCATGTTCAGCGGGTCGTGCGTTTCTTGGTTCTTGTACACGCGCGAGACTTCGGGCGTCAGCCGCAGGCCGTTGCCGTGGGTCAGGATGCGCATCTTCGAGGGGTCGCGCACAAAGGCGTCGAAACGATGTTCCATGAACTCTGGGCAACGTTGCAGCACGCGCACGAACGACAGGCCCTTGTGGTGATAGGC
>NZ_JBFHIA010000374.1:0-1820 GCF_041596715.1 Phaeovulum sp.
GCCCCCAGCGATAGCAGCACGACCACCGCCGTCATGCCGAAGGAAATGACGATCGCGGTCAGCACCAGCGCCTGTGGCAAGGGGTCGGTATAGCCCGGCGCGCCATCGGAAAGAACCGGCGGCATGTCTATCACCAGCCGTCCGGTGGCGAAGAGGAAAACGTTTACCGCATAGGACAGCATCGCCATGCCCAGCACCACCGGAAAGGTCTGGCGCCGCAGGATGAGGTAGATCCCCACCCCCGACATGATCGCAACCGCGCTGGCTACCAAAAGCTCCATCAGCTTATCCTCTCGCGCTTGCTCTCGTCTGACGTCGCGCGCTTGGACAGCCGCGACAGGCTGGAAAGCGCCAGCATCACCGCGCCGACAACCGTAAGGAACACGCCAAGGTCAAACGCCATCGCGGTAGCAAGCTCGAACTTTTCCAGCGGCGGCAGCGTGACATAGCCAAAGGCCGAGGTCAGGAACGGCTTGCCTGCAAACCACGCGCCAATGCCGGTCAGCCCGGCAATCAACACCCCCGCGCCGATCATTCCGTGATATGAAAACCGCTGCCGCGCCTCGGCCCATGCAAGGCCCGAGGCCATGTATTGCATCACCAGCGCAATCGACACCACGAGCCCGGCCACAAAGCCGCCGCCCGGCGCGTTGTGCCCGCGCAAGAAGATATAAACCCCCACCATCAGCGCCACTGGCAACACCAGCCGGGTTGCCACAACCAGCATCAGCGGGTGCTCATCGCCAGCGCGGGGCTGATCGGGGCTCCACGCGACCAATTTGCGCAGCGAGGGGCGATGTGTCAGCACATCGGTGAGCGCAAAGATCACAAGCGCCGCGATACCCAGCACGATGATCTCGCCAAAGGTATCATAGCCGCGGAAGTCCACCAGAATGACGTTGACGATGTTGGTGCCACCACCGCCGGTATAGGAGTTTTCAACGTGAAAGCCCGAAATCGACGGCAGCACGAAATCACGCCGCATCAGCGCATAGATCAGTGTGCCGATCCCCAGACCTGCCACGCTGGCAAGCACCGCGTCGCGGGCGCGGCGGGGCAGCGGTTCGGACATGCTCGCCTTGGGCAGGAAGTTGAGCGCCAGCAACATCAGCACGACCGTCACCACCTCGACGGTGATTTGCGTCAGCGCCAGATCGGGTGCGGAAAGGTAGATGAAGCCGACCGATACCATCAGCCCGACGATGCCGATCAGCACCAGCGCCAGCAAGCGATTGCCGTGAAAGCGCATCAGCGCAAGGCTTGCGACCGCCAGTGAAAGCCAGCCTGCGGCCACCTCAATCGGCACCGCCAGCAATGGCCGCGTTTCAGGGCCAAGCCCCGTGCCGATTGTTGCCCAGCCGCCCCCAATCAGCCCCGCCAGAACCAGCGCCGCCAGCATCTGCCGCATCGCGCCGCCATGCAGCGCCTCGCTTAGCCAGCGTGCGCCTGCCTCGGCTTGCGCAATCAGCCATTGGTGCAGGCGCGCAAGATCCAGCCGGTCCAGCACCGGGCGCGTCCAGTGCAGATGGCGCGTCTGCGTCATCAGCAGCACACCCCCTGCCAGCGCAATGCCTGACATGGCCAGTGCGGGCGTAATCCCGTGCCAGATTTTCAGCGTTACCGTGGGCAGATCGCCCCCCGTCACCGCTGCCGTCGCCGCCATCACCAGCGCCTGCACCATCGCCGGATACAGGCCCACGGCCAGCACGAAAGCCACCAGCACCGCAGGCGCAAACAGAAGGCCGGGGCCGGGGTCATGCGGCACGGTCGGGTAATCGGCGCGCTTTGCCCCGAAGAAGGTCAGCTTTATCAGCCGGAAC
>NZ_JBFHIA010000375.1:0-1816 GCF_041596715.1 Phaeovulum sp.
AAGTATTTCAGGCCGTCCTTGCCCGCGACATCTTCCACCATCTTGTGAATGAAGCCGTAGCTGAGTTCTGCGATCGATTGCATCCGGCTGGGAACGACAGCGCGCCCGCGCGTGCCCACCACCAGCATCAGAAAGATCGCCAGCACCGCAACCGCCATCCAAAGCGTGACGTTGGTGGGCGTGTACCAGTTGACCGGACCATCGCCGAAAAGCGGCTTTACGATGAATTGCTCCATCGGGTGGAATGAAAGTGCGCTGCCTGCTTCTTCCGTCGCCACGTCTATTTTCCCTCTTCCCGCGCAGATTGCTCTGCCAGCCGTTCTTCCTGAACCTCGCGCGCCGTGCGCAACATCACCCGCACCCCGGCCGCAAAGCCTAGAAGCGTGAAGATCACCAGCAGCCAAGGCAGCGTGCCGAACAACCTGTCCAGCCCATAACCTATGCCGAAGCCGATCCCCAGCCCCGAAACCATCTCGATCACCATCCGCCAGGCGATATTCGCCTGATTGAAGTGCTCATCCGCGCGCGGCCCGGGCATCAGTTCCCGTTTCTTCTCGGTGATCCGTTTCTCAAGCCGCCGCAGCCGCTCGGGGTCGGGACCATCTGGGGGGTCAACAGGCATATTTCAGGCCCCGCGCAAAGTCGCCGCCTTCCTAAGCGCCAATGACGCCCGAGTCAAGCTGGACGCGGTTCGCGTAACACGCTGACATTACGTTGTTTTAAATCGCCATAGCCATTGGCTGGCACACCGCGCGCCATGCGTCGTTCAACCATTTGGTTGACGATTGTGCGCCGGTTGCGCTAATCCGCACCATGCCTCAACCCGCGCCCAACCTCGATCTGCTGTTTGCCGCGCTTGCCGACCCGACCCGGCGCGCGATACTGACGATGCTGCTTGAGGATGACATGGCTGTAACCGACGTCGCCGCCCCCTTCGCGATCTCACTGGCTGCGGTCTCGAAGCACCTCGCAATTCTGGCCGATGCGGGCCTTATCAGCCAGGAAAAACGCGGTCGTTTGAAGTGGTGCAAGCTAGAACCCGCCGCGATGCGCGCCGCGACCACTTGGATGCAGGGCTTCGGCCAGTTTGAGCCGCTCGACCTCGACGATTTTGAGCGTTTTTTGCAAACGGAACTCTCGGATCCGGTATCCACGCCCTAGGTGTTCGGCGGGCAACTTCGGGTGCTCATGCGAAGCAAGAAAAGATCGTATTTTAACGGAAAGATCGCGCAACAGGCTTGGCGCGGGGTAAGGCGTAGGGCGGGCCACACTTGATGCTATTTGCTAGCTGTGGCAAATGGCGGCCCGTGTGCGCTAGGTTCGCAGCTATCTCTTGGCTGCTACTTGGTGGATGATGGCCTTGAGGCGGACTGCGCAACTTCTTCGCCGCGCCCGCCATGAGAAGGAGCAAAGCATGTGGATCAAGCGCGTAACGCACGCAATCTGGGCTGGGCTGCTTTTGGTCTCCGTAGCCGCTTGCGCAAGCACGCAACCTATCGGCCCCGCCGATCTTGCGCTGAAGGACAGCGCACTTGAAGGCTGCTGCCGCGAGACAGAGCCGATTCCACCGGTTCTGGTCGCGATAGCCGAGCCCTTCGCGCCGATGTTGGGAAATATCATCGGCGCAAGCGTGATGCGACCCGGGTATCTGGCGCGACCCGAGCCGCAACTCGCTGCTGTGAAAATGGTGCAGCCGCTTGATGTGGTTGTGCTTTCCAGCAAAGGCCGCGCCTCGGGCAACACCATCCCCGGCCTTTACGGACATCTTGCCATTTACCTTGGCAACGAAGCCGAGTTACGCGCGCTTGGCATGTGG
>NZ_JBFHIA010000376.1:0-1810 GCF_041596715.1 Phaeovulum sp.
ACTGGCCGAACACGAGCGCATGACAGCTTGTGCCGAGGCGGTGTTGCAGCAACTGGGCCTGCCCTATCGCACGATCGTTCTGTGCACCGGCGACATGGGCTTTGGCAGCCAGAAAACGCATGACCTAGAGGTTTGGCTTCCGGGGCAGAATACCTACCGCGAAATCTCGTCGGTCTCGACCTGCGGCAGCTTTCAGGCGCGCCGCATGAATGCCCGTTACCGCACGCCTGGGGGAAAGCCCGAGTTCGTTGCCACGCTGAACGGCTCTGGCCTTGCCGTGGGGCGCTGCCTGATCGCGGTCTTGGAAAACGGGCAAGAGGCCGATGGCTCGGTCGCCCTGCCTGCGGCACTGCACCCCTATCTTGGCGGCAAGACCCGGCTGACAGCCGAAGGCGTGCTGGCCTGAACACATTGAAAGGCCCCCGCGAGGGGGCCTTTGTTCTCTCATATCGGTTTTCAGGTCAGTCGAGCGGTTCCATCCAACCGGCAGCGCGCAGCGGCATTATCGGCGTGTGCAGACGCGGGCCCGAGGGTGCCGCAGCCCCAAACGCAATCCGCGCACCAACGAACACCGACGTGTCGGTTCCGGTGTCGGGGTCGTCATAATCTTCGATACGCAGACTGGTAAGTGAACCGACCAGCGTGACTCGATCGTTCAGCGCGTATTCTGCACCGACCGTCAGGCCAAAGTATTCGCCCGGTTGGTCCCCACAATCGACAAAGCAGTCCTTGGAAAAACCGTTCTCGGCGCTAAAGGAAAGCAAGGTTCTATCGCTGACCTGAGCATCAACGCCGACGCGCGCGATCATGCCTTCAAATTCGTTGTCGGTCGGATCACCAATCGCATTCAGATAGCCGAGCTGGCCTGTCACCGAGATCATCTCATTAACCGCAACAGCGAACTCTAGCCCGCCTATTGTGCCGGACATCGGTGAATCTGAATCGTATCCGTCAAACAGGCCCGCGCCCAAGAAAGCGCCGCCATAGAACTTACCGAAATCCCTACCGAGGTGTAGGCCCAGAACCCCAGCGTGCAATGGGCCGGTCACGTAGACATCGTCCTCGCCGCCATCGCTCATGAATTCGAGCCGACCGTCGATCGAAAGCCGAAGCGCCCCGAAATCACGTGCTATCTCGCCGGTTAAGTAGGTTCCAACGAACGGATTCCCATCGATATCGGTATCGGTGCTGGACCGCTGCGAGACGAATAGCCCGCCACCCGCAGAGGACTGCCACTCTTGCGCCTGCGCGCCTGTCGCGATCAATGCGCTAGTCATCATTGCTAGGAAAAGTTTGCCGGTCATTTCGCTCTCCGCTGTAAAACACTCAGCACGGAAACAGCCCAGATTCTCACCTACGGCTTAAGAACCCAAACATGCCGATGCTTGTTGCCGCGTGTGCGAAGCATACAAAATGGCGAGGTGTTATTAACGTTTATTGCGCGTATTTGCGGGGCTTTGCCGAATTAGTTGCATTGCAGGCACATGTTTTGAACGCAAGCACACGCGTGGTGCGAAAGCGCCGATGCACGCACAAGCGGCGCGCGAGATCAGGGTGGAAAGCTTGGTTTCACAGGACCGATCAGAACGGCTTGTCGCGCCCAACCACGTGTTTGCGCAGCCGCGATGGAATCGATTTCTTGCGATCCTTGAACGGGTTTGCCCCGCCTTGGTCACGGAAGGTCAGCCGGATCGGCGTGCCCTGCATCCCGAAACTTTCGCGCAAGCCATTCACAAGGTAGCGCGAGTAGCTTTCAGGTATCTTGTCGGCGTGGCTGGCCATGACCACAAAGCCCGGCGGCCGGGTTTTG
>NZ_JBFHIA010000377.1:0-1794 GCF_041596715.1 Phaeovulum sp.
GCCCAAGGACATTGGTAAAGGCGCAACACCCAGCCCGGCTTTGGCGGCATAGATCAGGCCAAGAACGCTGGTGTTGCGTGCAGCGTAGGTGGCGGTCGGCGCCACCTCTTTCAGCCATGTCATCACGCGGTGCTTGCTCATGCTTTCTTCAAACGCGATCAACGGGTGGGCCGCCAGATCGCCCGCACTGGATGGTGCGCCGTTACGTTCGGTATATTGGCGGCTGGCGTAAACCGCCCAAAGCGAATTCGCGATCTTGCGACCCACGAGCACGTCGTCATCGGTATCGCCCGACCGCAACGCGACATCGGCTTCGCCTTTTGATAGATCAACGTATTGATCGCTCAAGACAAACTCTACTTTGACGTGGGGATTGGCGTGGTGAAACCTATCAAGGATGCCGGATTTCGTAAGCCGAAAGGCGATCGGTTCGGGACAGGTCAGGCGGATGATGCCGACACGGCTGCGCCCCTGATCCGCAACACCCTGTTCAAATGCACTTGCGGCCTTTGCCACGCTTTGGGCCAAGGGCAACAGGGCCACACCAAGCGCGGTCAGTCGATAGCCCGAAGGCAACCTTTCTACCAACCTTTGGCCAAGATTCTGCTCTAGCGTTGCGAGCCTTCTTTGAACCGTCGACTGGTTTACGCCAAGCGATCGCGCAGCAGAAATCGTGCTGCCCTCGCTGGCGACTGACAGAAAGAACTTCAGATCGTTCCAGTCAAACATGATGCCCCCCCGCATAACTGCGACCCCCATCCGCAACACTGCGGCTGTTGCGCCGCTCCGGACAAGTGCAATCTTTGGCTATCGGCAGAGCATCGAACCCGCCGATGCATCGCAAGCCGCACAACAGGTCACCGGCAAGGATTCGGCGCAAAGCAGCAAAGCGCTGTTGGCCGAAGGTTGCCTTGACCTATCACAGAGGATCATGACCATGACAATTGACCTCAATCTGGTCGCCGCAGCCGACAACTCACAGGCCGCCACCCATTGGGACAAGGCTGCCGCTGGGTGGGACAGGCACGCGCCCGAGATTCGAAACTGGCTACGCGTGGCGACCGACGCGATGATCGAGATGGCCGGAATCAACCCGGGTGACACAGTGCTCGACGTGGCGGCGGGGGCTGGCGATCAGACGCTGGATATCGCGCGCAGAGTTGGCACAAAAGGCAGAGTCGTTGCGAGTGATATCTCACCGGGTACCCTGAAACACGCTTTCGCCAATGTGGCAGCGGCGGGGTACCAGAATGTGCGCATTCATTGCGCAGATGCCGCACAGCTTGGGTTGGAGGACGCGGCCTTCGATGCCGCAGTTTCTCGGCTTGGCCTGATGTTTTTGTCCGACCCTTTGCAGGGACTTCGCGAGGTACTGCGTGTTCTGAAACCGGGTGGACGTTTTTGCAGTATTGTCTTTGCGGGCCCGGAATCGAACCCCTGCTTGCGGATTCTCATGTCAACGGCGATGCGGCACGCGGGCAAGGTGCCAAGCGATCCCTTCCGCCCCGGCGGACTTGTCAGCTTGGGCAAGCCGGGGCTGATCGACGCGTTGTTCAACAAGGCGGGGTTCCGCGCAGTTGCGACAACACGGATCGATGCGCCCTTCCGCCTTCCTGCGACGAAGGACTACATGGCATTCGTTCGCGACGCGGCAGGCCCGATCTTGCAGATCCTCGCACCTTTGAGCGAGGCCGCGCGTGCCGACGCTTGGGCCGATATTGCCGCCGAGTTGGAGGTTTACCAAACCGAAAACGGCTGGATCGGGCCAAATACGCTGCTACTTACCAGCGGTCA
>NZ_JBFHIA010000378.1:0-1783 GCF_041596715.1 Phaeovulum sp.
GCGGATCTGGGGCACGGTGGCCAAACGGATTGGCCGGGGTATCTTTGGCCGCGAATGTTCCATGATTATCACGACGGTCGGCCCTTGCCGCGATAGCGACGGGTGCTGAAATGGCCGGTGCTTGACGCCGCGCGTCACCATTAGGCGCGCGTGGCAGTCGGTCACAAAACCGTTGGCGATTTGCGTCTCTGACAAGGCAGAAATCACCTGTTCCGGGGTCATGCCGATGGCAAGATCTATCGCCTTTGCAGCATCAAACAGCCGCTCGATATGTTCCTCCAGAAACGCCCAGCGTCCGTCATAAAGGCGCAGCCCCTCCCATACGCCGTCACCCAGCATGAAGCCAGAATCGTAGACCGAGACAAAGGCCTGAGCTTTCGGCAACAGCTGCCCGTTGATCCAGATCAGGATGTCTTCGTTGCGCGCATCTTCCTCGGCCTGATGCGTTGTAACCTGTTCGGCCATGATGCCCCCTTGGCTGTTTGCCAAAGGCTAAGCGGACACGGATGCGAATGCCAGAGTCGCGCGAACGAGTTGTGCAACCCTAGGCCCCGCTCATTCAGTGCCTGCGCCTATTTGGCATAGCGGAACAGCGCTGCGTGGGCGAAAACAGGCTCTAGCCCTGCGCTTTCGCCATGCGGTGCGGCGCGAAGGCCAATGGCCCGACCGTCAAGCCCTCGTTTTTAAAAACGCCTCTACTTCGGCACGCGCGGGGATGGCGTCCGCAGTGCCTGCGCGCGTCACCTTCAGCGCCGCCGCAGCGGATGCGAGCCGCAAAGCCTCGGCTGGCGGTTGGCCCGCATCGCGCGCTGCCGCGAAGTAGCCTGCAAAGGTATCGCCCGCGCCGGTGGTATCGACCACGTCCACTGAAAATGCCGCCTGCCTCACCGTTTCGCCAGTTGCCAGATCGCGCCATTCGGCACCGTCGCCGCCCCGCGTTACCAAGACCTGCGGCACCAGAAGCCGGTCAAGCTCTACCCCCAGTGCCTGCGAAAGTTGCGCGGCCTCGACCGCGTTCAACGCCAGCAAGGTGATGTGCGGCAGCACCGCGCGCACGGCCTCTACATCAAACGGCGCTGCGGAATAGATCACCCGCATTCCCTTGGCCCGCGCCAGTTCCGCCGCTTGCGCCTGATGCGCTGCTTCGTTTTGCAGCAACAGCGTATCGCCCGGCACAGCCCTTTGCAGCGCTGCCTCAACCCCGGCAAAACCAAAGGCGCGGTTCGCGCCCGCAAAAAGCACGATCGCGTTTTCGCCCGCCTGATCAACATTGATGATCGCGTGCCCACCGGCCTCTGTGCAGCGTTCTACATGGCGGCAATCGACGCCAAAGCCTTGCAGCCGCTCCAACGCCCACCCCTCGGGGCCCACGCCGCCGATGTGATAGACCCGCGCGCCCGCCCGCGCCGCCGCTACCGACTGGTTCGCGCCTTTGCCGCCTAGCCCCATCGAATAGCTGTCGGCGGCCAGTGTTTCACCGGGCGCGGGCAAATGCGGCAGGCGGTAGAAGTGGTCAATGTTTATCGAACCAAGGTTCCAGATTGTCACGCGCCGCCTCCTTCTTCGTTGCGCAATGCCACGCGGGGCCCCGAGGCGCGAGGCCCCGGGCCTTTCTTAGCGGTTCTGTCCCAGCCTACAGGCGGCGATTGCGGCCATGTTGAGAATGTCGTTCACGGTCGAGGAGGAAGAGCAGATCTGGATGGGTTTCTCTACCCCTGTCAGAATTGGCCCGATCACCGTTGCGCCCGCCATTTCTTGCATCAACTTGATCGAGATCGAGGCA
>NZ_JBFHIA010000379.1:0-1782 GCF_041596715.1 Phaeovulum sp.
AGCAAGGCCGGAACGACCTTGAGCGCGATCTGGTTCATCGGCCAGTTCCACGGCGTAATCAGCCCCACCACGCCCACCGGCTCAAACGAAATGCGGGTTCTGGGGGCGTGCGGGCCAAGCGGGCGCACAAACTCGAAGGTCTTGAAGGCCGTGATGAAGTTCTTGATGTGCGAACTGCCCGCGTTGACCTGATCGACACGCGCCATATCGATCGGCGCGCCCATCTCTAGGCTGATCGCGGCACCCATTTCCTCGGTGCGCTGGGTGTAGGTGGCAAGGATACGCTCGACCAGCGCCAGCCTTTCTGCTGGCGCGGTGGCCCGCCAGCCGGGCAGGGCCGCGCGGGCTGCGGCCACGGCGGCATCGGTATCGGCCTGTGCGCCAAGCGAGATTACCGCGCAGGCTTCCTCGGTCGATGGGTCGTAAACGATGCAGTCTCGTGCAGTTGCTGGGCCGACCCAGCGGCCGTTGATATAGAAGTCACGTTTGGTAATCATGAGGGCCTCCCGAATTGCGCGACATGCTGGCACCAGCGCGCGTCGGCTGCAAGGGCTAGGGGGCGCTAGAAAATAAACAAAATAACTGCGCAAAGGGGCTGAAACCGGGCGCCGTTGCACTTAGTTTCATTCTCGATCATGCAACTAAGAAGGATTACCCCAATGGGTTTGCGCATCAACGATATTGCCCCCGATTTCACTGCCGACTCGACCCAAGGCACGATACGGTTCCATGACTGGGTTGGTGATGGCTACGCCATCATCTTTTCGCACCCCAAGGACTTTACCCCGGTCTGCACCACAGAGTTTGGTGCCGTGGCCGTGCTGGCAAAAGAGTTTGAAAAGCGTAAGACCAAGGTGATCGGCGTCTCGGTCGACTCGGTTGACGAGCACCAGAAATGGGTTGCCGATATTGCCGCCTTTGCGGGCAACCCGGTCAACTTTCCGATCATCGATGATACCTCGCTGACCGTGGCCAAAGCCTATGACATGCTGCCCGCAGATGCCTACCTGCCCGATGGCCGCACACCGGCACATTCGGCCACGGTGCGCACGGTTTTCATCATCGGGCCGGACAAGAAGATCCGTCTGACCATGTCCTACCCGATGTCAGTGGGCCGCAACTTCGCCGAGATTCTGCGCGCGCTTGATGCGGTGCAGGTCACGGATGGCGCGCCCTTCGCAACGCCGGCCGATTGGCGGCCGGGGCAAGACGTGATCGTGGGGCTTGCGGTATCGACCGAAGATGCCAAGGCGCGGTTTGGCAAGGTCGATGTGAAGCTGCCCTATCTGCGCACCGTCAAGTTGCCTGTCTGATCGCCTAGTCAGGCACCATCGCGGCGACAAGCCGCGCAATATCGGCGGCCATGTCCTCGCGCGTGGCCGCCGCGTCGGAAATACCGAACGCTGCGCTATAGAGGATGCGCCCGGCTTGCGCGTCCTCCAAAACATCGCCAAGCGCGGCAATCAGACCGGTCCCGAACGCATCAAGGCGCGCGGCGACCTGCGCCCGCGTCGCCAGTAATTCGGCGGCGTGCGCCGAGGCGCGGACCGTGTCGAAAAGTATCCCGTGTTTTGCAATCAATGCCGCGGTAACGCGTGCGCTGCGTGTGCCCGGACCGGCTAGCGCCGCTTGTGCCGCCTTGCGCAAGGTTTCGAAAAAACGGGTCGCAACTGCCTCGAAGGCGGCGTCCTTGTCGTGGAAATAGGTATAGAGCGTGACCTTTGAAATGCCCGCCGCTTCAGCGATGCCTTCCACCGTGGTGCCGCGAAATCCGTGCAACAG
>NZ_JBFHIA010000380.1:0-1766 GCF_041596715.1 Phaeovulum sp.
AGGGCGACCGGGTCATCCTCCCAAGCATAGCCCGAAAGGTCGGCATCGCGGTTTTTGCTGCGGTCGCGCGCCGAAACCGCAACAATTTCGATTGCCCGCCCGGTGCGCGCGGCCAAAAGATCCGCGTGGTTCTGCACGATCTTGACGACACCGATTCCAACGGTTCCAAGCCCGGCAATCCCAAGACGCAGGGCAGGGGCGGGGGATGCGGGCATGACGAGACTCCATTTCGGGTAAACAATTGGTTTTCCTTAGCGGCTTAGCTCGGGTCATGCAACGCAAGGCACCCTACTCGGCACGCAGCTCTGCGGCGCGTGCCGCAAGTGCTGCGGCGCGCGCGTCAAGCCCACTGGTTGGGCGGCGCTCTGGCCAAGGCACGGACAGGATCTGCTCGATCGGCAGCAGCGCAGGATAGGCGCGCGCGGGCGTATCCTGCCCGCCGCCACAACCGGCCAGGCCAAGCGCAAACGTCACGATCAGGGCGGCGCGGATGAGCATGCCAAAGCCTAGCCTGCCCGGCTACCCGGCTGCAAGGCCCGACACCACGCGAGGGTTTGATACTGAACAATCGTTCAGATAAGCTGAGGCCATGGCACGAAAAAGCGGTTCACATTCCGAAATCACCGGCCCCCGGATCCGCACCGAGGCGCGGCGGCTATTTGCGCGGCACGGTTTTGCCGCCGTGTCGATGCGCCAGATCGCGGCGGCGGTCGGGTTGCAGGCGGGTGCGCTTTATCTCTACACGCCCGACAAGGAAACGCTGCTGTTCGACCTGCTCAAAGGCCATATGGATGAACTTCTGGCCGCTTGGTCAGAGGTGCCCACAGCCCCCTCGCCGCCAGAACAGCTCGAGGCTTTCGTGCGTTTTCACATCCGCTTCAATCTCGAACGCGCCGAGGCGGTGTTTCTGTCTTACATGGAACTGCGCAATCTTGGCCCCGGCAATTTTGCCGCGATCGAGGCGCTGCGCCGCGCCTATGAGAACGAACTCGAATCGATCTTGCGCACGGGGCAGGCCGAGGGCTGCTTTGCCCTGCCCGATACCAAGCTTGCGACGCTGGCGATCATCGCCATGCTGACGGGCGTCAACACATGGTTTCGCGAGGGCGGCAGGTTCAGCCGTGCCAGGGTTGAACAGATCTACTGGGATATGGTGCGCAAGGCGGTCGCGGCCTGACCCAAGCACCAAAGCGCGTTGCGAGCGCCCTTTGGCATCAATGCGCGGGCGCGATGAAGTTTCCGTTGCGCAGATCGCTCATGGCTTGCGCGATCTCGGCGCGGGTGTTCATCACGATCGGGCCGTGCCATGCGACCGGCTCTTCGATCGGCGCGCCCGAGATCAGCAAGAACCGCAGGCCCCTTTCGCCTGCCTGCACCACCACTTCGTCGCCCGCGCCAAAGCGCACCAGCGTGCGGTTACCTGAAAGGTCGCGGATATTGACCTCTTGCCCCAGCACCTCCTTTTCCAGAAGCACGCCTTCAGGGCGGCTGGCATCGGCAAAAAAACCGTCACCTTCGAACACATAGGCAAAGGCGCGGCGGCGGGTATCTAGCTTGAAGCGCTTTTTCACCCCGGCGGGCACGAAAATGTCGAGGTATTGCGGGTCGGCGGCAATGCCATCGACCGGGCCGCGCTTACCCCAGAAGTCGCCGACGATCACCTTGACGCGTGTGCCGTCATCGTCGATCACCTCGGGAATGTCGGCCCCTTTCACATCTTGATAGCGCGGCTGGGTCATTTTTAGCGCCGAGGGCAGGTTCGCCCA
>NZ_JBFHIA010000381.1:0-1764 GCF_041596715.1 Phaeovulum sp.
ACCATCGAATACCAGCTGTCGCCGCCCGATCCCACCTCGCCCGCGGCGCAGACGATCAGCCATTTTTCGGCGCGCGTCATAGCCACGTAAAGCAGCCGCAGGCGTTCATCGAGCCGCTTTTCAACCTCGGCAGCCCGCGCCGCCACTATCTCGGGCGGGCTTGCATCGGCGTTGGTTCGCCATGCGGGCCCCTGCGGCAACTTCAATATCTGCCCAGCCTCGGGGTCTTTGCGCTTGGCAGTGTCGGGTAGGATCACGACCGGGGATTCCAGCCCCTTGGCACCGTGCACCGTCATAACTCGGATCACCTGACCCGCAGCACTTGGCGCGCGCTTCACATCTACGTCATCAGCGCCAAGCCAACCCAGAAACCCGGTGAGGCTTGGCACCTCGCTCGATTCAAAGGCCAGCGCCTGCGAAAACAACTCGTCAATCCCGTCTTCCGCCTCTGGCCCTAGCCGCGCCAGCAGCCGTTGCCGCCCGCCATGCCGCGCAAGCAACCGCTCGATCAGCTCGTAAGGGCGCAAAAAGTCGGCCGCATCTCGCAAATCGTGCAAGATAGACAATGTTTCCATGTGCTGCTTTTGCCCGCGCAGCGCCTCCCACAAATAGCCTTTGCGTGGCTGCGCAAGCGCGTAAAGCGCCGCCTCATCCCAGCCAAACAGCGGCGACTTTAGCGTAGCGGCAAGTGAGAGGTCATCTTCCGGGGTCGCCAGAAACGTCAGCAGCGCGGTGATGTCGCGCACCGCAAGTTCGGCACCCAGCTTCAGCCGATCTGCCCCTGCAACGGCAAGACCTGCGGCCTTGCAGGCGCGGATCGTCTCGGCAAACAGTGCCGAGCGCCGCTGCACCAGCACCAGAAAGTCTCCCTCACCAAGCCGCCGCGCGCCACCGGGGCTTTTTGCATCAGGAATCTGCGCGCCACTGTCGATCAGCCGGCGGATCTCGGCGGCGATATGGCGGGCCAGAACCACCGCTTCGTTCTGTGCGCCGCGCAGATCAAGCGGATCGCGCCAATCCCCCGGATCTTCCTTTTCCGGCTTGGGCACCGGCGGCCAAAGATCGACCCGCCCCGGCATATCGCCGTAAAAAGCAATGTGCTTTGCCGCACCACCCAACCCGCGGGCCACGCGCTCATCAAATGTCAGGTCCACCAGCCGCAGGATCGCGGGGGAAGAGCGGAAGGAATGTGCCAGTTCCAGCGCCTGCATGGGCCGCGCGACCGCCTCGAAATTGGTGGCAAACCTTTTGCGCATCGTCTCGAACTCGGCCAAATCGGCACCTTGGAACGAATAGATCGACTGCTTGGCATCGCCCACGACAAACAGGGTTCGCGCACTTTCGCGCGCGCCTTCGCCCGCGGTGAACTCGGCAGCCAATGCGGCGATCACCTGCCATTGGCCGGGGCTGGTGTCTTGCGCCTCATCAACCAGAATATGGTCTATGCCGCCATCAAGCCGGAACAGCACCCACTGCGCCACCGACGGATCAGAAAGCAACGCTGCCGCGCGCTGGATCAGATCGTCAAAATCCAGCCATCCATGCGCCGCCTTTTTGGCTTGGTAGCGGGGCAGCCACGCGGCGGCAAAGCGGTGCAGCGCCGCGTTTCGTTCCGCCGCGGCAAGCGCGAGCCTCCGGAGTCGCGCAGCCGCGACCCGCTCCATCAGCGCATCAAGTTCCGGCATCAGCGCGGCGGCGGGGCCATCCTTCGTTTGCTTGGTTGGAAAAGACCCTATCTTTGCTGAAAATGGCTCACTCGTCTTC
>NZ_JBFHIA010000382.1:0-1756 GCF_041596715.1 Phaeovulum sp.
CACCAAGACTCATCCGAGTCCGCGGGAGGCTGGCGTCTGCGGCCGAAATTGCGCGTAGCCGAACCGCCACGCGTCTGTCAAGCGCGCCGACGAGGTTTCGCGGTGCGGCGCTGCCCTTTGGATTGGGATCAGCCAGTTTCCTTGCGCGTGTCCTTTACTTCGCACACCCAATTTTTCTTCTAAAAGAAAGAAATATATCGTAAAGTTGCAAGTGAAAGGAAAATGCCATGACACACACGCAGGCACAGGCTTTAACCCCGGAACGCGCTGCGGTTCTGACCAAGGCCATGCTTCGCGCGGCGGATCGTCTTGGTTTGACCGGGCGTCAGCTTGCGCAGATCGTCGGCGTGTCCGAGGCCACCGTGTCGCGCCTCAAACGGGGCGAGGCGGCTCTCGAGGTCGGCTCGAAGCCTTATGAACTCGCGGCGTTGCTGGTTCGCGCGTTCCGTTCGCTCGATGCGATCACGGGAGGCGACGAGTCGGTTTCCAAGGCCTGGATGAAGGCGGCCAACACCGCGCTTGCGGCGCGGCCGGTCGAGCGGATGGCAACGGTTCAGGGGCTTGTCGATGTCACAACCTATCTTGACGCCCGACGCGCTCCGCTCTGAAGTGCGGCCCTTCGCGGGGCCTGCATGGCGATTTGTCGAAGCGCAGCACCGGGTCTCGACACTCAAACTCGTCGATGGCCTTGCCGAGCAAGCGATGCTTGAGCACATTCTGGAAGAGACCAAGCCGCCGCTGCCAAAGGACTGCCAGCATCTGAACTATCTGCTGGCAACGCCGTTTCGCTATCGCCCCTATCCGCAAGGTTCGCGATTTCGCCGCGCGGGGCTGACGCCCGGCGTGTGGTATGGTGCCGAACGCCCCGAGGCGGCAGCGGCGGAAATGGTTTTCTACCGCTTCCTCTTTTATGCCGAAAGCCCGGGTACGCCGTTTCCCGATGATGCTGCCGAGTACACGGCCATCTGCGCAATGCTTGCTGCGCCTGCATCACTCGATCTGACCTCTGGTGCATTGGCGGCAAATCGCGCGCAGTGGATGCATCTGACCGACTACGCGCCCTGCCAGACATTGGCCGAAAGCGCGCGCGAGATCGGGGTCGAGGTCATTCGCTATGCATCTGTCCGCGATCCGGCGCGCGGGGCCAACCTCGCCGTGCTTAGCTGCCGCGCCTTTGCCGCGCCAGAGCCCACCCAGCGCCAGACATGGCGGATCCGCATCGGGCGAAGCGGGGCACAGGCCCTGTGTGAACAGCCCAGGCTGGGGCTGGAGTTTGCCACCGATGCCTTCGCACCCGATCCCCGCCTAGTTGGCATGATTTGGGAAAGACCGCGTGCCAGATAGGGCGCACCTGCGCAGATAACGGCAAGGACCACATTGCAAAAGCGGGCGTAGAGCACGGCATAGCGGCAGCCACACAAAGGCGGGCAACTCGCAATGGTCAAAGCGGTAGGTCGCCGTCTTTCATCTGAATGTCGCGGTGCGAATAGACGCTTTGCCGCTCGATCATATGATGAACACGCGGTGGTTCCGCGCCCCGATGCAGGCGCAGCAATTGATCTGAGACGATGCCGTCTGCGTTGGTTCTGCGCGCGTTGTGCCGCCGGAAGTCGTCCCATGTCGCGAGGTGGTAGCTTTCGGTCCACTGATCGGGGTGTTCCAGGTCGCGCAGCAGCGCCCAGTGGCGGGCTCCATCGCGCCTGCGGGTGCGGCGGCGCTCGGTCATCGTTGCCAGAAATACGGGGATGTCCGCAGG
>NZ_JBFHIA010000383.1:0-1754 GCF_041596715.1 Phaeovulum sp.
CCCCCATTACATGGAGCGCACCCGCCCCAATGGCCGCACGATCTCGGTAGAAGGTTCGCCGCTGTCGCAGGGTGGCTGGGTGACAGTTTACACCGACATCACCGAGATCAAGCGTCAGGAAGGGATGCTGCGCGCCCATTCGGCCGAGCTTTCAGGCCAGCTTTTGGCGCATGCCGAAAGGCTGGCGCAAGCCAACCGCGAGCTTGCCTCGACCAACGCAGCACTAGAGGAAGCCAAGCGCGAGTTGACCGAGATCGAGGCGCGCACCCGGCAGGTGACCGAAATGATGCCCGCTCATATCGCGCATCTGGACAGAAGCTATCGTTACACATTCTCGAACCGGCGTTTGTCTACGGTGATGCCGGGCAGTCATTCTGAAATCGTCGGCATGTCGGTTGCCGAGGCGCTGGGTCAGGAAACTTTTGCGCGGATTCTGCCAGAGCTTTCGCGTGCCTTGGCCGGTGAGCCGATGGCGTTCGAGATTACCCATACCCCCTCAGGGCGGCGCGTTCGCGTTGCGCTGACACCGGATCGCGGCAGCGATGGCGCGGTGAGCGGCGTCTATGTGCTTTCGACCGATGTCACGCACGAAGCGCAGGCCCGCGCGGCGCTTGCACAAAGCTCGAAGCGCGAACTTGCGGCGCAGCTTACCTCGGGGCTGGCGCATGACTTTGCCAACCTGCTGACGATCATCATGGGTTTGCAGGGGCGGATCGAGCGGATGGAGGGCCTGCCAGACGAGGCCGCCGAGGCGGTGAACGCCACACTGGCCGCAGCGCGCCGGGGCGGCACGCTACTAGACCGAATCGCGGCCATTTCTGGCCCGCGCGAGTTGCGCCCGCAGCCGCTTGTCATGGCCTCTTTTCTGGCCGACCTGGTGGCAATGGCGCGCCCATCGCTTGGCGATGAAGTGACGTTGGAGACCGTGGTCGAAGGGTTGGCGGAACCCTTGCTGCTAGACCCCGGCACGTTGCAAGACAGCCTGTTGAACCTGATCCTGAACGCGCGTGATGCGATTGGCGCTGAACCCGGCCAGATCACGCTGCACGCAAAGGCGGTGCGTGACACTTGGGTCGAGCTAGCAGTCAGCGACAGCGGGCGCGGTTTCACCCCCGAGGCGCTGGAGCGCGGGCTTGACCCGTTTTTCACCACCAAGGGGGGCGAAGGCTCTGGGCTTGGCCTGTCGATGGTTTATGATCAGACCAAGCTTGCAGGCGGGGCGGTAAGGCTTGAAAACCGCGTCGAGGGCGGCGCGCGGGTCACGCTGCGGTTGCCGCTGCGCCTTGCCGCGGCAGCCACCGCCGAGCCGCAACTTGTGCTGCTGGTCGAGGACAGCGACGAGATTCGCGCCGGGGTGCGCGAAATGCTGCGCGGCATGGGCCATTCGGTGATCGAGGCGGCCAGCGCCGCCGAAGCGCGCGAGTTGGCCGAGTTGCCCGGCATCGGGCTGGTGCTATCCGACATTCATCTTGCCGGGTCAGAATCGGGCGTCGCTCTGGCGCACGCATTGATGGCGCGCAAACCTGGCTTGCCGCTGCTTTTGATGAGCTCTCTGCCCGAAGGCCATGCGCTGCGCAGTGCGGCACCCTGCCCGGTGCTTTCGAAACCCATCACCGAGGCCGCGCTGCTGGCCCGTCTTGGTGCCGGAGGTGCCACATGAAACCACCGCATGTCGCAATTCTCGATGACGAACCCGAGGTGCGCCGCATGTTGTCGGATGCGCTGGAAGAAGCCGGGTTTCGCACCACCTCTTA
>NZ_JBFHIA010000384.1:0-1660 GCF_041596715.1 Phaeovulum sp.
AACTTGGAGCCCGAAAAGACGGCGATCTTTGGCCGCTTTGCGGTTGAGCGGCTGACCTCGACGGTCAGTTCGTTCAACCCCTCAAAGCGCACCACCTGCCCTCCGATCAAAAAGCTGTCGCCGGGGCTGAGTGTTGCGGCAAATGCTTCTTCGACTTCACCCAGCGGCGCGCCGCCGCGCTGCATCCGAACCTTCATGGTTTCGGTTTCCACAATGGTGCCGATGTTCATGCGCAAATCACGCGCGGCGCGCGGATCGCGCAAGGACCAGCGCCCCTCGCGCAGCATCAGGCGCCGCCAGCGGTCATAGCTGCGCAGCGCATAGCCGCCGGTTGCGCAGAAATCGAGGCAGGCGTCGAAATCGGCGCGGGGCAAGTCGGCATAGGGCCCGGCGCGGCGCACCTCGGTGAAAAGTGCTTCGGCATCGAAGGGGCCTGCACAGGCTGTCAGCGCCAGATGCTGGCACAGCACGTCCAGCGCGCCGGGGGGGCGTGGTGCGCCATCAAGCTCGCGCGCGCGAACGGCCTCTAGTGCGGCCCAACATTCGATCACTTCAAAGCGGTTGGCAGGCACAAGGAAGGCTTTGGAGGGTGCGCCCGCGCGGTGGTTCGCCCGCCCGATCCGCTGTACCAGACGCTTGACGTTTTTGGGCGCGCCGACCTGAATGACCAGATCGACCGCGCCCCAGTCTAGCCCCAGATCAAGGCTGCCGGTGGCCACCACCGCGCGCAACTGCCCCGCCGCCATCGCCGCCTCGGTCCGCTCTCGGACCTCGCGCGCAAGGCTTCCGTGGTGGATGCCGATGGCGAGGTTATCGGTGTTGGCAAGCCACAGGTCATGAAAGAACAGCTCGGCCTGTGCGCGGGTGTTGTGAAAGATGATCGTGGTGCGGTGCGCACTGATTTGCGCGAGTATCTCGGGAATTGCGTGGCGCCCGCCACCGCCTGTCCAAGGTGGCGGGGCGGTGGCAAGCATCGTGATGTCTGGCGCGGGGCCGGGTGCGGCTGTCATAACCTCGCAACCTTCGGGTGCCAGAAACCGGGCCAGCGCGGCTGGGTCTTCGACGGTGGCGCTCAACCCAACGCGGCGCAGACCCGGTGCGAGGCTTTGCAACCGCGCAAGACCGAGGGTCAGCTGATCGCCGCGCTTGCTTTCGGCCAGCGCGTGGATCTCGTCTATCACCACCCGCTGCAAGGTGCCGAAAATGCGGGGTGCGTCGGGGTAGCTAAGCAGCAGCGCAAGGCTTTCCGGCGTGGTCAGCAGAATGTGCGGTGGGCTTGCACGTTGGTTGCGGCGCGCGTGGGGCGAGGTGTCGCCGGTGCGGTCTTCGATACGCAGCGGCAGCGCCATCTCGGCCACCGGCTGGGTAAGGTTGCGCTTCATATCCGCAGCAAGCGCCTTCAGCGGCGAGATGTAGAGCGTGTGCAGACCGGGGCTGGGTTCGGCAGCCAGTTCGGCCAGCGTCGGCAGAAACCCGGCCAGCGTCTTGCCACCGCCGGTCGGCGCGATCAGAAGGGTGGCCGGGGCCGCCCGGCGGGCCATCATTTCGCGCTGATGCGGGTGCAGCGCCCATTTGCGCGCGGCGAACCATTGGCCAAGGGGGGCGGGCAAAACGTCCATCCCGCAAGCTTAGGCGAAGCGGTTTCGGCGGGGAAGGCCGC
>NZ_JBFHIA010000385.1:0-1656 GCF_041596715.1 Phaeovulum sp.
AGCGCCGGTGTGAATGGCGATCACCGCCCCCAGCGCCGCGGCCCCCGAGGTGCCGATCAGCCCCGGTTCTGCCAGCGGGTTGCGCAGAAAACCCTGCATCGCCGCCCCGGCCATCCCCAGCGCGGCACCGACCAGTATGCCTAGCAACGCGCGCGGAAGCCGGATTTCACGCATCACCAAGCCAGCGACACCTTCGCCCGAGATCAGCGCAGAAAGGCTTTCGCGCAGGCCAAGATCGCTGCTGCCGATCATTAACGAGGCGCAAAAAAGCGCCACGACCAACGCCACGAGAACCCCTAGGATCGCACGGTAACTCATTGAACATATTTCCATTTTCGCGCATCACTTCGGGCGCGGGGCGCGCGCCCGTCAAATCGCCACGCGCGCGCGCATATCGCGGCGTAACCGACTGTTTCATATCGCATTGCAGCGACATCGCGCCACCAGCGCCGCGGCACGAAACGCCGCAATATCGCACCGTATCTCATTGGTGCACCTCTGATTTTTCCGCATTGATCTCGCGCCCGATGGCCGCCAGCTCGGCCACCGCCTCCAGCATCGCCGGGGCGGCGCAGACCCAGCGCGCGTCGTGCAGGTTGCGTTCTACCCGAAACCCCGCCAATGCGGGATGGGCGAGTATCTCTTCGGCGCGGCTGGCACCCGGTGCGCCAGCGATCACCAGATCGGGGGCCAGCACCAAGAGCCGCTCCAGATCAAGCTTGCCGCCCCAGTCCAAACCCGGCCCTGCGACGATGTTTTCAAACCCCGCCAGCGCCAGAATCTGACCTTCCAGCGTGGCAGCGCCATAGCCGTAGCCCCCCGCCCCCCAGATCGCCGCACGCGGTGGCTGCGCGGGGGTTTCAATTGCAGCCAAGGTTGCGTCAAACTCTGCCAGCAGTTCCGCCGCGCGCGCCTCGCGCCCCAGCACCGCGCCCATGCGGGTGATCTTGGCACGAATGTCTTGCACCGAGACGCCGGGCGAAAACTGCTCGACGCGCAGGCCCAGCCGCTCCAGCATCGCCAATGTGCCGGGGTTTGACCAGACATCGGCCAGCACCAGATCGGGGCGGCGCGAAACGATGTCTTCGGCCCCGCCCGTGGTCTGCGCGATGCCCTCGGCCAGTGGCGCAAGGGCCGACATTTCGGGGTTTGTGGCCAGCGGCGATAGCGCCGCGATCTGCTCGGGGTCGGCGATCAGCAGCAATAGCTGATCGGCGCAAAGGTTCATCGACACCACGCGTCCGGGGGCATCGGCGCGCGCGCCCGAAGCCCCCGCAGCAACACCCGCCGCAAACGCCAGCCCCCACGCAAAGGCACGGGGGCCGGTACGCCGCGCAGGCTCAGAAGGTTTTGCGCAGGCCCAGATAGAACGCCCTCCCCGAAGTGTTGTAGCCGCTGACCGTCTGGTAGTCTTCGTCGAACAGGTTTTCGATGCGCAGATAGGCTTCGGTTCCGGCTGCCAGTTCGTAATGCAGCGCCGCGGTCACAACCGTATAGTCCGGCAGCGTCGGGCGTTCCGCCACCAGCCGCGCGGCCACGTCAAGGCGCAGTGCATCGTTCAGCTTGGTCCCCAGTGTCAGCGCCACTTGATGCCGCCCGAAACCTGACGACCAAGTGTTGCCGTAGCTGAGATCGGGCGTCGTGGCATCCGTATAT
>NZ_JBFHIA010000386.1:0-1631 GCF_041596715.1 Phaeovulum sp.
GCAGAAGGCCGCGATGATTGGCGCGCGGGTGCTGATCGGCGCATCGGCCCCTACCGCGCTGGCGGTGACCGAGGCAGAGGCGGCGGGCATCACATTGGTCGCGCGCGTGCGCGGCGCGAGTTTCGAGGTCTATTCCCACCCACAAACATTTACCGAGGAAGCACTGGCATGAGCGACGAAAAGCTTGCCCACATGGCCAACCAGATCGCCGCCTTTTTCGCGACCCAGCCGGGAACCGCGTCAGAAGGTGTTGCGAAGCATATCAACGACAACTGGCCGGGGGCGATGCGCGCGGCGCTATTGGCCGAAATCGCCGCGGGCGGCGAGGGCCTTGCACCCGAAGTTATCGCCGCTGCGCCGCAGTTGCGCCCACCGGCCGAGACCGCGCGGCGCGGCTAGCGCTTTTCCGAGTTCAGCTTTTCGATGTAGGCGCGCAGTTCCTCGGCCTCTTGGCGGGCATCGCGCAGCCCGTCCATTGCTGCGCGCAATTCGGCCTCGGTCTGGTGGTTCTGGTTGACCAGTTCCGCCTCGCGCTGATCGAGGTATTCCATCGCCTGATCGCGCATTTCTTCGGCTTCGTGAAGCGCTTGCGCCATTTGCTCCAATTCACCCATGTCGGCGCGTGTCATCCGCGTCAGGCGATGGAGCAGCCAGAACGCGAACCAGCCTAGACAAAAGGTGGCGAACAGGATGATCGCGGTAGCGGTGATGAATTCTTCTCGGTTCATTGCTCAGGTCCTGCCGCGAGTGTCATGGGGTGGGGGGCGTCGGGCGCATGGTCGGGGGGGCGGCAACGATGTCGGGGCCTGCTACCTTGACCGGGCCATCGGCCGCGGTGGATGCGTCTGCGGCGTCATCCAGCAACAAGAACTCGATGCGCCGGTTCGCCTCGCGGCCAGCCTCGGTATCGTTGTCAGCAAGAGGTTGCGTCTCGCCAAAGCCTTGCGAAACGATGTTTCCCGTCAGCACGCGACGCTGTTGCAGGGCCACCACAACGGCCCGCGCGCGGCCTTGCGACAGGCGAAGGTTCATTTCTTCGCCGCCCTGCGAGTCTGTATGCCCGCCGATCTGCATCGGCACTTCTTCGCATTCCCTCACGATTTCGGCGAGCGCGTCGATTGTGGGGGCGGCATCTGCGGTGATTATGGCCGAACCGGGCTCAAAGGTAATCTTGTTCTCGGCAAGGACTGAGTTCAGCCGTGCCAC
Source organism: Phaeovulum sp. (assembly GCF_041596715.1). Classification (GTDB taxonomy): domain Bacteria; phylum Pseudomonadota; class Alphaproteobacteria; order Rhodobacterales; family Rhodobacteraceae; genus UBA6213. Next base: position 1,207 of record NZ_JBFHIA010000386.1, read on the forward strand.
ACATTCGGGCCCGTTTGGCCCTTCGTCCTCGGGTTCAGGCGGTGCGGTGTAGTTTATCGATAGCTCGATCTGCACTGCCTCGCCAAGCCGGGCCACGAACAGGCGCGAAATCGTGTCGGATGCCTGCGCATCGTCGGTTTCTCCGCTGATGCGGATTACCTCGGGCAGCACCTGCGCAGTGCCCGATTGCAGATTGCCAAGCGCCTCGACGGCCGTCAGCACGCGCGCCATCCAGCCGGCTGGAAGCTCGGGGTAAATGCGCGTGGCCAGATAAACCGAATCGTGCCCAAATTGCCCTGCGGCAATCGCCGACAGCGCATCGCGCGCCCGCTGGTCGGGAACGCGCCCCCGCAATTGCACCGCGCCATCTTCGTTGCGCGTTGCAAAAAACTCTGGCGGTTCTGTCGCCATGTTTCCGCCCGACA
>NZ_JBFHIA010000387.1:0-1622 GCF_041596715.1 Phaeovulum sp.
AGGGCGGTATTCGCGCGCTTTCGGATGCCGATCTGCGCGCCCTGCGCGCGCGCTGCGACGAGGCCGGCGCGCTGCTGATCTTTGACGAGGTGCAATGCGGAATGGGCCGCACGGGGCGGCTATTCGCGCATGAATGGGCGGCTGTCACCCCCGACATCATGATGGTTGCGAAAGGCATCGGCGGTGGTTTCCCCTTGGGGGCGGTGCTTGCCACCGAGGCCGCCGCTGCGGGCATGGTCGCAGGCACCCACGGCTCTACCTACGGCGGCAACCCGCTGGCCTGCGCGGTCGGCGCGCGCGTGATGGAAATCATCACCGCACCCGGCTTTCTGGCCGAGGTCAACCGCAAGGCTGCGCTGTTTCGCCAAGGGCTTGAAGGGCTTGTCGCCAACTACCCGACCATATTCGAGTCGGTGCGCGGCCAGGGCCTGATGCTTGGCCTCAAATGCCGCCTTGCGCCCGCCGACGTGGTCAAGGCCGCCTATGCCGAGCAACTTCTGACCGTGCCTGCGGCTGATGACGTGCTGCGGCTTTTGCCGGCGCTGACTATCCCTGACGCCGATCTTGCCGAGGCGCTCGCCCGGCTGGACCGCGCCGCTACTGCGCTCGAAACAGCGCCACCCAAAACCCAAGGCTGACGCTTTTTCATCGCAAATACCACCGGGGGGGATTGGCCGCGAGGCTATTGGGGGGCAGGGGCCCCCCGGACCCGCCCTTAAGAAAGACCGAACGATGCAGCACTTCCTCGATATCCACACCACCGACCCCGCCGCCCTGCGCGCCATGATCGACACCGCCCGCGCCATGAAGAACGCCCGCAACGGCCGCCCTCGCGGTGCCTTGGATGACGAGTTGCCGCTCGCGGGCCGCATGGTGGCGCTGATTTTCGAAAAGCCCTCGACCCGGACCCGCGTTTCCTTCGACGTCGGCGTGCGCCAGATGGGGGGGCAGACGATGGTGCTTTCGGGCCGCGAAATGCAGCTTGGCCACGGCGAAACCATTGCCGATACCGCCCGCGTGCTAAGCCGCTATGTCGATCTGATCATGATCCGCACCTTTGAAGAGGCGACGCTGCTGGAAATGGCAGAACACGCCACGGTGCCGGTAATCAACGGCCTGACGAACCGCACCCACCCCTGCCAGATCATGGCCGATGTGATGACCTACGAGGAACACCGCGGCCCGATCACAGGCAAAAAGGTGGTTTGGTCTGGCGACGGCAATAACGTGTGCGCAAGCTTTCTGCATGCGGCGGGGCAGTTCGGCTTTGATTTTACCTTCACCGGCCCCGAACCGCTCGACCCCGAGCGCGCTTGGGTCGAGTTTGCCCGCGGCCAAGGGGTAGATGCCCGTATCGAGCGCGACCCCTACAAGGCGGTCGCGGGGGCCGATCTGGTGGTCACCGACACTTGGGTTTCGATGCACGACCCGGAATCGGCCAAGGAACGGCGGCACAACCAGCTGCGCGGCTATCAGGTCAACGATGCGTTGATGGCGGCGGCAAAGCCCGATGCGCTGTTCATGCATTGCTTGCCTGCGCATCGCAATGACGAGGTGACAAGCACCGTCATGGACGGCCCCGCCTCGGTGGTGTTCGACGAGGCCGAAAACCGCCTGCACGC
>NZ_JBFHIA010000388.1:0-1615 GCF_041596715.1 Phaeovulum sp.
CTGCATCCGAACCGGTGCTGGCGAAGTGGCTGGCCGATATGGCGGCCGCGGGGATTGACGGCGCAGGGTTGTTGGAGCGGGCCAAGGCGGCGTTGGCGGCCAACGGTGGCTGAACTGCGGTGTCGGTGCCCGCCGCGATAGCGCGCACGCCGCGTGACGTGGCCGCGGCGCTGTGGCAGGATGCGGAAAAGGAGGGCCATACCATGCAGATTGCACAAGATTTCAAGGGCCAGACGGTGCTGACGACCTTCGAGATGACGCCCGGCACCGCAGACGACCTGATGGACGCCTTGAGCGAGGCCTATGACAAGTTCATCCGCCACCAGCCCGGCTTCATCGCAGCGGCCCTGCACATGAACGACGCGCAAACGCGGATTGCGAACTATAGCCAGTGGCAGCGGCGCGAGGATTACATGGCGATGCTGCGCACCCCTGAAATGCGCGAGAGAAACCGCCATATCGCCACGCTTTGCCGCGCTTTCGAGCCGGTGATGTACGAGGTGATGGGCGTGCTCTAAGCCGCGCGACACCGCGATGCGCCGCCGCGGCTTTCGCAGGGGCGGCTATCGATACGATGGCGAAATAGCAACCGAACGGCCCGATCCGGGCAGAATGTGAGGGCAGATGGGACTCGAATCCGTATTGGTGCTGCTGGTGGTGGGTGCGGTTGCAGGCTGGCTGGCAGGGCAGATCGTTTCGGGCGGCGGGCTTGGCCTTGTGGGCAATATCGTCGTCGGGATTCTGGGCGCGTTGATCGCAAGCTTGGTGCTGCCCCGGATCGGGCTGGGCTTGGGCGGCGGCATGGTTTCCGCGATCATTCATTCGACGATCGGCGCGGTGATCTTGCTGGTCGTGCTACGGCTGGTGCGGCGCGGCTAGGGCCGCGCATCGGCGAGCTTTGCGTTTGCTAGAACGGGTCTTTCTTGCTGGGGCTGCCCAGCAGGATGCTGTCCCAGCAGTCCATCAGGGTCGAAAGCGCGGCAGACGAGCCAGAGAGGGAAAACGAAGCGATGCGGCGTTCGTCGCTATTGGCGACCGCAACCGAACTGCCGCGCGCCAGATCGATCAGAAACTCGTCGGCCTTGTCCTTGTCATCGAGCGAGACGGAAATCGCGATTCCGCTGGCGTCGCCTGAAATCGTCCAACGTTCGCGGTCGATCAGAACGAGGAAATCGACGCTGCGCGGGGCGATGTCCCAGCTTTCGTCGAACACGAACAGGATCACCGTGCCGTCGTCATAGGTGGTGACTGAAAAGGTCTGCGCCTCGTTGTTTTGGGTTTCGGCGGAGCACCAAAGTTCGCCATCCGAGGTGTCATGCGTGAGGTCCACATACCACGCACCGCGGGTGAAAAGCCGGGTCGTGTCGTATTGCTCGGCGGAGGCCATCTGCGCGGGTAGCGCAAGCCCAAGAAAAAGCACCAGAAATCGCCACATAACCCGCCCCCTCGTTTTCCCTTCGGTATCGATACTAACCGGCTAGGAATGAAAATCAACGCTTTCGGGGCGGCGCGTATCACGCGTGATACGCGAGCCAAGGGTTTGAATTGGTTGCGGTTCGAGTTTTTCGTTAAGCATTTGGCAAGGAATTGGCGGCAGGTTTGCGCGGCGCGAGGC
>NZ_JBFHIA010000389.1:0-1603 GCF_041596715.1 Phaeovulum sp.
GCGAAAATAATGGTGCGCCGACATCTCGCCGCCGTAAACCGCACCGGTTTCGCGTAGCGCCTGCTTGAGAAACGCATGGCCCGTGCGCGAGGCGACTGCCTGCCCGCCCGCGCGCGCCACCACGTCTTGCGTGTTCCATATCACCCGGGGGTCGTGCACGATTTTCGCGCCCGGTTCCTTGGTCAGAAACGCCTCGGCCAGTAGCCCCACGATATATTCGCCGGGGATGTAGCTGCCGGTGTGATCGAACAGAAAGCAGCGGTCAAAATCACCATCCCAAGCCACACCCATCTCTGCGCCCGCGGCGATCACGGCGCGCGCGGTCGCCGGCTGGTTCTCGGGCAAAAGCGGGTTCGGAATGCCGTTGGGAAAGCTGCCATCGGGCGCATGGTGTAACCGCACGAACTCCAGCGGCGCGCCCTTGGCCGCAAGTGCGGCGGCCAGCGCGTCGAACGTCGGCCCCGCGGTACCATTGCCCGCGTTGACGAGGATTTTCATTGGCCTCAGCGCCGCGATATCGATGAACGAAAGCACCCGCGCCACATAGGCCGCGCGCGCCTCGGGGCAGGGGGTTACCCGCCCGCCTGCGCGGCGGGGCGCGAAATCGCCGCGCTCTGCCAGCGTGCGGATCGCGGCAAGCCCGGTATCGGCGCTAAGCGGTGCCGCGCCCTCGCGCACCATCTTCATGCCGTTGTAATCCATCGGGTTGTGCGAGGCGGTTACGGTGATGCCGCCATCTGCGCCCAAATGCGAAGTGGCAAAATACATCTCTTCTGTGCCCGAAAGGCCAAGGTCCAACACCTCGGCCCCCGCCGCCATCAATCCCTCGGCCACCGCCCCCGCCAGCGCGACTGACGAGGCGCGACAGTCGCGCCCCAACACCACCCGCCGCGCGCCCAGCACTTCGGCGAAGGCGTGCCCGATGCGGTGCGCGATCGCCGCGTTCAACTCCGCTCCCAGACGGCCGCGCACGTCGTAGGCCGTAAAGCAGCTAAGCGCTTTGGCGTCAGCTTCTGGCATAGACGTCCTCGTAGCGAATGATGTCGTCTTCGCCGAGGTAGGCACCGGTTTGCACTTCGATCAGCACTATCGGCAGCTTGCCGGGATTTTCCATCCGGTGCACAGCGCCAAGCGGGATGTAAACCGACTGGTTCTCGCTTATCAGCTGCACCTTGCCGTCGATCGTGATGCGCGCGGTGCCCGCCACCACGATCCAGTGTTCCGCGCGGTGATGATGGCTTTGCAGGCTAAGCGCCGCGCCGGGTTTCACCACGATGCGCTTGACCTGAAACCGCGCCCCCTCGACCAGGCTTTCGAACCAGCCCCAAGGGCGGTGGTCAACCGGAAACGCCTCGGCCTGGCGCGCACCGCGCGCCCGCAGCGCTGCCACCGCCTGCTTGACGCGCTGCCCGTCGGATTTGCGCGCTACCAGCACCGCATCCCCCATCGCCACCGCAACGATACCGTCAAGCCCGATCCCGACGAGTTCCAGCCCCTCGGCCTCCGACCGCAAGAGCGTGTCGCGGCAGTCGATTGCGGTGGCATGCGCCGAGGTCGCATTGCCCGCGCCATCGGTGCCGCTTTCCTGCCAGACCGCCTCCCA
>NZ_JBFHIA010000390.1:0-1585 GCF_041596715.1 Phaeovulum sp.
CGCGCTGTCTGCAACAGGACCAGCCCTGTCAGCATGGCCAACATCGCCTCGGCGGCTGGGGTGGTCCACCAGATCGCCTCTGCGCCAAAAAGAAGTGGCAGCGCGAAGGTCAGCGGAATCGCAAACAGGTATGGCTTGGACAAGCCAAGAATAGCTGCCCGCGGTGCATCGCCGATCGCTTGAAAATGCGCCGCCAGCATGATGTGCGGGCCAGACAGCACGTAAAGCGCCACCATGACAGGCATGATTGCCGCAACTTCGGCAACGACCCTTGGGTCGTCAACGAAGACCGTGCCTATCGGGCGGGCGAAAAACGTCGCGACGATTTGAACCAGAATGCAAAGCACCAGCGCAACGCCAAGGCCAAGGCCAAGGCTTTCGTTTTTGCGCCGCCATTGCCCGGCCCCGTGGTTGTTCCCGGTGACGGTTTGCATCGCCTGCGACAGGCCCAGAATCGGCAGGATGGCAAAGGTCAGAACCCGTGTCACGATGCCGTAAGCGGTTACGGTTGCCGCATAATCAGGTGTGCCGACACGTTGCAAAGCCACCAGAATTGCCGACGAGCCGAGCGCCACGCCAAGAAAATTAAGCCCCTGCGGCGCACCAAGCGCGAGGATGCCGCCCCAACCCGAAGTCGTGATACGGCCCAGAAACGCTGTGGGGCGCAGTACCGTTCGGGCCCGCACACGATATGCCACGATGATGCCAAGCGCCAAGGCCTGCGCCAATATCGTGCCATAGGCAGAGCCCGCCACGCCAAGTTCAAACACTGCGATCAACAGGTAGTTGAAGCCGATATTGCCAAGTGAGACCAAAAGGCTTGATGCTGCCATGAAGCCCATGCGCCCTTCGCTGCGCAGCGCGTCAAAATTGACCGAAAGCAAAAAGAACACAGGCGAAAAGACGACAAGGATTCGCAGATATGTCGTAGCCAAGGGGATGATTTCGCCATCTCCGCCAGCAGCCAATGCAATGACCGCTTGCCCGAAAAGCACAAAAAGCGCGATGAGAACCGCCCCAGCGCCAAGGGCCAGCCAGTGGGCGCTGGCAAACACTTCGTGCGCGGCGTCTAGGCGCTGGCCGCCCAAGTGCCGGGCCAGAAGGCTAGCCATGCCGCTTGCAACGATCGTCGCAAAGGCCGCGATCAGCATGTAAAGGGGAAACACCACGGTAACCGCCGCAAGCGCCGCCTCACCGACGTAGTGCCCAAGAAAGAGGGCATCTGCGACGGTCAAAAGGCCGTTCATGCTCATCACAAAGATGATCGGAAGCGCCGTTCGGGCGAAGATCGCGGGCAACGGACCGTCAAGAAACGGATTTCGGTATAGATCGGACATCTCACTGCATTCCTCATGCGCGAGTCTCGCCGTCTTGGATGGATCCCGCATTGCCACCCGCGCGAGACGCGGAGAGGTTTACAAAGAGAACGTCTTGAACAGAACTTCACCAAGACTCATCCGAGTCCGCGGGAGGCTGGCGTCTGCGGCCGAAATTGCGCGTAGCCGAACCGCCACGCGTCTGTCAAGCGCGCCGACGAGGTTTCGCGGTGCGGCGCTGCCCTTTGGATTGGGATCAGCCAGTTTCC
>NZ_JBFHIA010000391.1:0-1568 GCF_041596715.1 Phaeovulum sp.
AGCGCGAGCCTCCGGAGTCGCGCAGCCGCGACCCGCTCCATCAGCGCATCAAGTTCCGGCATCAGCGCGGCGGCGGGGCCATCCTTCGTTTGCTTGGTTGGAAAAGACCCTATCTTTGCTGAAAATGGCTCACTCGTCTTCGTGCCCTTGCCAAAAAGAAACACGCCTTCCAGCACCTTGCAGGTGGCAAGGCTGGGTGCGCCAAGGTCAAGCTGCGCGAGCTTTTCACCCGCTTTGCCGTCATTGCCGCCCTTCGCCAGCAAGATCGGCACAAGCGCCTTGAAAAGCGCTGCCTCGCGCCCTTCGAACACCTCGGCCAGCAGCGCTGCCGCGTCAAACCCGGCGGGCAGCCCAAACATCGCCAGCAGTGCGTCGCGGGGCAGGGGCTTGGAAAAAGCGGCACTGTTATTGCCCAATTCGCTTAGAAACGCCTTCAGATCCTCACCCGAGAAATGCGCCGCAAGCGCATCGACCGCGCCCACATCCTCGCCCGCCGCTAGTTCTTCGACAACTTCGGCACGCAGCAACATGCCCGCGCGATCGTCCATTTCGCGGAAATCATGCGGCACCCCGGCTTCCAGCGGAAAGCGACGCAAAAGCCCGGCGCAGAAGGCGTGGATGGTCTGAATCTTCAGCCCACCCGGCGTCTCGATCGCCTTGGCAAACAGCCGCCGCGCGCTACCCAGCGCTTCGGCGTCGATCGGCATATCGTCGCCCAAGGCTTGCAGCGCATCGCGCAGGGCGGCATCGGGCAGCATCGCCCATTCGCCAAGCCGTTTCAGCAAGCGGTTCTGCATCTCGCTCGCGGCGGCTTTGGTGTAGGTGAGGCACAGCACCTTTTGCGGCTCTGTTCCGGCCAAAAGCAGCCGTGCCACGCGGTCAGTCAGCACCCGCGTCTTGCCCGACCCGGCATTGGCACCAAGCCATGTCGATTGCTCGGGCGCTGCGGCCTGCACTTGCTTTGCGCTGGCGTCGCTCAGCCGCTTCATCCTACAGGCTCCTGTTCCGGCGGATCGGTCATTTCCCACTCGCCGAACCGGGCGAGGTGGTCATAATCGCCCGCCTGATCCATCTTTTGCGGCGCGCGGCGCGAAACAAAGCCCGTATCCTCGCTAAGATAGGCGGCAAGCAGGCGCTGTAGCCCGGCCCAAGTTTCATCAACCAGAGCTGCGTCATGGTTCATGTCGCGCGTCTCGCCGTCGCCGCCAAGGCGGATATAGCTGTAGCCCGCAACATCGCGCTGCCCAAGCGCCTCGAAGGCGCCGCGTTCAACCATCGCGGCCTCCAGCAAAAGCTGCTTGTCGAAATGCTCCATCACCGCCTTGCTAGGAAGCTCGCCCGTCTTGTAATCGAAAATGCGCACCCGCCCGTCATGCAGAAGATCAATCCTGTCAGGCCGCGCGGTCAGCAAAAAATCTGGCGTATCAAGCCGAATAGAGCCTTTTTTCTCGATCACCATCGGTGTCCCTTCGGCCGCGCGGGCGACATCCGAGGCGGCAAAGCTGCCCCCGATTTTTGCGATCCGCGCCAGCCAGAACCGCTGCGCCGAGGGCCAAGCGACCTCTTGC
>NZ_JBFHIA010000392.1:0-1558 GCF_041596715.1 Phaeovulum sp.
CATCGGCATCAGCTCAGCGATGGGCACCTCGACCAGACCGGCGATGGTTTCTTCAGCGCAGCGAACCAGCGGAATGCCCGCCAGCACCTGCAGATGTCCCGCTGCGGCCCAGCCTGCGACATCGGCTGGATGGCAGCCCCATCGTACGGCAATCTCGTAGATCGAATAGAAGGCAATCGGCGGCAATGGCATCACGGGGCTCCTTTTAGGCATGTTGCATCACGCGGCCCAAGCCGTCGGGATGCGAGTTACAAAGCCCGACGCGCAAAGCGCGCGGGGTGGGACTGGGTGCAGAGCATGCCTTCGAGGAAAACCACCTGTTGGTAGGAGCCGCCCCTAGTTGGGTGCGGGCACGGGACTTTTTTTGTTTTCGATTCTGTTGGACTGCTCGCAGAAAGTTTACGCTTGGTCAGGACGCGTTTGAACCTCGGGAATATGTGAGGTTCAATTTGTCGCAAGCGGCCCTGACTGCGTCGCGTCGAACGGCGCCTAAACACGACCGGAACCGGCATTTCCGTCAATTCCACCCCACGCAGATCCCGCGAAACCCCCGGTGCGTCGGCCAATGCAGCCTGCCGAGAAGGACCAGCGATAATGGCAGGGTGATCGACGCCATAAACAGCACGCTTCAGGGCAAACGTTGGGCCCTGACAAAGCCACTCTGACGAGAGTCATGGCCTGAAACTCCAATAAAACAAGGGGTGGAATTGAAGGGCGCGCTTCAATTCCACCTTCTGCCTGTATTCCGCCCCGCGCGCTCTGCTTCGCTCGCCTTGCCCCCGTCAGAGGGGTGAGAAAAACAAACGGAGCAGCCCATGACACACCCCCACCCTGAGGTACCACCGGAACCGCTGAACTTGTTGGCCGACTGGATCAGCCGCGAGCAGTTGGCGCGCGAGCTGGGCCTCACACAAGACACCCTCGCCCGATGGGCGGCGCGCCGCGACGGTCCGCCTTGCACCCGCATAGGGCGGAAAACCTTCTATCGACGGGCCTCGGTTCAGGACTGGATTTTCGCGCAGGAACAGGCGCATCCCGTGCGCAAGGTTCGGGTGCGGACATGATCGTTCAACCCCGCAACTCCGCCTGGCCAGCAGATCGCCTCGCCGAAGCCCGCGCTGTGATCGCTGACGTCGCCCATCACGGCGATGCCCTGATCCGGCTCGCCTGCAAGGTGCTGATCGCGCATGGCGAGACCGCCACCGAGCGCGAGGATGCGCAGCGGTTGCTGGTGGTGATCGACGCGCGCCGGCCCGTTCGCCGCGCCCGGCGCGAGGATCAGGGGAGGGCCATGCAATGACGCGCCGTGGCACCCCCGAGGCCGATCTGCAGCGTGCGGTGGTGCGGGCGCTGCGGCTCGCCCTACCCCGCACGGCGATCGTGCATCACTGCGCCAATGAGGTGACCGAGCCCGGACCCCGCGGGGCCAAGCGCCAGGCGATCCTGGTTGGCATGGGCGTCTATGCAGGCTTTGCCGATCTCATCGTGCTTTGCGACGGGCGCATCCTCTTCCTTGAGCTGAAGGCACCAAAGGGCCGCCTGCGCCCGAGCCAGGAAG
>NZ_JBFHIA010000393.1:0-1521 GCF_041596715.1 Phaeovulum sp.
GCATTCGCCCCCGCCAACTCGAATGCCAAAAGCCCAAGCGCCACCGTGGTCAGGCCGGAGCCGAACACAGAAAGAACCTGCGCGGCCAGCAATTTGCGGTAAACCGGGTGGGAAAGCGCCTCTCGCATGCGACTATACTACGCAGCGACCGGATGCCTTCAAGCCTGTATCTAGTATAAGCTGGACGCGGAACGGGAGATCTGCATCCTGTTCCAACGAACTTTGAGGAGGCTCTTTGGCCCAGCGCCCGTGGATAACGGCCTTACGGCTACTTTTGGCACTTGTTGTGCTAGCGGGCGCGATTCTGCGGCCGCCGGGCACCATGGCCGAGCGGGTCGGCGACACAATCACATATGTCATTTGCGCGGGCGGGGTCATCGACACCATCCGTGTTTCGGCCTCCAACGGGCAGGAGGTGCCGCAAGGCAGCAATGATGCCGGTTGCGACTTTTTCGCGCATCAAGTGGCCGCTGCACCCGTAGTTGCGCCAGTTGTCCTGCCACTGACCAATCAGCATTTCAGCCGCCTTGTGGTGGTGGCCGAAGCCATTTTCATAGCCAGCGCCGCACCGCGCGCGCATGCTCCACGAGGGCCGCCCGCCCTGATCTGACCTCAGCTACACCCTGAAATCAGATCAAAGGAAACCACCATGTTCAGAGCATCTCTGACGGCACGCCTAGCGGCGGCTGCCCTGTTTGCCCTGCCACTTGCTGCGCCTGTGGCCAATGCCGAAACGTCGCTTACTATCGCGGTGATGCGTGATTCAAACTCGGTCGCGGAAAACAACTTCACGCTTACCACCCGCGGGCCTGCGGCGCAGGTTGTAGAAACGGCTGTGCAACCGGACGAAAACTTCCTCCCGCAACCGCTGCTGTTTGATAGCTGGGACTACGCGGACGGCATCTACACGATCACTGTGCACCCCGGCATCCGCTTTTCGGATGGAAGCGCGTTCAACGCAGATACCGCAATCGCGGCGCTGCGCCTGAATGACCTGCGCAAAAGCGACTTTCTAGAGATCGACCCGGAAAGCTTTGTCAAACTTGACGAGATGCGCTTTTCGTTCCGTTCCGAAAAGAACTCGGCACTGGTGATCGAAAACATGACGCACCGTGGGACCTCGCTTTTCGCCGATACCGGCGACCGCGCCGCCAATCTGGTTGGCACCGGACCCTATCTGTTGGAAAGCTATGATCCCAAGGTTTCGATGACCGTGGTGCGCAACCCCGACTATTGGGGCACGCCGCGCAACATCGACCGGATCACCTATCGCTATATGGCCGATGACAACGCCCGCATCTTGGCGTTGCAGAATGGCGAGATAGACATCATCGCCGACGTAACGCCGCAGATGATGCTTTCGATGCCGCAAGACGGTTCGGTCGTGCTGCATGAAAGCCGCCCGATCCGCTATCTGGCGCTTTCGGTTGGTATCAACGCCCCGGCACCTTTTGACATTCTGAAAGACGTCACTTTGCGTCAGGCCGTGGCTTGGGCGATCGACCGCGAAGCCATCGCCGA
>NZ_JBFHIA010000394.1:0-1513 GCF_041596715.1 Phaeovulum sp.
ACACGCCAGATCATCGACATGATGGCACCGACGAACTTTCTGGCCACCAACCCCGATGCACTAGAGCGCGCCGTGGCGACCGAGGGCGCAAGCCTTGTGCGGGGGCTGGAAAATCTGGTGGCCGATATCGAGGCGAGCAAGGGCGATCTGGTCATCACGCTGGCCGACCGTGACGCCTTCAAGGTGGGGGTCAATATTGGCACCTCGGAAGGCGGCGTGGTTTTTCGCAACCACCTTTTCGAGTTGATCCAGTACACGCCCACCACCGAAACGGTGCACAAGACGCCGCTGGTGATCTTTCCGCCGTGGATCAACAAGTTCTACATTCTCGACCTGAAGCCGCAAAACAGCCTGATCCGCTGGATCGTCGATCAGGGCTTCACGCTGTTCGTGGTGGCATGGAAAAACCCTGATGCCTCTTACGCCGAGATCGGCATGGATGATTTTGTGCAGGACGGCTATCTGACCGCGATCCGCGAGATCAAGGCGATCACCGGCGAGCCCAAGGTCAACGCGGTCGGCTATTGCATCGCGGGCACTACGCTGGGGCTGACGCTGGCACTGCTGCAAAAGCGCGGTGACAAGTCGATCAATTCCGCCACCTTCTTCACGACGCTGACCGATTTTGCCGATCAGGGCGAGTTCACGGCGTTTTTACAGGACGATTTCGTTGACGGAATCGAGCAACAGGTGCAGCGCGACGGCGTGCTGGACTCGTATTTCATGAGCCGGACCTTCAGCTATTTGCGCGCAAATGACCTGATCTATGCCCCCGCGATCCGCAGCTACATGATGGGCGAGGCACCGCCGGCTTTTGATCTGCTTTACTGGAACGGCGATGGCACCAACCTGCCCGGCAAGATGGCGGTGGAATACTTGCGCGGGCTTTGCCAGCGTGACGAGTTCGCAGGCAAGGGCTTTACCGTGCTGGGCGAAAAGGTGAAGGTTTCCGGCGTCAAGGTTCCGCTCTGCGCCGTTGCGTGCGAGGCCGACCATATCGCGCCGTGGAAGGCGTCTTTCGCCGGGGTGGCGCAAATGGGGGCCAAGGACAAGACGTTCATTCTCAGCCAGTCGGGCCATGTTGCAGGCATCGTCAACCCACCGGGCAAAGACAAATACGGGCACTATGTTTCGGACACGCCCGTCGAGGATGCCGAGACATGGAAGCAAGCCGCGCAGTTCCATCTGGGCAGCTGGTGGCCGCGCTGGGGCGCATGGCTGGCAGAGCGGTCTGGCAAGCGAATTGCTGCACGCGCGCTGGGTGATTCGGCGCATCCGGTGCTGGCCGCTGCCCCGGGAACCTATGTTCTGGAAAGCCCAAATAACTGATTTAGCGCTGTAAAATGTCGATGCTGCACCGCAGCATTATTTTACTTGAAATGCCGCAGTGCGGCGCGTATATCTTGTTTCAGAAATTGGCGGGCTCTCATTCCGCACCCCAGCGCCTGAACAGGAGATACCCAAATGACCAAGACCCAAGATTACACCAAATCCATGCAAGACATGATGGCGG
>NZ_JBFHIA010000395.1:0-1504 GCF_041596715.1 Phaeovulum sp.
ACGCGCATAAGGTGCAGCATGGCGCGTTCGTCCAGCGGCACCTTTTTCTTGCGCGCCACCATCGCAAAGATCTTCAGAAAGTCTTGCTGGTTCGGCCCGTCGATCTTGATCTTGAAAAAGATCCGGCGCAGCGCCGCCTTGTCGAAGATTTCGTTGGGATGGAAGTTGGTGGAAAAAATCACCAGCGTGTCAAACGGCACCTCGAACTTTTCGCCCGAATGCAGCGCAAGAATATCGCGGTTTTCCTCAAGCGGCAAAATCCAGCGGTTGACCAGCTTCTGCGGCGGGTCGGCCTGACGGCCAAGGTCGTCTACGATGAACACCCCACCTGACGATTTCATCTGCAAGGGCGCGGTATAGGTGCGCGCGGTCGGGTTGTAGGTAAGGTCTAGCATGTCAAGCGACAGCTCGCCGCCGGTCACCACTGTCGGGCGCAACGAATAGACATAGCGGCTGTCGAAGCGGTTACCCGTGCGGCGCAGGCTGTTGGGGTCTTCGACGCTTTCCTCGGCAGCTGTATGCACGATCGGGTCAAATACGGTGATGACTTGGCCTGCATATTCTACGGCGCGCGGAATATAGATGCGGTCGCCCAACGCGTCGCGGATACCGTTCGAAATCGAAGATTTGCCGTTGCCGGGTGGGCCATACATCAGGATCGAGCGGCCCGAGGATACCGCGGGGCCAAGATGGTCGAGCAGTTCCTTGGGCAGGATCAGATGCCCCATCGCGGCGGTCAACTGATCGCGCGTGATCTGGATATTGCGGATCGACTGGCGCGCGATCTGTTCGCGGTAGGCAGCCAACGGCACCGGGGCGGCACCGTAATATTCCGATTGCGCCAATGCATCGAGCGCGCGCGCCTTGCCCGCATCGGTCAGCTGATACCCCATCTCGCCGCCCGAATTGGCGTGCAAGGTGCCGGTCGCTTCCAGCAGGCGCTGGCTGCGAGCAAGGTCGATCAATTCTTGTGTCACCGGAACCGTCAGCGCCAGCACGCGCGCGATCGACGAACAGATCTCGAGATTGGTTCGGAACATCGTCTTGAGAAGCAGATCACGCAGCATTACGGGCGAAAGCCCGGTTTCAGCTATGCTCTTCGGCGGCACTGGTGCCAGCACGCTTGAGGCCATCATATTCATCTCTGCCCGACCCGTTTCTGCCACAGGCGCAAGCGCTGTGGCCTTTGTTTGAACGAAAGGTTCACACCGCTACGTTGCCCAGCTAATGTGGCCAAAACATGGAACAGATGCGGAGAGGCTGCGATGCAAAGAGCGAGTGCGCTGCTGCTAGGAAGCCTACTCTTCGGGCTGATCGTGCTGATGGGCGGGGCGATGCTGCTGAATGGCGGCCTCTACATCGCAAAGCATGAAGGCGACACGATTCAGCTAGCCGATATGGTGCTGCGCATGACCGAGGCGGGGCAGTGGCCGCACCTCGATTTCAGCACCCCGATCGGTATTCTGGCGCTTGCACCGGTTGCGTTTTTCGTCTGGCTCGGCGC